>JBEKDC010000073.1:0-12969 GCA_050014535.1 Rhizomicrobium sp.
TAGCGCAGCCCGCCAGCACGATTCCGCATATAGCAATGACTGCGGGAAGCGATCTATGTTTCACTGGGACCCCCGCGATACGGACATCCCTCACGATACCGCGACAATGGCGACCAAACAACCAAATGACTCCCACAGACCAACCGGAGGCCAAAGAAGGCAATAGGCCAGCTAAGAGGTAATCACACAGCCTAGAATGCAAAAGAGTCTGTAGGTGCGTTTAAATCGTTGTGGGAGGGTCAATCCCGCAGTGAGTCGAAGGGGCGCGAACCGGAGGCCAAAGAAGGCAATTCGCCCTGCTAACAGGTATTAACAAGCCTAGGAAGAAAATGAGTCTGTAGTCGCGTTTAAATCGTTGCGGGAGGCCGATTTTTCCGTGGCTAACAATTCTGAAATTCTCGAAAGACTTAACTTTTCTAAATAAGAGGGAGGCCGCTTCGAAATCGCTTAGGCAACGGCGTGAAACGAGTTTCTAATATAACAAAAATTTCCGGAAAATTTTAAAATGGACTGCCGAGCCATATTTCGACCTTCGAAAGCCATTTTAGGGGGGGCCTACCCCTTCGCTTTTTCGAAATTGAAAGAGTTTAATTCACTGCTCACTGATCAATTCGCCGGTCACAACCGGGTCACACTGACCTCTAAATTCCGAGAGCAATCGTACGCTTTCCCGTCTTGTGTTGGAAGCCCCTTGCTGCTAGGATGAATCATCTTAAACGCTGTATTTCATTGGCTTTTTTGGGAGGCGCGTTGTTCCTGTTTCGCCGTAGGCGTAACTGCTGGCGAAGCCTGTAGCGGGAGAGCACTACGTTGACATCGTAGGGGTCACAGGTTCGATCCCTGTCGCGCCCACCATATTCTAACATGTGCCAATCAATCTGAATTGGGCTTGGTGCCGGAAGGCTCGCTCCCCGGACGATAGCGGGATTCGATGTGGCCTTTGAGGTCCTCGGGATAGAAATAGACCGGTCTCAGCTCGCCTCTCGCATAGCGGATGGCCTGATCGCTGAAATGCGTCGAGTTTGGATCGCCGCTTTCGCCGCCCGCCGTCACGGCGAGCGCGCGAATTTTCGGTCCGAATTCGACGACAGCGACGAAGCTGTTGCCGTCGTTGCCGTAATAGCGCTTCGTGCCCGGATAGCGATGCGCGGCGAAAGACGCGAGCGAACCCCAGCCCGAGTAGACGAACGGCACCGGAATGCTTGGCTGGGCGTCGCTGAAGTTCGGCTCGATCGCATCGGACAGCCGTTGGAAGCGATTGATCTCGCCCCAGGGCACGCGCCAGTCGCCGAAATCTGTCTGCAGGCGGTCGGACGCTTCGGCTAGCGCTTTGAGCTTCTCGCCCGCTGTCGCCCGATCGGCCATGTAGTCGTAGTTGTCCTTGCCTTGGGCTTTGGCGGCGCGAATTGTTTCGTCCCACAGAGCGTCGCCCCAGAACACCGCGAGCGACGTCGCCAGCGAGTGATCCGACCAGCGGCAATCCCAATCCCGCAAGAGCGCGATCTGGTCCTTCAGGCGCGCTTTCAACGGATCGTTGTTCGGTGTGCCGTCATACGCCTCCACCAGTTTCGGAATGAGTCGTGCGAAAGCGGGCAGATAGGGATCGAAGGCCGCGGCCATCAACGACTCGAGCGTGAATTTGCGTTCCTTGGTCAGCAGCAGGACGGCGTGAATCCCGCGCGGGTTCTCGCCGGCCGTATCCATGTATTTGGGATAATCCCGGCGCTTCGGGCTGTCGGCTCCGGCAGCCGAATAAGGCCAGTCATTGGTGTTGAAGACCCAGCCGCCGGATGGATTCAAAACATGCGGTAGCGCGCTCAACGGCGTGAGCCCCTGCCAGTCCGTGGCGGGATCGGCGCCGTCGACGGGTTTGGTGTAGTCGAACCGGTCGTCGCGCTTGGGCATGAATTGCGGCAGCAGCAGCGCGATCTCGCCTCTCGTGTCCGAAAACAACGTGTTGTTCGACGAATTGGCCTTCAGCTCCGCAATTTTCATATAGGACGCATAGTCGGTCGTCTTGGTGCGCAGGAAAGATTGTTCCAGCGCTGCAACGGGATTGTTCATCAACGAAACGCTGATCCATTTGCCGTCGGCCTCCCGAACGATCGGGCCGTGACTGGTGTAATACGTCGTGAAGGTCCGCGTCGCCCAGCCGCCGCCGGCCGTTCGATACGGCACCGCGATGGATCTCGTGCCGAGCGGGCGAAGGTCTTTGCCGTAACGGTAAGAGAGCTTGCCGTCCTTCGTCACGATGTCTTCCGCGAACTCGTCGACATTGTCCACGCCGGTCGACGTGTGCATCCAGCCGACATGCGCGTTGAAGCCCTGATAGACGAAGAACTGTCCCCAGGTCACCGCGCCATAGACATTCAGGCCTTCGTCGCTCGTCGCTTGCAGCTCGGAGCGAAAGAAGAATGTGGTGTGCGGGTTGATCAGCAAGAGCGCGTGACCGTCCATCGAATCCGATGGCGCAATGGCGATGCCGTTGGAGCCGCCGGGATCGTGAAAGACGAAGCCGCGCTCGTCGTCGGTCATGCCGAGCTTGCGTTTGTCGTAAAAGTCTTCGAGTTGGGTCAGCTTAATGTCTTCGATATCGCCGCCGATGCTGCCTTCGCTGAACGAAAGCGCCATCCATGGTTCGAAATGCGCGATCACCTTCGGCTTAACCTGTGGATGTTTCGCGAGGTAATAGTTGAGACCGTCCGCCCAGGCGTTCATCAACGCCTTCAGCCAATCGGGGCTCCTTGCATAGTCCGCTTGCAGCGCGTCCGGATCGATGAACAATTTTTGCCGAAGATCCTGCCAGATCGCGCGATCGCCTTCGGTCTCCGCCGTACGGCCCAACCCCGTGATGTAGTTGGTTTCGACCCGGTTGAAATCGTCCTGCGCCTGCGCATAGCTCATGCCGAATACGGCGTCGGCATCGGTCTTGCCGTGGATGTGGGCGATGCCCCAATCGTCGCGGATGATTTCCGTCTGCGCCGCCTCCAGATCCCAACGCGCCGCGCTGTCCTCCGCAAAAGCGGAAGAGGCTACGCCGACGGCGATGACCGCAAAAACACCGAGAAATCGCATGCCGTCTCTCCTTGATCGATATTTATCAGACGATCGGCGATTTCTGAGCCTGCTTAAGCTCCAGATTTGTTGTGGCGCTTCAATGCGTCAGCGAAAACCGGAAATCATATTCGCTGCCTTTGGCGTCGCGCGCATGAAGTGTCATCTGTCCGCGGGCGTCGGCGTATTTGCCGGTGCCGCCGGTCACCGCGAGCACGGAATCGCCCGAGTCGAGGAACGGTCCTTCCACCGTGATCTGGCCGCCCGCAAGCGATGTCGTCCATAGGCATTCGTAGGATTTCCCGACGGCGACACGGATGCAGAAGCCCTGGTCGGTGCCGACTTTCACCTTGTCCGCCGCGTCGAACACGTCGTTGGTCCAGGTGAGCACGTCGCCGCGATTGTCCGGCTTGGGCCCGATATGCGCGGTCGCATCGGATTTCGCATGCTCGACGACGGTCAATTGCTCGGCGGCGAGTGCAGGCCCACAGGAGAGCGCGGCAGCCGCCAGGATTGCGAGAGACAATTTCGTCATGGTCATTCTCCGTTGAAATTCAGGATTTCGCGAGCTTCCATGCATCGCCCGCAGGTGCATCGCCTCGGTCATAAGGCCGCGTGAGCAGCATATAGATCGCGCCTGCGCCGACGATCGCGACCCAGGTCAAACTCATCGACCAGTTCATGTACCAGGGCACGTTGGGCGTGCGCGGCCACGACATGTCGACGATTGCACCTATGCCATAGGCAAGCGCCACGACGTTCACAGTCATGCCCCATTGGTCCAGGCGGAATTGTCCGGACGGTATCCAGCCGCGCAGGCGCGCCGCCAGTGCTCCCAGCACGATCATCTGGAACGCCACATAAATTCCGATGATCGCCGAGTTGACGATGGTCGCGATTGCGTTCTGAAAGAGCAGTCCCAGGATGATAATGACGGCTGCCACGATTCCGGAGAGCACCAGGGCACGCGTGGGAACATGCGTGCGCGGCGACAATCCCGACAGGAACGCGTTGGCGACGATCATCTTGTCGCGCGCATAGGCGAAGATGAGCCGGCTGGTAGCAGCCTGCAGGCTCAAGATGCAGGACATGAACGACACCATCACCACGGCGACCACCAGCTTCGCGCCGAGAGGGCCGAACACGCTGAGCAACACGTTTTCCACCGGTGTCGTGTTCTTTCCGGAGACGACGGAGGCGATATCGGGTTGGGCCAGAATAAGCGCGAGACACACAAAGGCCGCGGCAGCCATGCCCACATATATCGTCATGCGCATCGCGCGGGGAATGGCGAGGCCCGGATCGGGAGTCTCCTCCGCCACGTCGCCGCACGCCTCGAAGCCGTAACAGGTGAACAGCCCCACCACGGCGGCAGCCAGAAACGCCGGCCAGTATGCGCCGTTCTGCACAATGCCGAAGGTGTCGAACACAACGCCGAACGGCTGGTGGCGCTCGAACACGAGCAGATAGGTGCCCACGACGATGGCGCCGATGATCTCGCAGATGAATCCGAACATCGCGACGCGGGCGAGCAGCTTGGTGCCTGCCAGATTGACGAGCGTGGAAATTGCCACCAGGGCCAGCGCAATCTCCGTGGTGACGCGCGGAGTCGGGTTGAAACCCAGCAAGGTCGCGAGGAACGGACCTGCACCCACGGCAACCGCCGCGATGGTCGTGAACAATGCCCAGCCATAGATCCAGCCGGCCATCCAGGCCCAGCGCTTTCCCACCAACCGCCGCGCCCAGGGATAAAGACCGCCCGAAATCGGAAATTGCGAAACCACTTCGCTGAAGATCAGGCAGACGAGAAACTGTCCCGCGCCGGCCAGGAAATAGGACCAGAACATGGGTGGGCCGCCCGTCGAGAGACCCAGATCGAACACCGAATAGACACCCACCACAGGGGACAGATAGGTAAAGCCGAGCGCGAAATTCTCCCACAGGCTCATCGAGCGGTCGAATTTGGCGGTGTAGCCCAGCGCCGCCAGTTGCGCCGAATCGGCATCGGCGCGCGCTTTGTCGTTGGCCTGCATTCCAACCCTCTTGTTGAATCCGTCCTGCGCGCCCACCGGGGAAGCGGGTGACCCCTCAACCCCTATTTCTGGACCCGCGATCGCGAAGCCGTCAACGCCGGCACGGTTGCGGAGGCGACGGCCGCCTGTTGTAGACTTTGCGCGCGGCGTCCGGATTCCCATTGCGTCGCGATCGGAGTTCATCATGGATATTGCGCTGCGCATCGGAGGTCGATTCGAGATCGGCGTCGGCGCGCCGGAGCCTGTTCTCAATCCGCGAAACGGCGAACTCATTGCGGAAGTCCCCGAGGCCTCGGCCGCGCAGGTGGACGCTGCTGTCGCTGCCGCGGCGAAGGCTTTCGGACACTGGTCGCGCACCACACCGGCCGAGCGTTCGCTCATGCTGCTGCGCCTTGCCCACCTGATCGAGCGCGATGCGGACGCCTATGCCGATCTCGAAGCGCTCAACTGCGGCAAGCCGCGCCATCTCGTGCTGGCCGACGAAATGCCGGCCGTCGTCGATTGCTTCCGCTTCTTCGCGGGCGCAGTGCGCACCATGCACGGGCCGGTGGCGGGCGAATATCTGGCAGGCCACACCTCGATGATCCGCCGCGATCCGGTGGGCATCGTCGCTTCCATCGCGCCGTGGAATTATCCGCTGATGATGGCGGCGTGGAAGCTCGCGCCGGCGCTCGCGGCCGGCAACACGATCGTGCTCAAGCCTTCGGAGCAGACCCCGCTCACGGCGCTCAAGCTCGCACAACATCTGGCCGAAATTTTTCCGGAAGGCGTTGCCAACATCGTCTGCGGCCGCGGCGAAAGCGTGGGGCAGAAACTGATCTCCGATCCGCGCGTGGCGATGATCTCGCTGACGGGCGATGTGGGAACGGGCCGTAAAGTGCTCGCCGCGGCCCAGGCCACGCTCAAGCGCACGCATCTGGAGCTTGGCGGCAAGGCGCCGGTCATCGTGTTCGACGATGCCGATCTCGAAGCGGTCGTCGCTGGGTTGCGCGGCTTCGGTTTCTACAATGCCGGGCAGGATTGCACGGCAGCTTGCCGTGTCTATGCCGGACCCAAAATTTACGAGCGGCTCGTGGCCGATCTGTCGTCTGCGGCGTCAAAACTCGTCTTCAATGCGCTTGACGATTCGCAGAACGAAATCGGACCGCTGATTTCCGAGCGCCAGCGCGCGCGCGTGGCCGGCTTTGTCGAACGGGCCACCGCTGTGAAACACATCTCGATCGCGGCGGGCGGCAGGCAGCCGGACGGACCCGGATTCTACTACCAGCCGACGATTGTGGCCGGCGCATTGCAGGACGACGAAATCGTGCGGCGCGAAGTGTTCGGCCCTGTGGTGTCTGTCACGCGCTTTTCCGATGTCGATCAGGCGGTCGGCTGGGCCAACGATTCCGATTACGGTCTCGCTTCATCGGTGTGGACGAAAGACATTTCACGCGGACTCTCGACCGCGTCGCGGCTGCGCTACGGCTGCACCTGGGTCAATTGCCATTTCATGCTGACCAACGAAATGCCCCATGGCGGGCTCAAGCAATCCGGCTACGGCAAGGACCTCAGCATGTTTGCGCTGGAGGATTACACCGTGGCGCGTCACATCATGATCAACACGCAATAGGCGGGCGATGACGAAACGGAAAAAGAATTCGCGTGACCGCGAATTGGGGATGGATCGCGCCATCGACCGGCGCGATTTTCTCAATGGCGTGGCGATCGGCACTGCGGCCATTTCGCTCGCCGGTTCGACTGCGGCGCACGCGTCTACGCCATTGCCGCAGGATCAGCCCGGTTATTATCCGCCGGAACTTCACGGCCTGCGCGGCAGCCATCCGGGATCGTTCGAGACCGCGCACAGCCTGCGCGACGGCGCCTTCTGGAAAACCGCGAAAGCGCCGGAAGATGCGAAGACCGTCTACGATCTCGTCGTGGTCGGCGCGGGGATCGGCGGCCTGTCGGCAGCGTATTTTTTCCGTAAAGCGAAGCCCAATGCGCGCATTCTGATTCTCGACAATCACGACGATTTCGGCGGTCATGCCAAGCGCAACGAATATCGTCTGGACGGACGGCTCGAACTGCTGAACGGCGGCACCGAACTGATCGACAGCCCGCGCCCCTACAGCGCGGTGGCGGCCGGCGTCCTGACTCATCTGGGCATCGATCCGGCAGCGCTCAAGAAGCAATGCGAGCGTCCCGAACTCTATGCCGGACTTGCGCGCTCGACCTTCTTCGACAAGGAGACCTTTGGCGAGGACCGGCTCGTCGTTGGCCGCTCTCGCGGCGAAGACGGCAAGATTTCCTGGAAGGATTTTTTGGCGAAATGTCCCCTGTCGGAAGAAACGCGCGCGAGCATCCTCAGCGTTGAGGAAGGCGAGGTCGATTATTTTCCGGGTCTCACATCGGACCAGAAAAAAGACAAGCTCTCGCGCATGAGCTACAGCGATTATCTGACGAAATTCGTCAAGATCGATCCCATCGCGCTCAAATTCTACCAAAACATTACACATGACGAATGGGGCGTGGGGATCGATGCCGAACCCGCACTCGATTGCTGGGGTTTCGGGCTTCCCGGCTTCAAAGGTCTAAAGCTCGCCGACGGCTCCACGGCGCGTATGGGCAATACTGCGGCGGGATATGAGGATAATGACGGTTTGCCCACGTTTCACTTTCCGGACGGCAACGCGACTATTGCGCGTCTGCTCGTGCGAGATATGATTCCCGAAGCGATGCCGGGCAAGACCGTCCAGGATGTCGTGACGGCGCATGCGAATTACGCGGCGCTCAATCGTGCAGGCGCGCGCATTGCGATTAGGCTCTTGAGCACGGTTGTCGGCGTGCGCAACATCGGCGATCCGAGAGACTCTCGCGGCGTGGAAGTCGCCTATGCGCGCGGCGGCGACGTCTATCGCGTGCATGCCGCCAATTGCGTGATGGCCAGCTGGAACATGATGATCCCCTATCTGTGCCCGGAACTGCCGGAAGCCCAGAAGGCCGCGCTTCATCAGCTCGTAAAGATTCCTCTCGTGTACACGAGCGTCGCCTTGCGCAACTGGAAGTCCTTCCACAAACTCGGTGTTCGCAGCATCTCCGCGCCCGGGAGTTATTTTCCGTCGGTGACGCTCAACTGGCCGGTCGATGTGGGTGAATACAAAAGCATTCGCTCGCCCGACGATCCGATTCTGCTGTTTCTCGTGAGGGTGCCGGTGTTGCCTGGATTGCCGGAACGCGACCAGCATCGGGCGGGACGCTACGAACTTCTGCAGACACCGTTCGAGACCTTCGAACAAAATATCCGCGATCAGCTTTCGTGCATGCTGGCCGGCACCGGCTTCGATGCGGCGCGCGATGTCACTGCCATCACGGTCAATCGCTGGCCGCACGGTTATGCTTATGAGTTCAATCCGTTGTTCGACGATTTCAGCATTCCGCCGGACAAGCGCGCCAATGTGATCGGCCGTCAACGCTTCGGCCGCATCGCGATCGCCAATTCCGATTCGGGCGCGCAGGCGTATACCGATTCCGCTATCGACCAGGCGCATCGGGCCGTGAGCGAATTGCTGACGCTCCGATAACCATTTTTGCCTTTAAATCAGGCGCTTGGCTTGTGGCGCGGCGCGCGCTTGCGCTTGACGCTTTCGTGACGAGCCCTCAACATGGCTTGGCGCGAGAGGGGGATTAACATGCGGGCCCATTTCACCGGACTCACTCTGTCCGCGGCTTCGGCCGTTCTGGGATTGCTGTGCAGTGTCGCGCCGGTTGCGGCGCAATCGGGAGGCGGCGGGACGCAGGCTTCCGGCGGCATCGAGGAAGTGACCGTCACGGCCACACGGCGCGAGGAAAAGCTGAGCAAGGTGCCCGAAAGCATCAGCGCCTTCACGACGGAGAAAATGGATTCGCTCGGCGTCAAATCTTTCGCCGACCTCGCGAAATTCACGCCCGGCGTCAATTACGACGACGACAGCAAGACGATCTCGATCCGCGGCATCAACTCGGATGCGGGTTCGGGCACCACGGGAATCTATATCGACGACACGCCGATCCAGATTCGCCAGCTGGGCTTCAACTCGAACGACACGCTTCCGGGGATATTCGATCTTGATCGCGTGGAAGTGCTGCGCGGGCCGCAAGGCACGCTGTTCGGGGCGGGATCGGAAGGTGGGACCGTTCGCTATATCACGCCCCAACCCAGCCTCACCGATTACAGCGTCTATGCGCGTTCCGAGATTGCGTTCACGCAAGATGGTGCGCCCAGCTATGAAAGCGGCGTCGCGATCGGCGGACCGATTATCGAGGACCAACTCGGATTCCGCGTGAGCATCTGGGGCAGGCGTGACGGGGGATATATCGATCGCGTGGACGATGAGACAGATCAGGTCACGGAGCACAATGCCAACAGCCAGGACACCTATTCGCTCCGCGGCGCGCTTCTGTGGACACCTATTCCGGCCCTGACCATCACGCCTTCGGTCTATTTCCAGAATCGCGACCAGCACGACGCCGACGATTACTGGGTGAGTCTGTCCGATCCGAGTTCCGGAAATTTCGTCACCGCCACGCCCGAACATATGGCGGATAAGGACCATTTCTACCTGCCGGCACTGAAGATGGAATATCAGTTCACCGGCATGGAACTGATCTCGAATTTTTCCTACTATAACCGCGACGAGAATGTGAACGGCTACAGCGGCACGCTCTACAATCTCTCCTATTTCCAGCAGTCCGTCGATGCGGGCCTGGACCCCAACGGCAACGTCTGCCCCGGCGGCCTGTGCGCCTCGTATATCGGCAATCCCAGCCCGCCGCCGCTCCTGCTGCCGACCGGGCTCAATCTGCCGGGTTATCCCAACAACTATGTTTCGGTCGCCACGATCACCAATACGCAGCAGAATCTCACGCAGGAAGTGCGGCTGCAATCGACCGATCCCAACGCGCGGCTGACCTGGATCGTGGGCGGCTTCTTTTCCTACAACACGCAGGAAAGCATCGAGCAGATCAACGACCCGCAGCTGCCCGCGCTGACCGAGTATCTTTGGGGAGAGGATATGCTGACGGCATGGAGCGAGAATCTTCTGCCGAACGGCGACGATTACATCAACGACACGCTCGGCCACGACCGTCAGATCGCAGGCTTCGTCAACGCGACATTCGCCATCACGGATCAACTGAAAATCCAGTCTGGCGTGCGCGTTGCCGAAACCCATTTCGATTTCGTCAATTACGCGAACGGACCGCAGAATTTCGGCTATTCGAGCGGTTCCGGCCAGAAGGACGAGTCGCCAATCACTCCGATGGTGGGCCTGACCTATCAGATGACACCCGATGACATGATCTACGCCACTTATTCGCAAGGCTATCGCATCGGCGGCGCGAATGCGCCTCTGCCGCCGTCCTGCGGCACGGTGAACAATGCAGCGACCTATAATTCCGACACAGTGACGAATTACGAGGTCGGCTCGAAGGACAAATTGTTCGACAATCGCCTGTCGGTCGACGCCAGCGTGTTTTACCTGAACTGGAACAACATCCAGCAGAACATCTACATCCCGATCTGCGGAATTCAGTACACCGGCAATCTCGGCAATGCGATCAGCAAAGGCTTCGATCTGCAGGCCGATTGGCTGCTGACCGATTCGTTCGAGTTGGACATGAGTCTGGGCTACACCAATGCCGTCTATACGGGCAACGTCCCGGTCGGCGCCGGCTACGGCAATTATGTCGTCGGCAAAGGCGATACGCTGCCGGGCGCGCCCTGGACCGTGACGCTGGGCGGCGAATACACATTCTCGGCTTTCGATCACGACTCCTTCGTGCGCGCCGATTACGAATTCGCCAGCCACAACTCGGATCTCCTGCCAGTCATGGATCCCGCCACGTCGTCCTACGACGCGGGCCTCGTGCAGGATCCCGCGACGACCCAGGTCTCGATGCGCGCCGGCACCAAGCTCGGAGATTTCGACGTGTCGATGTTCGCCAACAATCTGCTCAACAGCCATCCCCAATTGGATCTGAATCACCAGGATCAGTTCACGCTGCTTTACGAGGCGGAAACCTTGCGGCCGCGCACAATAGGATTGACTGCGACCTATCGCTACTGAGACGGGAATGCACACGGAGCTGAAGGCCGGGTCGCTCTCATTCATCGAATCCTTGGTGATGGGCGTAGCCGGCAGTGCGCCCGGATTCACGATCGCGGTCACGACGGCCGTGCTGCTGGGTACCGCGGGCACGCTGTCGCCCGGCGCGCTGCTCATCTTTGCCGTGCCGATGTTGGGCATCGCGGTCGCTTACAAGGCGCTCAACCGGCGCCAGGTGAATGCCGGCGCTGCATATCAATGGACGACGGTCGCGTTCGGAAAGTTCCTGGGCTTCTTTTCCGGCTGGGCGTTGTTGCTCGCGTCGATGGTGTTCATGGTCACGGGAAGCCTGCCGCTGGCCACCTCCACGCTCGATTTCATCGATCCGGCGCTCGCGAGCCATGTGGTGCTTAGCGCGGCGGTCGCCAGCGTGTGGTTTCTGGCGATCGCCACCGTCCTGATCGTGGGCATCGAAGTGACGAGCCGCGTACAGATGATCATGACCTCCGTCGAATTGCTGATCCTGACCGTCGTCGTCGCGGCAGCACTGTGGCACGGGTTAGCGGCGCGTCCCGCCAATCCGTTTCACTGGTCCTGGTTCGGCTTCGGCTACACGCCTGCGGCCTTCGCGTCCAGCGCGCTCGTGGTGGTATTTTTCTATTGGGGCTGGGACGTCACGGCCAATCTCGCGGAGGAGACGGCCAACGCCGAGGATAATGCCGGCAATGGCGGCTTCATCAGCATCTTCGTGACGATCGCCTATTACGTCGCTTTCGTGTTCGCTGCGCTGTTCCTGTTCTCGATCGCCAAGGCACAAAGCTTCAGCGACAACATCATCTACAATATCGCGGTTTCGGCCGGCTTCGGCCGCGACGGGGGATTGCTTGCGTCTTTTGCGGTGATCCTCTCCAGCGTGGCGACGCTGGAAACGACGATGTTGCAATTCTCGCGCACGCTGTTCGCGATGGGCCGCGACGGGGCCATGCCGAGATCGTTCGGCGAAGTCGATGCGCGCACGCGTACGCCGGTCCGGGCGATGATGGCCTTGATCGCGCTCGGATTGCTTCTGCTGTGGGGCTCGAGCCTGATGCCGACCATCAATGCGATCATTGCGGATTCGGTGCGGGCCGTGGGCGTGCTTGTCGCCTATTATTACGGCCTCGCGGGGCTCGTCGCGGCCCGGGTGTTTTGGGGATTGCGACGGGAATCGATTCCGCGTTGGCTGGCGCTCTGCGTCTTTCCCGCGCTCAGCGGACTCGCGCTGATCCTGCTCGGCGTCTATGCGCTCACGACTTTCGATCGAACGACGAACATCGTGGGGATCGGCGGGCTCGTCGCCGGTATCGTCTTCTTCCGGCCTGGGCGATTCGTCGTGGCCGATGCGGCGGTCGCATCGAAATAGGACGAAAGAGCAGCGCGCGCCGATTCATCGATGCCGGCGGGGCAGGCCATTTTTCCAATTGAGAAACTCGTTTTTCCAATGTAGTAATGTTCGAACAAGCACAGGCCGGCGGACCCGAGTCATGGCAGATGGAAGTTTCGACGTCCTTGTCATCGGCGCGGGCATCGCGGGAGCATCGGTCGCGGCCGAGCTGGCCCGGGATCGTCGCGTCGGCGTGATCGAGCGCGAAGGCCAACCCGGTTATCATTCCACAGGCCGTTCCGCCGCGTTGTTCTCCGAGACCTATGGCAACAGCGTCGTTCGTGCGCTTTCGCGCGCCAGCCGCGCCTTTCTGTTCGTGCCGCCCGCAGGTTTCGCCGATTATGCGCTCGTACGCCGCCGCGGTACGCTGCATATCGCGCGCAAAGATCAATTG
>JBEKDC010000074.1:0-12918 GCA_050014535.1 Rhizomicrobium sp.
AAATCCGCCATGACCGACGGCGTTCTGACGCTCGTTTTCGACCGCAAAATTACGGTCGATCCCAATGCGCTTGCACAGGGTCTGAGCGCGTATATATCGAGCATTCGGGCGGATCCTGACGGCGAAACATTTCATTTCGCACTCGCCCAAAGCGCGCGGCTGCACACAAGCATTTCCGGCAACAAGATCGCGATCGATCTTGCGCCGCAAGCTTTTGCCGGCGCGCCTCCGGAATTACCGCCGCCTCCGCCACGGCAAGCACTCGCGGTCGATGTCGCGAAGCTCAGCGCGCTCCCGCTCCGTGCAGGCGCTTATTCCAATTTTACGCGGCTGGTATTCGACTGGCCGAAGAATGTTTCCTATGCCGTGTTCCCCGGCGCGGGCCACATCACGATCCGCTTCGAGGCGATGGCACGGCCCGATTTTGCATCCTTCGAGCGGGTCTCGCCGCCCTGGGTGAAAGAGGCGGGGTGGCGCGTCGAAAACAAGGGGACGGTGATCGAATTCGATACGGACTCTTCCTCCGGCTTTCACGATTTCCGGGACGGCAACAAGATCGTACTCGACATCCTGGCGCCGAAATCGGATGCCGATGCGTATCATCCGCCGGGTATGGCAAAAGGCGAGAAGCCGAAGGTCACGAAGCTCGTCGCAAGCACCGGCAGCGCCACATCGACTGCGCAGGCCGCGGCGATTGCAGACACAGCCGCAAAGCTGAAAGCCGATATACCGGCGCCGACAGCCGCGCCGCCGGCCTCTACGACGTCGGCGCCGCCCACTCCAATGACAGCTGCAAATGCACCTGCCGTGCCGGTGACGTCTACACCCGCCGCGACAACCCAACCGGCCGGAGCGGCGGCAGCACCTGCCGGCAACCCGCCGCTGCCGGCCTCTGCGAACGAAGCTCAGGCCCAGCGAACGCATGAAGGCGCGATTGTCACATTGCCGGGGGCTGCGACGCGTGCTGCCGCGATTTTCCTGCGCAACATGACCGCGTGGATCGTAGTCGACGGTGCACCCACCGTCGATGCCGTTCATCTCAAAACCGCACTCGGCGAGTTTCCCGCGTCGGTGGACGTCTCGAGCGGCAACGGCGTGACGGTGCTGCGGATCGGGCTCAAGCAGACTGAGCAGATCGCGGCGCGCGTCGATGGCTCGAATTTGAGTGTCATCCTGGCGCCGCATGCCGCCGAATCTGCCACGGCCATTGCGTTTCTGCGCGATGAAGGCAGCTCCGGTAAGCCCGCGCTTTCCACCCTGATCCCCGGCGCCACGCATGTCGTTCCGCTGGTCGATCCGGTCGCAGGCGATTCTCTTCTTGTGGTGCCGGCAGGGTTCGGACGCGCAATGATCGAGCCGCACAATTATGTCGAATTCTCTGCGCTGTCGACGGCGGCTGGACTGGTCATCGCTCCCCTCACCGACGATCTGGACGTGCGCGTGACACAGTCGCGCGTGACCATCGCGCGGCCGAATGGATTGCAGCTTACCGCGCCTTCGCTTGCCACAGCCGATTCTCCGGCTGCTCTCGCATCGACCAACGACAGTCCGTGTTTTCTCGATCTGACGGCCTGGGGCCATGCGGCCGGCAGCAACTTTCTCGCGGCGCAACGCCGGCTGCGCAAGACACTCGCGATGATGAAGCCTGAAGAGGCGAACCGCGCAAGGATCGCACTGGCACGCTTCTATCTCGGCAACGGCTTTGGAGCCGAAGCCCTGGGCCTGATCGAACTGACCCAGGCAAACGATCCGTCGCTCCAGGGCGACCTGCAGCTCCAAACCATGCGCGCCGCGGCCGATTTTCTCATGGGCCGCTATCACGATGCGCATAACGATATTGCCGGCCAGGCATTCGACAACAATCGCCACGCCGCGTTCTGGCGCGGATTGACGGAAGCGGCGCTCGACAACTGGGACGGCGCGCGCAAGTCTCTCGCACTCGCCGATCCGGTTCTGCATCGCTATCCGGCGGAGTGGCAGGCGCGCGCGCGCATCGCGGAAGCGACTGCAGCGCTCCAGTCGGGTGGCATCGAAACCGCCGATTCGGATTTGGCGCGGTTGCCGCAGAATCTTCCGAAATCCGTGATGCTCGACGCCCAATTGGTGCGCGCACAGCTTTATGCGCAAGAGGGCCGCACACGCGATGCGATGGACCTGTTCGAGGCGATCGAAAAAAGCGGCGACGAACATGTCGAGGCCGAAGCGATTTACGACCGCGTGGAAGCGGGGCTTGCGGCCGGCGCGCTGTCGCAGGACGCAGCAATTTCGCAGCTCGAAATGCTGCGCTACCGCTGGCGTGGCGACGTGCTGGAGTTGAAAACCCTACGCAAACTCGGCTCGCTCTATTTTGCCAAGAAACGCTGGCACGACGGATTGCAGATCCTTCGCACCGCGTCGCAGAATTTTCCCAATGAAGACGTGGCGCGCCAGTCGCAGGACGACATGCGCGACACTTTCGAAACGCTGTTTCTCAAGGGCAAAGCGGACTCCATGCCGCCGATCGCCGCTCTATCGCTGTTTTACGATTTCATCGATCTCACCCCGATCGGTCCCAATGGCGACGAAATGATCCGGCGCATGGTGGAACGGCTGGTCGCTGTCGATCTGCTCGGGCCCGCAGCACAGCTTCTGAATTACCAGGTAACCAAGCGCCTGGACGGTATCGCACGCGCCCAGGTCTCGACGCGCCTCGCCATGATCGAACTGATGGATCACAAGCCGAAGGATGCGCTGGAAGCCCTTCGTTCGACCCGCATTGCGGGCCTTCCAGACGACATCAACCATCAACGCACATTGCTCGAGGCGCGCGCTCTCGCTGCCCTCAAGCAATGGGACCAGGCTCTCGACATGATCGCCGTCGACGAGCAGCCCGACACGAGACAGCTGCGCGCCGACATCTATTGGGAAAGCGGCAACTGGGCCGTGGCCGGGCAAAAGGCCGAAGAACTCGTCGGCAATCGCTGGAGCGACGCCAATGCGCTATCGGCCGACGAACGCCGGGAGATCATGCGCGCGGCGATTGCCTATTCGCTTGCCAACGGCCAGGCCGATCTCGAGCGGTTGCGTGGGCATTTCTCCGCCAAGATGAAGGCGAGTTCGGATGCAAGCGCGTTCGCCGTCGTGACGCAGGACATCGACTCGCAAGGCACCGCGTTCCGCGATCAGGCCGCGCAGATTGCATCCATCGACACGCTCGAGACCTTCATGCAGGATTTCCGCAAACACTATGACGGCGCAAAGGCGACGAATTAAGCGATAGTCCCGGTCGAGTCCGAATTACGGCGCCACTTTCGTGCGGCGTCCCTTTTGAGGCAGCATCTCGCCAAGCCACGCAAGTGCGCGCGCGGCCACTTTCTCCCAATCCGGTTCGCCGATCAGCCAATGGCTGTGACCTGCCAGCTCTTCATAGCGCGCGCGACCGCCATAACGTGTCGCCACCCGGCGCACGGTCGCGGGCGGGTTGACGCGATCCTTTGCACCCGCGAGGCAGAGCACGGGGCACGTCACATCGCGTGGATCGATCTGCGTGGCGCGTTTGAAATCGAGCGGCCAATGCATCACTTCGAAAGTGGCGAGTCCCGATTCCGGCACGAATTGCGCGAACACGGCATCGCGCTCGGCCGGCGGCAGGAGATCGAGCGCGTTCGCCGCCGCGATCCAATGTGTCGGCCGCAATATTTTGTTCCAGAAATCGCCTGCAAGATAGAGCGCCTGGGCGGACACGAATTCGAACGGAGTCGACGGCAACACGCCCCAGGGTGCGGAAGGCGCCAGCAATACGAGAGCACGAATCTCTCTGCGGGCCGCAAGCATCTGCGCGATCAATCCGCCCATCGAATGACCGACCAGGATCGGCGGCGAAGGCAGATCCGCGATCAATCGCTCGACGTCGTCGGCATAGTCGCGGACGCTCGTCGTACCGAGTTCCGGCGGAGGATCGTCGCCGCAAGCGTGGTAGCGCAAAGTCGGCGCCTGAACCGCATACCCCTTCGCCTCGAACGCGGCGCGCCAATGGTCGAACACCCATCCGCCGCAGAATGCGCCGTGAATCATCACGACCGGAGAACGCAACGCTGTCATGTGGACTTTCTCAAGAGGCGGTAAATGCGAGGTCTCGGAAGGCTGCAATCACTTTGGCGTACGTATCGCGTTTGAACGGGACGATGAGCCGCGGCAGCGCCTCGATCGCGAGCCATTTCCAGCTCTCGAACTCGGGTTGCGGGGTCGCGATATCGATCTCGCTGTCGTCGCCTCGAAAACGCATCGCGATCCATTTCTGACGCTGGCCGCGATAGCGTCCGTGCAATCCGATTCCCAGCAGATGCGCGGGCAGATCGTATTCGAGCCATTCGTCGAGTTCGCGCAGGAACTCGGCATTATTCGTGCCGATTTCCTCCTTCATTTCGCGGAACGCGGCTTCGAGAGGCGATTCGCCGTCGTCAATGCCGCCCTGCGGCATTTGCCAGCCCTCGACCGTCTGATCGATGCGCTTGCCGACGAACACCAGGCCTTCGCGATTGATCAGCATCACGCCGACGCAGGGCCGATACGGCAAATCCTCGTGACGCAAATGGACACCCTGACGGGACATATCGCTGACCGGTTACTTCGTATGGGGAACTATGGCCGAAGCGGGCACCAGAACAAAGCCCCGGCCGGGAAGACCCTTTGCCCACTCCGCCACCCGCTCGACGGTGACGGGATACAGAAAACCGACGCCGGATGCACTCCCATTGAGTCGTGCGCGTGTTTCGAGTTCCGAAAGTCGCTGATCGATTTCCATCGCGGTCTGGATCGTGTCGATAGTGGTCGAGCTCTGGACATAAGGCGCATCGAGTCGCTGCGCGACATCGGGCGCTGCAGAGCGCGTGGCAGGGCCACTGTCGAAGAAGAAGAGCCCGCGGCGCGCCAGAAAGGTCATGACGGGTTCGAGCGAATCCGGATCGCCCAGGAAGCGGCCGCCCAGAAGGTTGGTGACGCCGGCATAGCCCGTGAAACGCGTCAGCGACCAGGTGAGGCGTTGCGTGTTGGACTCCTCGCCGACACCGGCGCGCAACGTGTGCGGGCCCGGATCGCTATCCGGGAAATCGTAGGGCTCCATGGGCAGTTCGAGCAGCACTTCGTGGCCCTGCTTGCGTGCCTCGCTGACCCAGCGTTGCACATCGTCGTCATAAGGCGCGAAGGCGAGCGTCACGTCGGCCGGCAAGCCGGAGATAGCGGCGGCGGTCGCTTTCGCACTGATGCCCAGGCCGCTGATGACGATGGCAATGCGCGGACGTTTGTCCGAAGGCGCCGGCGGCGCATAGGCCGTCATGGGTGTGCGGCCATCGTCTGCAATGCGGGGAAGTGGCCCTTGCTGCGTCTGCTCGATCAGAGCCGGATCGGCGATCAGCGCCTTGCCAGACACGACAGGCTTCACGATCGCGCCCGGAACGATCTGCGGCGGTAGCGCGGGAGCCGGAACATTCGAAAATGGCGCGGCAGACGCAGGGGATACCGGCGCACCAGATTGCGCCAGCGACGATGACGGCGCTCCAGCGGCGGCCGGATTCTTGCCGGCGAGGGAAGCGGAATGAACCGGACGTTTCACCGTTGCGGACGCCGCAGTGTGCAATTCAAGCGTCACGACCGGATCGCCATCGCTGGCGCGGCCCAGGAACGCAACCGCGCCGAACAACAGAAGCAGAATTGCGAACGCGCCAAAATAGGCCAGCGCGAGGGGATGAAGTCCCCGCCGCCTTGAGGTCAAATCGCCGTCCGCCATGCTGTTCGCGGCCATGGCGCTACATAGCGCAATTCATGGTTACGACCGCGTTAATTCGCGCCGCACTGCGCTCAATTGGCTTGGTTAATTCGCGTGGGCGAGCCGCACAAAGGAATCGGCTTTGATCTTTCCGTTCATCACGTCGAGCGCGTAGGACAGCTGAAAATCCGCGATCTTCGAGTTCGGCGGCGGACGGATGGGCGCGACCGTACTGCGCTTGCTGTCGTCCTCGGCGATCAGATGGTGCGGAAGATCCGCCTCGGACGGTTCCTCGACTTTGGGCAGATCGGTCGATTCGTCGCCCTCGGCGACCGCAATATCGGGTGCGATTCCCGTCGCCTGTATCGAGCCGCCGGAGGGCGTGTAGTAGCGCGCCGTTGTCAGATGAAGCGCGCCATCTTCGCCTCCGTTGAGCGGAATGATGGTCTGCACGGAGCCCTTGCCGAAAGACGTGATGCCGAGCGTGATTGCCCGTTTGTGGTCCCGCAACGCGCCCGCAACGATCTCGGATGCCGAGGCCGTGCCGCCGTTGATCAGCACGATGATCGGCTTGCCGTCGGCGATGTCTCCCGGCTTGGCGTCCCAACGTTCCGTATCCTGCGGATTACGTCCGCGCGTGGAAACGATTTCGCCGCTGTCGAGGAAATCGTCGGACACCGCGATCGCCTGATCCAGCACGCCTCCCCCATCATCGCGCAGGTCGACAATGTAGCCTTTCAGCTTGGGGCCGATCTGCTTTTTGAGCGAGCGTACGGCCGCCTCAAGCCCCTCGCTGGTATGTTCGTTGAAGGCAGGGATGCGGACATAGCCGATATCGCCTTCGCGATGCGATTTGACCGCTTCCACTTCGATCGCGGCGCGCTCAAGCTTCACTTCGAACGACTTGTCATCGCCGCCGCGCATCAGCGTAAGCGTGACCTTGGTGCCGGCCGCGCCGCGCAGCAATTCCTGAACCTTGTCGAGGCTGAGGCCCTGCAGCCCTTTGCCGTCGACAGCCAGAATGATGTCGCCCGCTTTGATGCCGGCTTTCGACGCCGGCGTATCGTCCATCGGCGAAACGACTTTGATCGCGCCGTTGTCGGCGGAGATCACGAGGCCGAGGCCGCCATATTGGCCCTCGGTTTTCACCTGCATGTCCGCATAGGTCTTCGGATCGAAATAGCTCGAATGCGGATCGAGACTTGAGATCATGCCGTTCAAGGCATTCTCGACCATCAGCCGGTCGTCGGGTGCTTCGACATAGCGCTCGTGAACTTTGACAAAGGCCTGACTGAACCGGTCGAGCGCCTGGTAGGCGGACTGGGAGTCGCTATCGGCGCCATGCGCCATTGGCAACAGCGCGACACCTGCGCAGAAACCCACGGCGATGCCCAACCCGGTCAGTCCAAAGCGTTTCATTGCGTGACCGCTCCGCCGCTCAATTCGCATCCGTCGGCTTGGCGATCGAGCTTACGGTCGTCTTGCCGCGCAAAAGATCGAGCGCATAGGAGAGCTGGAAGTCGTCGTATTTCTTGCCCGGCGCGGGATGTACGATTTGAGCGGGCTGCTTCTTGGGACCACCTTCTCCGTTCAAATGACCCGGAAGGTCGGCTTCGCTGGGACGTTCGATCTTTGGCGTCGTGTCTTCATCGCCTTGCGCAACCGCAACGTCGGGCGTGATGCCCAGCGCCTGGATCGAATGGCCCGACGGCGTGTAATAGCGCGCCGTCGTCAACCTCAGCGCACCGCCGTTCTGGCCCAGCGGAAGGATCGTCTGCACGGAGCCTTTGCCGAACGACGTCATGCCGACGATCGTGGCGCGCTTGTCGTCCTGCAACGCGCCTGCGACGATTTCCGACGCGGACGCAGTGCCGCCATTGATCAACACGATGACAGGTTTGCCGTCCGTGATGTCGCCCGGCTTGGCGTCGTAGCGGCTTGTGTCTTCGGGATGACGGCCGCGGGTCGAGACGATTTCGCCTGCATTGAGGAAGTCGTCTGACACCTCGACCGCCTGATCAAGCAGGCCGCCGGGATTGTTGCGCAGATCGAGCACATAACCTTTGAGTCCGGGACCGATCTGCCGCTTCAGTTCGCGCACGGCATGTTCGAGGCCGGAATCGGTCTGCTCGTTGAAGGACGGAAGGCGGATATAACCGATGTCGCCGTCGCGATGGAATTTCACATTGTCGACCTGCACGATGGCGCGCGTCAGCGTCACATCGAAGGGCTTTTTCGTACCGGTACGCAGCACGGTGATGGTGACCTTCGTACCTTCCGCTCCACGCATCTTGGCAATCGCATCATCGAGCGCCATGCCCTGGATCGGGGTGCCGTCGACGGCAGCGATGTAATCACCGGTCTTGATGCCGGCTCGTGCAGCCGGCGTGTCGTCGATCGGCGAAATAACTTTGACGAGACCGTCCTCCATCGTCACTTCGATGCCCAGTCCGGCGAACTGGCCGCTGGTCTGAATCTGCATGTCGGCGAAGGCCTTCGCGTCCATGTAGCTCGAATGCGGATCGAGCGACGAGACCATGCCCTGGATCGCCGAACTGACGAGTTCGTTGTCGTCAACCGGGCGGACATAATTGACCCGTACCCGTTCGAACGCGTCTTCGAAGAGATTAAGCTGGCGATAGGCCGAAGGGTCGTTCGCGCCATGGGCTGAAGGAAACAACATCACTGCTGCGGTAAAACCCGCCGCCATACCCACGCCGACCAATGCAAACCGCTTCATGTCCTCTTTGCCTTCCTCAGATCGATTTCAAGCCAGGGCGCCGGACTGACGCCTTTACCGTTTTGCCGCAATTCGAAGTAGAGCTTCGCTGCGGCGTCCGTTCGTGGCATCGCGCCGACTGGTTCGCCCGCTAGCAGCTGGTCGCCTATTCGCACCTCAATACGCTCAAGGCCGGCCAGTACAAGATCGTAGCCGCCCGCGCTTTCCAAGATCAAGACTTGCCCGGTCTTATGGTAAGGACCGGCGAAGAGAACCTCGGAATCGCCGGGCGCCACCACCTGAGCACCCGGCGCGGTCAGGAACGTCAAACCCGGCGCACGCACTCCCCCTACGCCTGCTCCGTCGTCTTCCACCAGTCTACCGATCACAGGCTTGAGAAGCGAGCCTCGCCTGGAGTTTGGCATTGCGGCTGCGTTTTGAGCGGCGACGACGACGATGCCCGGTTGCGGAGGTTGCTCGGACCGAAGCGCCGCCACCCTCCGCAGCAGCGATCCGAGGTCGGCGGCTTCGGTAGCCGCCGCTTCATACTTGGCCTGAAGGTCGCTGTATTGCGACGATGCCTCGTCGGCCTCCTTGTCTTTCATCGCGAGAAGTTGATCGAGCTCGATGCGCGCGGCACCGAGTTGCACCGCATTGCGCGTACCTTCGGCGCGCCGCGCGATCAATTGCACGCGCGTGGCGCGCAGCGTCTCCAATTGGGTTCCCAATTCCGCCGCCGCGCCATAGATACGCGGCAGCGATGCGCCAAGCAGCATCGCGCCGCGCGCCGCGCCCAAAGCATCGTCCGGTTTGAGCGCCAGTATCGGCGGCATGTCGTGCTGCAGTCGCTCCAGCACCGCGAGCAGGCGGGCAACCTGAACCCGACCGCGAGAAAAATCGGCCGAAAGAGAAACCTCTCGCGTCGCCAAATGCGCAATCTCGGAATCGAGACTGCCCTTTTCTTCTTCCAGCGCCTCGACGCGCGTGGCCGTATCGGCGAGTTTGCGGCGCAGTTGAGCCGCTTCCGCAATGAGCATGTCGCTCTTGAGTTTTGCGCTCTCGACGGCAGGCTTCGACTTGGCCATCTCATTCTTCAGCGCACGATATTGATCGGTCGTGCTCGGCATTCCGTTCGCTACGGCAGCAGGCATTGCGCCGGACAAATCGGATTCCGGAGCCGCAGACGATGCAGGCCCCGCCGCACGGTGCGAAACGCGATGTACATGCTTGGCGAGCGTCGCACCCGCCGGCACCGGAATGCCGGCAATGAGGATCGCCACTGCCGCGCGCGTGAGAAATCCGCTCAGCCCACACGCTCCGTAGACATCTTCGCCCGTTCGAGCAGCGAGTGCCCTGTCATCTCGCGAGGCTTCGCAAGACCCATCAGATCGAGCAGCGTCGGCGCCACATCGGCAAGACTGCCGGCCGCGAGTTTCGCGTTTCGTGGCGCATTCACGACGATGATGGGCACATCGAAGGTCGTGTGGGCCGTGTGCGGCTCGCCCGTTTCGGGATCGCGCATCATCTCGACATTGCCGTGATCGGCGGTGATCAACAGGACGCCGCCGGCGTGCTCGACGGCGGTGCGCAACCGGCCTAAACATTGATCGATCGTCATCACGGCCTTTTCGGCGGCCGACAGAATTCCCGTGTGTCCGACCATGTCGGGATTGGCGAAATTGACCACGATCAGGTCGTATTTGCCCGACGCGATCGCGGCGTCGAGTTTGTCTGTCACTTCGAACGCCGACATCTCCGGTTTCAGATCGTAGGTCGCGACTTTCGGACTCTGCACCATGATCCGATCTTCGCCCGCGAAGGGTTCTTCACGTCCGCCGTTCAGGAAAAACGTGACATGAGCGTATTTCTCCGTCTCGGCGATGCGCAGTTGCGTCAGGCCCAATTGCGCCACATATTCGCCGATCGTTTCGTGCAAATCTTCAGGCGCGAACAGTGCGGTCATGAATTTCCGGAGCGGTTCCGAATATTCCGTGAGCCCCGCAGCGGCTGCAAATTTCACGGCCCGGGTGCGCACAAATCCGTCGAAGCCGGGATCGAGCAGCGCCGTCGATATTTCGCGCGCACGGTCGGCGCGAAAATTCGCAAACAGCAGCACGTCGCCATCGGCCATGCCTTCGTAATCGCCGATCACCGTGGGCAGCACGAACTCGTCACCCGCGTCCTTCTTGTAGGACGCTTCGATCGCGTCCTGCGGCGCGCGCGCGAATTCGCCTTTCGCTTCGACGATGGCGGCATAGGCCTTCGCCACGCGGTCCCAGCGCTTGTCGCGATCCATGGCGAAGTAGCGTCCCGAAACTGTGGCGATGCGCACGCCGGCGAGACCTTCGATCTCGTGCTGAAACAGGCCGAGATATCGCAGCGCGCTTCGGGGTGGCGTATCGCGGCCGTCGAGAAAGGCATGGATGAACACCGGCACATTTGCGGCATTCACGGCGCGCACCAATGCCACGATGTGATTTTGATGGCTGTGCACGCCTCCCGGCGAGAGCAGCCCCATGACATGAACCGCGCCATTCGATGCCTTGGCCCTGGCGATCAACTGCGTCAACTCCGGAAGTTTTGCGAACAAACCATCCGCAATCGCGTCGTCGATGCGGGGCAGGTCCTGTACCACCACGCGGCCGGCGCCGATGTTCATATGGCCGACTTCCGAATTGCCCATCTGGCCGTCCGGCAGACCCACCGCCCGCCCGGACGTGGCAAGCAGGTTGTGCGGGCACTCGGCCAGCATCCGCTCGAAATTCGGCGGATCGGCAAGCGCTATGGCGTTGTCGTTTTTGTCCGGCCGCCAGCCCCAGCCATCCAGAATGCAAAGGACGGCCGGTCTGGGACGTTTTTGCTGTGAATCGACCGGCATTCGGCAATCGAACTCGATTTGATTTGCGCCTGCGTTTCTACCCTTCCGGCCAGGCAAGGGCTATTGCGGATTTGAGAAATGAAAAAGCCGGACCGAGCCGCAACTTGCCCGAAACGAGCAGGGCGTGAAAACGTCCCGGCGACACGGGCCGAACCTACCCGGAAAATTCTGCCGACCGGCTTGAATTTGTCTCCCAATACGAAATTATCTCATTGAATTTGTTGGTTTATTTCCTGAAATCTCCCGGCACGAAACTGGCAGGGAGGGAAGCAGCAAAAAACACAAAAGAGCAGAACTCGCTCATGGCAATGCGTCGCTCGCACGGACAAAGGTTTCTGGCTGCTCTCTGCGCCGGACTGATTGCACTCGTCCCTGTCCACGCGTTCGCCTTTTCGCGCCTCAAGGACCTGATCGACATCGAAGGCATTCGCGACAACATGCTCGTCGGCTACGGCCTCGTGGTGGGCCTGAACGGCACCGGCGATTCCCTGCGCAATGCGCCCTTCACCCAGCAGAGCCTGACGACCATGCTCGAGCGGCTGGGCGTGAACACCCGCGGCGACACGATGCAGACGAAGAACGTGGCCGCCGTGATGGTCACCGCAAATCTGCCGGCTTTCGCCGCACAAGGCACCCGCATCGACGTTTCGGTCAGCGCGCTGGGCGACGCCACGAGTCTTCAGGGCGGCACGCTGCTGGTGGCGCCGCTGTTCGGAGCCGACGGCGAGATTTACTCGCTTGCACAGGGCCCTGTCGCGATCGGCGGCTTCGTGGCGCAGGGTGCGGCCTCCAGCGTGACGCGTGGCGTGCCGACGGCCGGACGCATCTCCAACGGCGCCATTGTCGAGCGTGAAATCACGTTTGCCCTGGCGAGTCAGACAAATTTGCGCCTGTCGCTGCACAATCCCGATCTGACGACCGCCAACCGCATCTCCGACGCGATCAACGCCTATCTCGGCGGCAATGTGGCTCTCGTCGCCGATCCCGCCACGGTGCGGATCAATGTGCCCGTCAACTACAAGAACGGCGTGGTCGGCCTGCTCACGGATATCGAACAGCTGAAGATCGATCCGGACCAACCGGCCAAAGTGATCATCGACGAACAGTCCGGTGTGATCGTGATGGGGTCCGATGTTCGCATCTCCACCGTCGCGATCGCACAGGGCAACCTCACTATCAAGGTCACCGAAACTCCCGAAGCAAGCCAGCCGCTTCCCTTCTCCCAGGGTACGACGAAGGTTTTGCCCCGTACGTCGATCCAGGTGGACGACGGCAAAGGCAACAAGATGGCTGTGCTCAACGACGGCGTGAACCTGCAACGCCTCGTCGATGGCTTGAATGCGCTGGGCGTAGGCCCACGCGATATCATCTCGATCCTGCAGGCGATCAAAGCCGCAGGAGCCCTGCAGGCCGATATCGAGGTCATCGGATGACGACGGGCCTCGATTTAACCGCCGCGACGGCGAACATCCAGGCGGCTCCCGTGAAGGCTCCCGCTCCCACGGCGAACTATGCGGCAGCCAAAAAGGCTGCTGAACAATTCGAGTCCGTTTTCGTCTCGGAATTCCTCGGATCGAT
>JBEKDC010000075.1:0-12877 GCA_050014535.1 Rhizomicrobium sp.
ACCCTCTCCCTCGAAGGGGGAGAGGGGAAAGCGAAATTAGCGTTCAACCCGAGGAACCACACATGCGCGTCTATTACGATCGGGATGCCGATTTGAATTTCATCAAGGGCAAGAAGGTGGCCGTCATCGGCTTCGGATCGCAGGGCCATGCCCATGCGCTGAACATGCGCGATTCCGGCGTAAAGGACGTGGCGATCGCCGCCCGCGCCGGCGTGTCGGCCGACAAGGCCAAGGCGGCGGGCTTTCCCGTCATGAACACCGCCGAAGCCGCCAAATGGGCCGACGTGATGATGATGGTGACGCCGGACGAATTGCAGGCCGATATCTATGCCCGCGATCTTGCGCCTCACATGAAGAACGGCGCCGCGCTGTTCTTCGCGCACGGCTTCAACATCCACTTCCGCCTGATCGAGCCGCGCAAGGATCTCGACATCGCGATGGTGGCGCCGAAGGGTCCCGGCCATACGGTGCGCAGCGAATATGGCAGGGGCGGTGGGGTGCCCTGCCTGATTGCGATCCATCAGGATGCGAGCGGCAATGCGCACGATCTGGGCCTCGCCTATGCGTCGGCCATCGGTGGGGGACGCGCAGGCATCATCGAAACAAGCTTCCGCGAGGAATGCGAAACCGATCTTTTCGGCGAGCAATCCGTGCTGTGCGGCGGCCTGGTGGAACTGATCCGCGCCGGATTCGAGACTCTCGTCGAAGCGGGTTACGCGCCGGAGATGGCCTATTTCGAATGCCTGCACGAGGTGAAGCTGATCGTGGACCTCATCTATGAAGGCGGCATCGCCAACATGAACTATTCGATCTCGAACACGGCTGAATACGGCGAATACGTCACGGGCCCGCGCCTCATCGATGCGCGCGTCAAGGCCGAAATGAAGCGCGTGCTGGGCGATATCCAGTCGGGCCGCTTTGCGCGCGACTGGGTCTTGGAGAACAAGGCGGGCCAACCCTCGTTCAAGGCGATACGAGCCCGCGGCGCCGCCCATCAGATCGAGGAAGTCGGCGAACGCCTGCGCGCCATGATGCCCTGGATTGCGAAGAACAAGCTGGTCGACAAGGCGAAGAACTGAACCATGCGCATCGGAACGCCTTTGTCGCCTTCCGCCACCAAGGTCATGCTGCTCGGCGCGGGCGAACTTGGCAAGGAAGTCGTGATCGAACTGCAGCGCCTCGGTGTCGAGACGATCGCGGTCGATCGCTATGCGAATGCGCCGGGCCAACAGGTTGCTCATCGCGCTCATGTGATCGACATGACGGATGCGAAGTCGTTGCGCGCGCTCGTCGAGCAGGAGCGGCCGCATCTGATCGTGCCGGAGATCGAGGCCATTGCGACCGACGAACTCGTGCGCATCGAGGAAGCCGGCCTTGCGACCGTGATCCCGACGGCACGCGCGGCCCATATCACAATGAATCGCGAGCGCATCCGCCGTCTCGCCGCGGAAGAGCTCAAACTGCCGACTTCGCCCTATGCGTTCGCGTCGTCGCTCGCGGAATTGCAGGCGGCCATCGATGGCGGCATCGGCTTTCCCTGCTTCGTGAAGCCGGTGATGTCGTCATCCGGCAAAGGCCAGAGCAAGCTCAAAAGCCAGGATGATGTCGCGAAGGCGTGGGACAAGGCTCTGTCGTCCGGCCGCGTGAAGCAGCCGCGCATCATCGTCGAAGGCGAGATCGCATTCGATTTCGAGATCACGCAACTGACCGTGCGCGCGTCCGACGGCAAAGGCGGCACGGCCACGCATTTCTGCGATCCCATCGGCCATGTGCAGGTCGACGGCGACTATGTGGAATCCTGGCAGCCGCAGGCAATGAGTGCTGTGGCGCTGGAGAAATCCCGCGCGATGGCGGCAATGGTCACCGCGGCGTTGGGCGGCTTCGGCATTTTCGGCGTGGAATTGTTCGTCACGGGCGACGAGGTATGGTTCTCGGAAGTGAGCCCGCGGCCGCACGATACCGGGCTCGTCACGCTCGTCTCGCAATATCAAAGCGAATTCGCGCTTCACGCGCGCGCGATCCTGGGTCTGCCGGTATCTACCGCACTCAAATCGCCGGGTGCGTCGGCCGTCATCTATGGCGGCATGGACGCGAAAGGAATTGCCTTCGAAAGCCTCGATCTGGCGCTCGCCGTGCCGGAGACGGAGCTGCGCCTGTTCGGCAAGCCGGAAGCGTTCAAGAAACGCCGCATGGGCGTGGCGCTCGCGCGCGGTCGCGATACGGACGAAGCGCGCGCGCGAGCGAAGACGGCGGCATCGCTTGTAAAATCGGTCGCGCCGGCCTGATCGTGCGCCTTATGTCGGGTTTTCCATGCTGAACATGGAGCTGTCGTCGTCATAGGCGAACAGCTCGGCAAAACGCGCCCAGCTCACCATTGCGCGCAGGGTCTGCTCGGCGAGATCGGGTGTCATGTGGTCCTCAAGTTCGTCGAGGAAGCGCGTCTTGGGTGCGGTGTGGCTTTCGCGCTCGTCTAGAACGCGCCGGACGTGGGCCGCGAACGGCACGTAGCGGATCAGAAGCCGCGCAAAGATGCGCTTGCGGTCGTCGGTTTCGGCATTGACGAAGCGCTTGCCGTTGTCCGTAAGTCTGATATCGCCGTCGCCCACTTCCGCGAGCCGTAGAAGCTGCAGACTTTCCGCCACCGGGAACAGATCGTCGATCTCCTCCAGTTGAAGATCGGAAGCGATCTCGGGCAGGTCGGCTCTGCCGTTGAACGGCGGCGCGGCAAGCGCTTCAAGGAGGCCCGACAGGAGATTGACCGACACACGCGGCAGGATCAGTCCGAATCCCGTGCCCGGGATGTGACCGAGCGAGCCCGGCGCGGATTTCTCGGTGCGGCGCGCGGTCATCTCCACATAGATGCGATCCACCAAGGCGCCGAATTCGGGATCCTGCCGCTCGCGCGGCTGGCGCATGGGAATCTTGATTTCGGTAACGATGCGGCCGGGGTTGGTGGAGAACAACAATACGCGATCGCACATCAATACCGCTTCCTCGATATTGTGGGTGACGAGGATCACGCCTTTGATCGGCAGGTCGCCTTCGGACCACAACTCGAGAAAATCCGTGCGCAGGTTTTCCGCGGTCAACACGTCGAGCGCCGAGAACGGTTCGTCCATCAGCAGGATATTGGGATGCACGACGATTGCGCGCGCAAAACCGACGCGCTGGCGCATGCCGCCCGATAACTCGCGCGGGTAAGCGGATTCGTAGCCGTCGAGGCCGATCAGGTCGATGGCGGCAATCGCACGTGTGCGGATTTCCTTCGTCGGAAGGCCGGCCGCTTCGAGTCCCAATTCCACGTTCTCAAGCACGGTGAGCCAGGGAAACAGCGCGAAACTCTGGAACACCATCGAGATACCGCGCGCGGGCCCGTCGATCGGATTGCCCAAATAAGTGACTGCGCCGCTGGAAGGATTCGCCAATCCTGAGATGATCCGCAGCAGAGTGGATTTGCCCGAACCGGAGCGGCCAAGCAGACCCACGATCTCGCCCTTACGCAGTGTCAGGTCGATGCCGTCGAGCACCAGCAATTCGCCGCCGCCGGCCTTGGGAAAGGCCTGGTGCACATCATGCACATCGAGAAGGGTGCTTGCGTCCATGATCGCCTCCTAGGCCAGCTTGTATTTGCGTTCGGCATATTGATAGAGGGGTCGCCAGAACGTGCGATTGATGATGGTCACGAGGACGCTCATAACCGCGATGCCCAGTACAAGATGCTGGAAATTGCCGGCCGTCGTGGCTTCCTGAAGATAGTTGCCCAACCCTTGCGCGTGCAGGGTCTTGGTGCCCCAGGTGACATATTCGGCGAGCATCGCCGCGTTCCACGAGCCGCCCGAAGCGGTGATCGCGCCCGTTACATAAAAGGGGAACACGCCTGGAAGCGCGATCTTGCGCCACCACAGCCAGCCGCGAACCTGCAAGTTTGCGCCCGCGTCGCGAAGTTCCCTCGGCAATCCGCTGGCGCCCGCAATGACGTTGAACAGAATGTACCATTGCGTGCCCAACACCATCAGCGGCGAGAGCCAGATGTCCGGGTTGAGGTTGAATTCGACCACGGCCGAGACCGCGACTGGAAACAGCAGATTGGCCGGGAACGCGGCGAAGAATTGTGCGATCGGCTGCACGAAATGGGCAACCTTGGGGCGCAGACCCACGTAAATTCCGATTGGCGTCCAGATCACGCTTGCGATAGCGATCAACACCATGACCCGCACCATGGTCAGGAGACCGAGCATACCGACGTGCAGGACTTCGGACAGCGACACGCTCCCCGCGACGAATTCATAAACCCGCCAGAGCGCGTAGGCGCAGATCGCGAGCAATATGCCGTTCCAGGCGATATCGGCGGCTCGGGATGAGAGCGGGGTGCTGCGGCCGGCGATCCGAAGCGTCGAAAAGGGTTTGATCCGGTAGGACCACCTCAGAAAAGTCTTAAAGGGGACCGCGACCGCATCCAGCAGTTCCGAGCGGCGGATGACGGTCAGGAGCCAGGACTCCGGTGGGTCCTCGATATTCTCCTGATCGAAGCGAAACCGGTCCGCCCACGCGATCAGCGGTCGGAACAGAAGCTGGTCGTAGACGATGATGACGACAAGCATCGCGCCGATGGCCCAAAAAATGGCCGCCAGGTCCTTATGCGTGATAGCGAGCGCGATATAGGAGCCTACCCCCGGAAGCGCGATCGACGTGTTGCCGACGGTTATGGCCTCGGACGCCACAACGAAAAACCAACTCCCGGACATCGACATCATCATGTTCCAGATCAGGGACGGCATGGCGAAGGGGGCTTCGATGCGCCAGAAGCGGGCCCAGGCCGTCAGTCCGAACACCTGCCCCGCTTCGGTCAACTCGGGCGGGACCGTGCGAAGCGACTGGTAGAAGCTGAAGGCCATGTTCCAGGCTTGGCTCGTGAAGATGACGAAGACCGCGCAAAACTCGGCCCCGAGAATCCGGCCCGGGACGAGCGACAGGAAAAAGACGAGCGTGAAGGATAGGAACCCCAGAATCGGGACGGACTGCAGGATATCGAGCAGGGGGATCAGCAGCGCGCCGGCCCGTCGACTCTTGGCCGCCCAGGTGGCGTAAGTGAATGTGAAAGCCAGCGAAAAAACCATTGCAATCAACATCCTAAGGGCCGTTCTGAGCGCATAGCCGGGCAGCGCCCAGGGACTCAACGACAGGGGAACGATCTTGAGGGTGTTGAGCGGCTCGACGACACTTCGGCTCGCATCGGCGAACAGGACAATGAAGCCGAGGACCAGCAGCGCTGCCACGACGTCCCACCGGCTGGGGAGGAGCCGACGGGCTTCAATGGAGATGGGCGGCAGGATTTTCATCTGCGGCGAACCTCCGTCCTGATCGTGAAAGGATTGTGATGACGATACGTGCGAGCCCCGCGCAAAGCGCCGCACGGGAACGGGCTTTTCCTGACCTCAAACGCGCCATCTTGCAACCCCCTTTCGTGTCGATTTTCCCGGTACGGAGGATTGCGTATTCGCGTGCCCGCGCGTGGGGAACGGGGCCGTCGAACGGGGGATTGCATGTCCTGAAAAGAGATCGCCCGAGCCCATCACTTCTATTGCGCCGGCCCTCGCAATCGGCGTAAAACCTTGGAAACGAAGTCGAAAGCGTGAATTTACGCACGCTTAAGGGCGATTCGTTAAAGTTAGCGAACCGTGAATTCGGCGGGCGGAATGGCGATCCGGCAATGACGATTTTTGCGCATTCGAATGCGAGTGGCGGAGCTACCGCCTGCATTCGCGCGCATATCGCTCCGGCGAGCCGTCCTTCCCTCGATTTGTCGCGCGCGCAGCTTCTCCTCCTCCTTAGCTGCCCCTAGGCGACGACGCTCCATCGGAGCGCGCGCGTAGGGGATGACTGCGAAAGGAGAGATCGAAGCGCCGCGAGGCAATGGGAAGGAATCTTTAGGTCATGAGTACGAACACAGAAAAGTCCGAACGAGTACGAATATTCGACACGACGCTGCGCGACGGCGAACAATCGCCCGGCGCGGCCATGACTCTCGAACAAAAACTGGAAGTCGCCGAGTTGCTCGACGCGATGGGCGTCGACATCATCGAAGCGGGATTTCCGATTTCGTCGAACGGCGATTTCGAATCGGTCGCGGAAATCTCCAAGCTCGTGAAGAATTCCGTCGTCTGCGGCTTGGCGCGGGCCGGCTTCAAGGACATCGATCGCGCGGGCGACGCGATCCGCCCGGCCAAACGCGGCCGCATCCACACCTTCATCTCGACGAGTCCCGTCCATATGAAGCACAAACTTCAGATGGGGCCGAACGCCGTGCTCGATGCCGTCGGCGCATCGGTGGTTCGCGCGCGCAACTTCACCGACGACGTGCAATGGAGCGCGGAAGACGCGACGCGCACGGAGGAGGATTTTCTGTGCCGCTGCGTGGAGCTCGCAATCCGCTCCGGCGCCACGACGATCAATATTCCCGATACCGTCGGCTACACCACGCCGCAGGAATATGTCGATCTGATCCGCATGCTGCGCGAGCGCGTGCCCGGCGGCGACACGGTGACTTTCTCCACCCATTGCCACAACGATCTGGGCCTCGCCGTGGCCAATTCATTGGCCGGCGTGATCGGGGGCGCGCGCCAGGTCGAATGCACGATCAACGGTATGGGCGAGCGGGCTGGCAATGCTGCGCTCGAGGAAATCGTGATGGCGCTCAAGGTGCGCCGCGATGCAATGCCGTTCCACACCGGCATCGATACGCGGATGCTTGCACGCGCCTCCAAGCTCGTGTCGAGCGTCACGGGGTTTCCCGTCCAGTACAACAAGGCCATTGTGGGCAAGAATGCGTTTGCGCATGAATCGGGCATCCACCAGGACGGCATGCTCAAGAATGTCGAGACCTACGAGATCATGCGGCCCGAAGACGTGGGCGTGAAGGAAACCTCGCTGTTATTGGGCAAGCTTTCCGGACGTCATGCGTTCCGTGACAAGCTGCAAAGCATGGGCTATGACCTCTCGGACGAAGCGATCCAGGACGCGTTCAAGCGCTTCAAGGATCTCGCCGACAAGAAAAAGCATCTGTTCGACGAAGACATCATGGCGCTGGTGGACGACGAGATCCTCCGCGACCATGACGGCATTGTCGTCAAGGGCCTGAAGGTCGAAACGGGCGTAGGCGTCGTGCCGAGCGCGGAACTCGTGCTCGCGGTGGGCAGCGAAGAGCGCCGCACGCGCACGACGGGTGACGGTCCGGTCGATGCGATCTTCAAGGCCATTCGAGAACTTTATCCTCATGCCGCAGCCCTGCAGCTGTTCCAGGTCCACGCCGTGACCGAAGGTACGGATGCCCAGGCCACGGTGAGCGTGAGGCTGGAGGAAATTGGGCGCACGGTCACAGGACGCGCCGCCGACACCGACACTCTCGTCGCTGCGGCGAACGCCTATGTGAATGCGCTCAACAAGCTACTGGTGAAACGCGATAAACAGGCGCCGGAAGCGTTAACCGTCGCACGGTGAGACAGAGGCTCGGCAGCATGCAGCCGGGCTCGCCTCAAGGTACGGTTATTGCAGGCGCCTCTTTGGAAAGGAACGGGCAGGGCAAGCATGTTCGGCGGTCTTCTCGGCTTTTTGTCGAGCGATATGGCAATCGACCTCGGGACCGCAAATACGCTGGTCTACGTGAAGGGGAGGGGCATCGTTCTCAACGAACCCTCCGTCGTCGCCACCATGACGAGGGGCGGCAAGAAACACGTCCGCGCGGTCGGCAACGATGCCAAAATGATGCTGGGCCGCACGCCCGGCAATATCGAGGCGATCCGTCCCATGCGCGACGGCGTCATCGCGGATTTCGAGATCGCGGAGGAGATGATCAAGCACTTCATCCGCAAGGTGCATAACCGGCGTTCCTTCGCCAATCCGATGATCATCGTCTGCGTACCCTCGGGTTCGACCGCAGTCGAGCGGCGCGCAATTCAAGAATCGGCGCTGTCGGCGGGAGCCAGACGCGTCTACCTGATCGAGGAACCGATGGCGGCCGCGATCGGCGCGGGCCTTCCCGTTTCGGAACCGACCGGCTCGATGGTTGTCGATATCGGCGGCGGTACCACCGAGGTGGCTGTGCTGTCGCTGGGCGGCATCGTCTATTCGCGCTCCGTGCGCGTCGGCGGCGACAAGATGGACGAGGCGATCATCGCCTATATCCGTCGCCACCAGAATCTCCTGATCGGCGAAGCAAGTGCGGAGCGGATCAAGAAGGAAATCGGATCGGCCGCGCCGCCCCAGGACGGCAACGGCATCACCCTTGAAATCAAGGGACGCGATCTACTGAACGGCGTGCCGAAGGAAATCACCATCACGCAGCGCCATATCGCCGAAGCTCTCGCCGAGCCCACCAGCGCAATCGTCGAAGCGGTGAAGGTTGCGCTTGAAGCGACGCCGCCCGAGCTTGCCGCCGACATCGTCGACAAGGGCATCGTGTTGACCGGCGGCGGTTCGCTGCTCGCCAATCTCGATCAGGTGTTGCGCGAGGAAACCGGTCTGCCCATCAGCATCGCCGACGATCCGTTGTCCTGCGTGGCGCTCGGCACCGGCAAGGTGCTCGAGAACACCAAGGGTATGCGTCACATCCTGACCACGGCATTCTGAAAGAGGCGCCTCACAGCGAGCTTGTAAAGTCATGGCGAACGGGACATGGAAAATCGCGCGGGGAAAGGGCAGTGCCCAGCTCCCGCTCGCGATTGTCGCCGTGCTCGCCATTGCGCTTGTTCTGGTGGGCAAGGCGCAATCCTCTCTGTTCGATCACGCGCGCGCCTATTTTTCCGACTGGACGTCGCCACTCCTCGAAGCGGCGCGCGGGCCCGTCAAGGCCGTCAGCAACTGGACAGGCGGCGTCGGCAATTATTTCGACGTCTATCAGGAAAATCTGCGCCTCAAGGAAGACAATGCGCGCCTCAGGCAATGGCAGAACGCGGCCCTCGTTCTCGAGCAGCGCCTCAAGCGCTATCAGCTTCTGCTCAATGCCGTGTCCGATCCGTCGCTGGGGGCAGTCACCGCGCATGTGATCGGCCGCGCCAATCGGCCGTTCCTCAACACGATGATCCTCGATGCCGGCAAGGCGCAGGGCGTGAAGCCGGGAGAAGCCGTGGTTGATGCGCGCGGCGTGATCGGGCGCATCTTCCTCGCGGGCGATCATACGTCCTGGGTGATCCTGCTCACCGATCTCAACAGCCGAATCCCCGTGGCGATCGAGCCCGGCAATGTCCAGGCGATCATGTCGGGCGACAACACGGGAGCACCCACGCTCGAAACGTTGGGCCAGGGTGTGCAATTGAAGGAGGGCGATCAGATCGTCACCTCCGGCGACGGCGGATTGCTGCCGAGCGGATTGCAGATCGGCACGGTTGCGGCCGACGGTTATATCTTCCGCGCGGTGCTGCTGTCGGATGCCGGCACCAGCGACGACGTGCGCATCCTCAATCTAAAATCGCCGCCGGAGCAGCCGCCCGCGCCGTCGCCGAACGACCTGCCGGTCTCCGCCGCGGGCCTTGCCCCGCTCGCGCCGCCGGCGGTTGCACCGCCGGCTGTCAACGGTGCCGCGAACGCGGGACAGACTCCGCCGCCGGTTAAGCTGCTGCATCCTTTGACTCCGGCTCCGCCGCAGGCCGCGGCGCCTGTCGATCCGGACGATCGGTGATCCCATGCACGACCGGATCGGATTTTCGATTGGGAGCATGTTCGCGGCGGTGATCCCGCTGGCCTGCGGAATTTTCGGTGCTCTCATTGCCAATATGCCGATTTCGATTTTCGGCGGCCATCTGCCGCCTCCGCTGATTGCGCTGATGCCGGTCTATTTCTGGTGTCTCGTGCGGCCCGATCTGATGCCGCCGTGGGTCGCGTTCGCGATCGGCATTCTGGAGGATCTTCTGTCGGGCGGCCCTCCCGGCGTGTGGGCCGCAGCTTTCGTGGCGAGCTACGCGTTGGTCGATCGTCAACGCGAATCCTTCGCGGGGCTTGCAGGATTCGGCGCGATCATCGGCTTCGCCGCGGCGATGTCCACGGCCTGCGCCGTCGCATTCCTGATCGCGGCATTCTATTACTGGCGCTTTCCGCCGATCTCTATGCTGATCGTGCAGTTCGCGGTCACGATCCTCTTCTACATTCCCGGCGCGGCCTTCCTCAATCTGATCCATCGCCGGCTCGTCGGTCCGTTACGGAGCGACTTCTGATGCCGCTGTTCGACCGCAAGGACAAAAGCCGTTACGCGACCTTCACGCGGCGCACCCTGATGATGGGCGGCGGGATTGCGACCGTGTTGGCCGCGCTCGGCGCGCGGCTCTACCAGTTACAAATCCTCGAAGGCGAAGAGTTCATGACTCGCGCCGACGAGAATCGCGTCAATCAGAGACTGCTCGCGCCCTTGCGCGGCCGCATCATCGATCGCTTCGGAGTCGAACTCGCCACCAACCGCCGCAATTACCGCGTCGACCTGATCCCGGAGCAGGCGCTGGAAGGCGTCGAAGCCGCACTCGACACCATCGGTCGCATCATTCTCATCACCCCCCGCGAGCGCGAGCGCATTCTTCACGATATCTCCGAAAACAAGCGCTTCGTGCCCACGACGGTCGCGGAAAACCTCACCTGGGACGAGTTCGCGCGCGTCAATCTGCACCTGCCCTATCTGCCCGGCATCCAGCCCGAAGTGGGCGAGACGCGCAATTATCCGTTCGGCGACCAACTCTCCCATGTTCTGGGATATGTCGCGGCGGTTTCGCCGGAGGACAAGGTCAACGACGACGATCCGCTGCTCGACCTGCCCGGATTTCGCATCGGCAAGCGGGGCATCGAAAAGCAGTTCGATTCACAGGTGCGCGGAACGGCCGGCGCGAGCCGGGTGGAAGTGAATGCCTATGGCCGCGTCATTCGCGAACTGGGCCGCGATCCTGGCGTGGCGGGCTCCGACATCTATCTCACCATCGACAACGAAGTGCAGAAATTCGTGGCCCAGCGACTTGGCAATGAAAGTGCGGCCTGCGTGGTGATGGATGTGGCGACGGGCGACGTGATCGCGATGGCGTCGACACCCGGCTACGATCCTAACGAGTTCAATGTCGGCATCACGCCCGCGCAGTGGAAAGGTCTCATGACCGATGACCACGATCCGCTGATCAACAAGGTTTTGTCGGGTGTCTATCCGCCGGGCTCGACGTTCAAGCCGGCCGTGGCGCTGTCGGCGCTTGATTCGGGGTTGCTGCCGGCGGATTTCAGCGTGAACTGCACGGGCTCGCTGCAATTCGGCAACTATGTCTTCCATTGCTGGAAGAAAGGCGGACATGGGCATGTCGATTTGCACCGCGGTATCGCGGCCTCCTGCGACGTCTTCTTCTACGAAGTGGCCCGACGAATCGGCATCGACGCGATCGAGCAGGGCGCGCACAAACTCGGCCTCGGTTATCAGACGCATATCGAAATTCCGGGCGAGAAGGCAGGCGTGATCCCCGGCCGCGCCTGGAAGGAGGCGACCTTTCACACTCCATGGCAGCAGGGCGAAACGCTCAACACCGGCATCGGCCAGGGTTATGTGCTTGTGACGCCGATCCAGCTCTGCATGCTGGCGGCGCGGGTGGCGAGCGGCAATCAGGTGGTGCCGCGCATCGTGCGCGTCGTGGGCCACAATGTGGAACAGCGTCCGCAGCTCAAGCGTCTGGAGTTTTCCGACGCGGCTCTGGCGGCCGTGCAATCCGGCATGAATGCCGTCACCAACGAACCCGGCGGCACGGCGTATGCCTGGCGCATTCCCAATCCCGGCTTCGAAATGGCGGGTAAGACGGGCACGGCCCAGGTGCGCCGTATCAGCAAGGAAGAGCATCTGGCCGGCGTCAAGAAGAACGACGAACTGCCTTGGAACCTGCGTGACCACGCGTTGTTCATCGCATATGCGCCGGCCGACAAGCCGCGATATGCGCTGTCGATCCTGCTCGAGCATGGTGCGGTGACATCGCATCCCCATGTGCAGATGGCGCGCGACATCCTTCTGTTCACGCAGCAGCGCGATCCCGTCAATATGCCCGCGGCCTATCCCGTCAATGCTGCGGACAATGGCGGAGCGCCGGTATGAGCTCGAGACCTTATGCGGCCGCGCGGCGCACGCTCTCCATCGGCGAGAAGCTGCTGGAGATCAATTGGGGGCTTGTCGTCCTCATCACCATGGTGGCGTGCGTCGGTTTCGCGATGCTCTATTCGGTAGCAGGGGGAAAGTTCCAGCCCTGGGCTGCGCCGCAGATGGAGCGCTTCACGGTGGGCTTCATCGTGCTCATCGCGGTTGCGCTGGTCGATATCCGTATCTGGATGAGCCTGGCTTATCCCGCTTATGGGCTCGCGCTTCTTCTGCTTGTGGCGACGACGGTCGCGGGACATGTGGGCCTCGGCGCGCAACGCTGGATCGAGCTCGGTCCCTTGCAGCTGCAGCCCTCCGAGTTGATGAAGATCTCTCTGGTGCTGGCGCTGTCGCGCTATCTGCACAGGCTCAGCGTGGAAGACGTATCTCGGCCGTTCACGCTTGCGATCCCGCTGGGCATGATTGCGGTGCCGACCGTGCTCGTGCTGATGGAGCCCAATCTGGGCACGGCCACGATCCTGATGGCGGATGGCTGCTCGCTTCTGTTCCTGGCCGGATTGTCCTGGTGGTGGATCGTTCCTGCCGTGACGAGCGTGGTGGCGGCAGTGCCAATCGCGTGGCAATTCCTGCTGCACGACTATCAAAAACGCCGCGTGATGACGTTTCTCAATCCCGCCAACGATGCGCTGGGCGCGGGCTGGAACATCAGCCAGGCGGAAATTGCGATGGGCTCGGGCGGATTCGCCGGCAAGGGCTTCGGGCAGGGCACGCAAAGCCAGCTCA
>JBEKDC010000076.1:0-15435 GCA_050014535.1 Rhizomicrobium sp.
GAATGCGATCGATGATACCTGCATCTGCCCAACGCCAATCGAGAAGATTGAACGGGAGCTGCAGATGGCTCACGTCGCCGCAACCGAGCGCGGCCCATGCCTCTTCCGGCGATTGCACCGAAACGCCAAGCGCGAGAACTGTTCCGTCTTCCAGCCTTTCGATCAACCTCTCCCAGACCGCGCCGTCAAAGGCCGTCATATGAGCCGCGCGATGCAGCAACAGGCAGTCGATTTGCTCGCGGCGGAGTGCGTAGAGCGACTCCTCGATGCTCGAATCGACGGCGGCTCGAACTTCGCGGCGCACAGCGTCTGGCGAAAGTTCGGTTAAAGGACTCAATTTTGTGATCGTGCGGACGGCCTTGCGCGTGCGCAGCGCCTCGCCGAGACGCTCCTCGCTGTCGCCATAGGCCCGCGCGGTATCGAACTTCGTGATCCCGGCATCGACCGCACGGTTGACCAGCCGCAATGCCGCGGCACGGGTGGGCTTTCCAGTCCGATTGGCCGCTCCGTAAGAAACGCCCAATTGAACCGACCCCAGCACAAGTTCTGCCGGGCGCGGCTCGCGCATGACCGGAAACCCTCCTAGCCCCGGTTCAACGTAAGCCGCTATGGTAAACAAGCTCTTACGCGGCGCTGCTGACTTCCCAGCCTTTACACGCGAGCAGGATCGGTCTCGGGACCGGTTTTTCGCCGTTGGAGTAATACGCCACCATTCGTCGCGACAGACCCAGTGCCTCGGCCGTTTTCGTCAGCGACAGTCCATGGCGCAAGCGCCATTCGAGGAATTCTCGGGTATCCCGATGGCCGGTAGCCGACAACGTCTCGAGCCAAAGCGTTTCCGCGCTCAATTCCGCGCCACCCGGCCACTCGACACTGTGCCCCCATTCGCCGACCCGAACGCGCACAAACTCCGTCGAATTGCGCAACTGCTTGAACGCTTTGTCCCGAAGCAAGTCGGCGAGATCCAGCTCGGCGCGTGTTCCGTCCGACCATCGAATCGCAAGCGTTGCCGGCACCCTCGATTTCACCGCTGAAATGACGCGTGTCTTGTCGTCGATGCTCATCCGTTCAACTCCCGCCACTTTGCCAAAAGCAACACGCGGTTGCGGCGTCCCCAGGCGCATGCGAGTCTCAGGACATCCGCCGGCACGCTGCCGACGATCACATCGAAAGTCTCTATACCGACGGAACAGCGAAAGCCGGGTCCTTCGACGTGAAAAAGCGGAACGCCATGTTCGCGACCATAGACCGCAATCTTCCAGCCCGAACCGCGATAGACCGTCACCATGCCCCAGGATAGTGCAATAGTTGCACTATTTCAAGCTTGATGGGCGGATGCAACTCTCGCATGGCCCAGATTGCCGCCGGCGTTAAGACGGTTACTCTGCGGTCCCAACCGACTTTTATCCGAGGAATTTCCCTTGAGATCGATGCTTCTTGCGGCCGCAGTCGCCATGGCCACGCTCTCCGCCGCGTCTGCGCAACAATCCGCCGGTCCCGTTCCCTATCCCATGCCCGCCGAAATTCCCGCGCCGCAGGACAAGCCTTATCCCGGCACCATCAAGCTCGCCGTCGATGCGACGGACACCACGCACGCAATATTCCGCGTCCATGAGAGCATTCCCGTCGCGCATGCGGGGCCGATAGTGCTTCTCTTTCCCAAATGGTTGCCGGGAAATCACGGGCCGACCGGTCCGATCGACAAATTGGCCGGCTTGGTCATTCATGCCGGCGCCGCAAAAGTCGCGTGGACGCGCGATGTGGTCGATGTCTACGCCTTCCATGTCGACGTGCCGAACGGCGCAAAAACGCTCGAACTCGATTTCCAATTCGTCTCTCCGGTCGAGTCGAAGGAAGGGCGGGTGGTGATGACGCCCGAGATGCTGAACCTGCAATGGAACGCGATGGCGCTCTATCCGGCCGGATATTTTTCGCGCCAGATCGTGTTTGCGGCGAGCGTGAAGCTTCCCGCAGGCTGGAAATTGGGATCGGCGCTTGAGACGGCGTCCGTTTCCGGCGCGACTACGAATTTCAAACCGGTGCCGTTCAATACTCTCGTCGATTCGCCCCTGTTCGCCGGCCGCTATTTCGAGCGCGTCGACCTCGACCCCGGCGCCAAGGCGCAAGTGCACATGGACATTGTTGCGGACCGGGCCGAAGATCTGACCATAAGTCCGGCGCAACTTCTGGCACATCGCAATCTCGTGCAGCAGGCCTACAAGACGTTCGGTTCGCATCACTACGACCACTATGATTTCCTGCTCGCACTTAGCGATGTGATGAGCGGCATCGGCCTCGAGCATCACCGCTCGAGCGAAGACGGCACCGCGCTGAAATACTTCACCGACTGGGACAAATCGTCTGCGTCGCGCGACTTGCTGAGTCACGAATTTACCCACTCCTGGAACGGCAAATTCCGCCGGCCCGCCGATCTGTGGACTCCCAACTTCAACGTCCCCATGCGCGACAGCCTGCTCTGGGTCTACGAAGGTCAGACGCAATATTGGGGCACGGTGCTCGCGGCGCGCTCGGGGCTCTGGACGAAGCAGCAGGGGCTCGATGCGCTTGCCGCCGACGCAGCCACCTTCGACAACCGCGCCGGCAATCAGTGGCGTCCGCTGGAGGACACAACCAACGATCCGATTACGTCGCAGCGCCGGCCCATACCGTGGCGCAGCTGGCAGCGCAGCGAGGATTATTACGGCCAGGGCGAACTCATCTGGCTCGACGCCGACACCCTCATCCGCCAGAAGACGGGCGGCAAGAAATCGCTGGACGATTTCGCGCGAGCCTTTTTCGGTATCGACGACGGCAGCTATGTCACCGTGACCTACACCTTCAACGATATCGTGCGCGCATTGAACGGCGTTCTTCCCTATGACTGGGCCGGATTCCTGAACGCACGCCTCAACGAAACCGGGCCGGCTCCTCTCAACGGTCTCACACAAGGCGGCTACAAGCTCGTCTACACCGACAAGCCTTCGGATTTCACCAAATCCTACGAGCATATGCGGAAGATCGCCGACCTGCTTTATTCGCTGGGCGTGACGCTCGACCATTCCGGCGCAGTGGTCGAAGTTCTGTGGGACGGGCCCGCATTCAACGCCGGGATCACGGTAGGAACCCAGATCGTGGCCGTGAACGGTCAGGCCTACGACTCCGACGATTTGAAGGAAACGATCACGACGGCCAAGACCGCGCCGGGGCCGATCCAGCTGTTGCTCAAGCGTGGCGATCGCTATGAAACGGTAGCGGTCAATTATCGCGGCGGATTGCGCTATCCGCATCTCGAACGCGTCGCCGGGACGCCGGCGCTGCTTGACGATTTGCTGAGCGCGCGGAAATAGACGATCAGTCCTTGCCGAGAAGTTTCCAGACGCTCTCGGCCGTGAACACCGTCTCGCCGGCCACCGTGAAATCGCCGCGCATAAAGACGAGAGCGCGCGTCTTGCGCGTGAGCACGGGCGTCACTTCGACGATATCGCCGGCGCGCGACGGCTTGAGGAACTGCGTGTGCATGTTGAGCGTCACGCTCGGCGCATAGTCGGTCGCATCCCACACCGCGGCGCCGAGCGCAAGATCGGCGAACGTCATCAGCATGCCGCCATGCAGCACGCCCCGCCCGTTCACATGGCGTTCGTCGACACGAAAAATGAATCGCCGCGATCCCGGCGCACCCGTTTCGAATACGGGGCCCACGAAAATCTCGAACGGATCGACGAGTTTCGTCGGGACATAACCGGGCAAAGGGGGAGCCAATTCCGTCATGACTCGAGGGGAAGCTTCCAAAGCCCGGTCGCCACGAGAAGGGGGCGATCGCCCGTGACGAGCTCGGCCGACATGAACACTATCGTGCGAGCCCGGCGCGTCACCCGCACTCGCGCCTCGATCGTATCCCCGAGCCGTCCGGGACCCACGAAATCGCAATTGAGCGAGACGGTGCTGCAGCTCTTGGCTCCGGACACGGCCCGCGCGGTCTGGCTCATCGCGATATCGACAAATGCCATCAGCATCCCGCCATGAACCGTGCCGCCCGAGTTCATGTGCTTGTCGGTGACGATGAATGCGAAGCGTCGGACTTCGACTTCCGCCGTTTCGGGCAAGCGGAACAATGGCCCGACAAAACGGTTAAAGCCTCCTAAGGAGACATTCACGGCCCCGTCTGCCATTCCGGGAAACTGCTCAACCATAGGATGCTGCAGGCCTTTTCTGCCCCGAACCCTGATAGGGAGTTTTGCGCTGCGGTGCAATATCGCGGGCCGCGTCGCCATCGCACGGATCGACGCATTGGAAACACAAACGGGCTGCATTAGATTTCGTGGTTTGGGGAAACAGCGCGATCCGGGGTCCATCCGGAAGTGCCGCACGCGATTCAACAGAGGATATGACGATGAAAAGGTTTGTACGCGCAGCTTTCACCGCTTCGCTGCTTTGCGCCACAGCGGGCGCATCTTCGGTTTTGTGGGCTGCAGCGGCGCAGGCCGCGGACAAGGCGGAAAAAGTGAGCGCGGCAGTGGGGAAGCCGCTGTCGGAGGCGCAAAAGGCAATTGCGACGAAGGACTACGCGACCGCGCTGGCGGACATCAAACTCGCCCAGGCCGTTCCCGACCATACGCCGATCGACGACTATCGCATCAACCAGTTCCTTTCGATCGTCGCCTTCAACTTGAAGGACATCCCAACGGCAACCACCGCCATCCAAGCGGCCGCGGATTCGCCAGTGATACCGCCCGAAGAAAAAACGGACATCTACACCAATGCGCTAATTCTGTCGGTGGCCTCCCAGCAGTATCAGAAGGCAGTCACGTATGGTCAGTATCTCGCCACGCTGGGTCCGCTAAGCGCGGAACAGGACATGAGGATGGCCATTTCCTATTTCAATCTCAAGGATACGCCACGTGCGCAGGAATTTGCCCAAAAATCCATCGATGCCGCCAAGGCGGCCGGGACACAACCCAACCCGGATATGCTGCGGATCGTGCTAAACGGTCAGGCTCAGCAGAACGATCGAAGCGGTGCCGAAGCGTCGCTCGAGTCCCTCGTTCTGGCTGATCCCGACAATGCGGCCACCTCTTGGCGCGATCTCGTCAATCTGGCGTTCGGCGAAAAGGGAGCCGGCGAAATCGATGCGATATTTCTCTATCGGCTCAAAGTTCTCGCCGGCGCAATGACGGACCCCGACGACTTTACGACTCTCGCGAGCACCGACGAACAACTCGGCTATCCGACCGAAGCCGTCAACGTCCTTGAGAAGGGCGTCGCGAGCGGCAAGCTATCCGGTGGACAAGCTGGCGATCTGTTGAGTAGAAGCCGCAAGGATTCCGCGTTGGACGCGCGCGAGCTTCCCGAAGCCGTTGCGTCGGCCGAAAAGAGCAAATCCGGCGAGCAATCGGTCAAGCTCGGCGAGGACTATTGGGGCTATGGCCGTTTTGCCGACGCCGAGGCGGCCGCGCGACGCGCCATTGCCAAAGGCGGACTGAAGAAACCTGCCGAAGGCAATCTGCTTCTGGGCGCCGCTCTCGTGGCGCAAGCCAAATACGAAGAAGCCATCCAGACCTTCGGTCAGATCAATGGGACACCGGCAACAATGAAGGTCGCCCATTTGTGGACGCTTTATGCGGAAGGAAAGCAAAAGAAAGCGCCGGCGACTGCCGCGCCCGCGCCGGCGCCTGCACAGTGACTCCGCAATGAGCTAACGAAGGTTGCAAGCCGGAAGCGCCGGAACCTATGCGTCCCGAGGCTTCCGGCCTCTGGTCTTGCAGGCCGCGACCGATCGACGTTTCAGGCAGGTGACATCCGATGGGCATATTGCTGGGTTTCGTGCCCTTCATTCTGTTCGCGCTGCTGACGAACATTTCGGACAGCCTCGCATTGTGGGTCGCGTTTGCGAGCGCGTTTGCGATCGGCATCCGCGATTTCGCTCACACGAAGATCCTGCGCGTGCTCGACGTCGGCAGCATCATCCTGTTCGGCCTTTTGGCACTCTATGCCGGTTTTGTTCAGCCCAGCCTGTCGCTGCAGGCCGTTCGTCTCGTGATCGATTGCGGCCTGCTGTCGATCGCGCTCGTCTCGATGGCGATCCGCAATCCATTTACGCTGCAATACGCCCGCGAACAGACGCCGCAGGAATTCTGGGACACGCCCGTCTTTATCCGGACCAATTACGTCATCACGACGGTCTGGGCCTTGTCATTTCTGGTGACGACGGCCGCAGATGCCACGGCCACTTTCAACAAGAAGTTCCCGCTGTCGCTCGACATCGGAATCGGCTTGGCCGCGCTTGCACTCGCTGTCGTCTTCACGGCGCGCTATCCCGGCTATGTGCGCGCACATGTGCAGCGCAGTGTTGCCGAGGCTGCGCGTCGGACTGCCTAACCTTCAGACTGCAGAAGCGGCAATTCGGTCGAAGACTTGATCTGCTCCATGGCGAACGCGGATGAAACGTCCGTCAGCTTCACCGCGCGGATCAGTCGCTTGTAGAAACGATCATAGCCGTCGATATCCGATGTGACGACCTTCAACAGATAATCGACCTCGCCGCTCATGCGATAGACTTCGACGACTTCAGGAAAGCCCGAAATGGCGCCCGCAAAATCGACCAGCCATTTCTCGTCGTGGCTATTGGTACGTATACTGACGAATACCGTGACGGGAAGCCCAACCTTGGCGCGGTTCACCAGCGCCACGCGCCTATCGATATAGCCTTCGTCCTCAAGACGCTTGAGCCGCTTCCAGCAGGGCGTCGAGGACAGGCCAATCCGTTCCCCTAACTCGGCGACCGTCAGGGTGGCGTCATGCTGCAGCAGGGCCAGCAGCTTGCGGTCGATCTTGTCGATGTGGTCCATTTGTCCTAAAAATATCGATCCTCTAGAATTTTATTCTAAGAACGGCCGATTTCATAGAAAATTCGATGATGTTTTTCTGCTTGGTCGAGATAGACTTTGGCGACCTCAGATTCGCAGGGACCCCATGATCGACCGGCTCTTCATCGACCACCCGCATTCCGTCGGCGAGACCTACTTCCAGCATCTGGAAAGCGCCGGACGGTTCGGCAGCCGCATGATCCTGGCGGGCCTCGCCTGCCTGCTTCACGGATTCTTCCCATTCCTGTTCGTGAAGACGGGCAGCAACACCGTTCGTACTCTTCACGACAATATGGTGGTCAACCGCCGTCGCGCAGCGATCGCCGCCGAATTGTCTGAGTTGGGCGCTTATATCTGAAATATCCACCGGCAGTTCGTAATGAGCTGGGGCTTTCGTGTCCCTCCGGAGAGGGCTAGCTTGCCCGCCGCTCATATCGGAGGACTGCCATGAAGGAAGCCGTTATCGTCTCGACTGCCCGCACGGGTCTCGCAAAATCCGTCCGCGGCGGATTCAATATGACCCACGGCGCCGTCATGGGCGGCCACGCCGTCAAGAACGCCGTCGCGCGCGCCAAAATCGATCCCAAGGAAGTCGAAGACGTCTATATGGGCTGCGCCAATCCCGAAGGCGCGACCGGCTTCAACATTGCGCGTCTTGCGGCTATCTGGGCCGGCTGCCCGGTCACGACCGCTGGCACTACGATCAACCGCTTCTGCTCTTCGGGCCTGCAGGCGATTGCCATGGCGGCGCAACAGGTGATGACCGAAGCGACGCCGATTGCGATCGGTTCCGGCGTGGAATCCATCTCGCTGGTCCAGATGGGCGGCATGAACACGAAGAATCTGACCGAAGAACATCTGATGCAGGTCAAGCCTGCGCTGTGGATGTCGATGATCGAAACGGCCGAGGTCGTGGCCGCGCGCTACAATGTGAGCCGCGAACGCCAGGACGCCTATGCGCTCGAAAGCCAGCGCCGCACGGCCGCGGCCCAGCAGGCGAACAGATTCAAGGACGAGATCGTTCCGCTCCCGACCAAGATGAAGAAGACCGACAAGGCGACGGGCCAGGACTCGATCGTCGACGTCACCGTCGATCGCGACGAGTGCAACCGTCCCGACACGACGCTCGAAGGATTGCAGGCGCTGCAGCCCGTGTTTCGCGGCGGCATGGAGATCAAGGAAGGCAAATATATCACGGCGGGAAACGCATCGCAGTTTTCCGACGGCGCGTCGGCCTGCGTGGTGATGGATTCGAAAGTGGCGCAGCAGAAGAACATCGCGCCGCTCGGCATCTTCCGCGGCTTCGCGGTGGCCGGTTGCGAGCCCGACGAGATGGGCATCGGGCCGGTGTTTGCCGTGCCGCGTCTGCTCGAGCGCCACGGCCTGAAGCCGGACGACATCGATCTGTGGGAGTTGAACGAAGCGTTTGCGAGCCAGGTGCTTTATTGTGCCGACCGCATCGGCATTCCCCACGAGAAGCTCAACGTCAACGGCGGGGCGATTTCCATCGGCCATCCCTATGGCATGTCGGGCGCGCGCATGACCGGGCATATTCTGCTCGAAGGCCGCCGCCGCAAGGCAAAATACGGCGTCGTCACGATGTGCATCGGCGGCGGCATGGGCGCGGCCGGGTTGTTCGAGTTTGTCCATTAGGACCCTCGGCGCGGCTCGCGCCATGCGCAAGCATGTGATCGTGTTTCTTCTGCTGGTCTGCGCCGGTTGTGCGGGCCCGCAGATCGTTGCCGTAGCGCCTGCTCCCCCTCCCGACCCGCACACGCAGATGGCGGCGCTCGAACAGCGCATCTTCGATCTGGTGCAGGACGAGCGGCACAAGATCAATGTCAAGGCAAAAACATTGGCGCTCGATTCGGAATTGATCGGCGTGGCGCGCCAGCGCTGCGAAGATATGGCGGCAAAGAACTACTTTGCGCACGCCTCGCCCGACGGTCAGACCTCGGCCACGATCATCATGGACAAGGACGCGGATTTTCAGGGCTTGTTGGGCGAGAATCTCGCGGCCCAGCATTATCTCAAATCCCAGGGTGTCGACGTCGACGTCTTTGCCCGTCGCTTCGTCGATTCCTGGCTCGCAAGCCCCAGCCACAAGGAGAATCTCGCTTTCGCGGGCTACGATCGCAGCGGTGTCGGCGCCGCGGTGAACGGCGACACGATTTACGTCACGCAACTATTTGCGACGGATCTCGGTCTGCCCAAGCCGGCGCCCGCTTCGCGACCCGTGACCCAATTCAACGATCCCGCATTGGCGACAGCGCCGGACGGTTCGCGACCGCCGCCGCCCCGTGGTGCAAATGTCCCTATGCCCATTCCGCGACCGGCGGACACGGAGTGACGCATGGCGACCGCAGAGCGCATCGAAAGCTATCGCGAGTTCTGGCCTTATTACCTGCGGCAGCATTCCAGGCCGCAAACCCGCACGATTCATTTTGTCGGCACGGCGCTCGCCGTCCTTTCGATCCTCATCTTGATCGCGACCTTCGATCCGTGGTTCGGCCTTCTCGCGCTCGTGGCCGGCTACGGCCCCGCCTGGATCGGGCATTTCTTCATCGAGAAGAACCGGCCCGCCACCTTCACATACCCCCTATGGTCCCTGCTCTCCGACTTTCGGATGGCATGGGTCTGGCTGTCGGGATCCCTGCCGACTGAGCTGCAAAAAGCCGGCATTTCTCCCCGCTAACCCGCCGTTAACGCTCTTGGTCAAATATGCAGGCGAGCTGGGTGCTTCGCTGCGGACGCATGATTGTCGGGTGGGCATCGTTTCTTTACACAGAATCTCGGCGCCAGTACCTTCCTTAGCGGGTGCGGCGTATGGCGAACCGAAATGCAGCCTGATCTGCCCTGGAACGTAGCCGGTATCCCTCCCGAGGCCCGCGAGGCCGCGAGGGCAGCTGCGCGACGCGAAGGGCTGTCGGTCGGCGAATGGTTGACCCGCCGCATTCTTCGCAATCTCTCGGAAGGCAGCGAGCCCACAGAAGCGATGCGGGAAGCCTGGCGCCATGGAACCTCGGGCGGCTATGTGCCCCAGTCCGAAACGTCCTCCACAAGTCGCGACACTGACGACATGCTGGCGCGCGTCTCGCGCAGCGAAAGCGAAACGCAGCACGCGTACCGCCGGATCGAAGAGCAATTGCGTGGGCTCGCCCGCAGGCTCGATACGACCGAGCGCAACCAATCCGAAAACAGCCGTGCGATGAGCAAGGCGGCCACCGAGATCAACATCGCGGCGCGCGAACAGGCGCAGGCTTTCGATCAACTGGGTTCGCATGTGGTCGGCCTGAACGAAAGGCTGGCGCGCGTCGAACGGATGCCGCCCAGCGACGGTCTTCGCGAAGCGGTCAAGGGTCTGCATCAGGGCCTTTCGCGCGTCGCCGATCAGATCGCGGAAACGGCCAATCAATCCGCAACCCAGATCGCCGCACTCGCCAACAATGTCGAATCCGTCGCGGGCAGGCTTCTCGAAGCGCGCGACGAGATGGAGCATTCGTCGAAGGCTCTTGACGGCAGGATCGCCCAGATCGACGAGCGCGTGCGCTCCGTCGAGCGCGCGGCGCATTCGAACGCCAGCGCAATGGAAAAGACGCTCGAGAGCATCGAATCCGGTGCATCGACGCGAAAGAACGATGAAGCCGAAATTCAGCGCCAGGCGCAGGCGCTCGCGCAATTGGGCGAAACTCTTGAACGCCTTGCAACCAAATTCTCGACCAGCGAAGCGCAAACCTCCGGCGCGATGGCGCGCCTGGAAGAAAGCGTGATCAAGCTCGAATCCCGCAACTCGGAGCCCATGGTCGATCGCAGGCTACAGGGCATCGAACATGCGCTTTCGGATATTGCCGGCCGCCTGGAAAACACCGAACGCAGTTCGGCAGGAACGGCAGGCACCGTCGAAGAGAACCTGCGCAACCTGACCCAGCGCGTCGACGCCGCCGACAAGCGCCAACGCGAAGCTGTGGCGGAATTACGAGCCGCGGTGAAGGAAGCGTCCGGACGTCTCGAGTCAGTCGATCCGCCGCCGCCGGTTCCTCCCGCGCCGCCTTCGCCTCAAGCCGCGGCTCCGGCGGCAACAGCGAGCTTCGATCTGCCGCCATTCCCCGACATGCCGCCGCCATTTCAGCAACCTGCCGGTGGCTTCGCGAACCCGGTTCCGGAATTGCCTCCGGCCTTTGGCGCCGAACCCAATTTCGGCGGCGCGCATGCGTTCGGCGCAGATGCTTTTGCCGCCAACGCGGTGCAGCAGGCGAGTGCTGCGGGTGCGGAATCCTATCTCTCCGCCGCGCGTCGCGCCGCCCGCGCAGCGTCCAGCGCAGATACTCAGCCCGGCGCACGCGCCGGCGGCTTCTCCTGGGGTTTTACAGGCGCACCCGATCAGGCACCGCAACGCGGCCGCACCCGCTTCGTGCTTGTCGGCGGAATCGCGCTGATCGCAGTCATGGCCATCCTGGCCGGCGTACTTCTGAGCCGCGGCCTCGTCTCGAACAATCAACCCACTTCGCAGGCGGCATTGCCCGTTTCGTTCCGCGCGCAATCATCTGCAGCGCCTGCTGCGGCTCCACCCGCAGTTCAAGCCCCTGTCGCGACAGCGCCCGAGGTCAGTGCCGCGCAACCGACGGCAGTCGCCAACGTCGACTCCACGCCGCCGGGGTCGCCACACATTTCCGCAACGCTTCAGCCGCGCACGCGCACAACGGCCGTCGAAACGCATCCGATTCCCACGGCTGTTCCGGCCGCATCGACCAATGTCGCCGCCGCTCCCGCCAACAGCGCTCCCGCGCCCCAGCAGGTTTCGCTTCTCGACCGCCTGACGGCGCTCGCCAATTCCGGCAATGCCCGAGGCGAAATGCTTCTCGGTCTCAAATATCTCGATGGCGACGGCGTGACGGTGAACGAAGCGGAAGCCGCGAAATGGCTCGAGCGCGCCGCAACACAGAATGACGCGATCGCCGCCTATCGTCTCGGCACGCTGTATGAGCGCGGCCACGGCGTGGCGAGCGATCCCGCCAAAGCGGTGCACTGGTATGAAGTCGCAGCCCAGCAGGGCAATCGCAAGGCGATGCACAATCTGGCCGTCGCATATGCGCAAGGCACGGGCACGACGAAAGACCTCGCGCAAGCCGCGCAGTGGTTCTCGCGCGCCGCCAATCTCGGTCTCGCCGATTCCCAGTTCAATCTGGCAGTACTCTACGAGCGCGGCATGGGCGTACCGCAGAGCCTCGCCGACGCGTTCAAATGGTACGCCGTCGCGGCGGCCCAGGGTGACGCAGAATCGAAGGCGCGCATCGATGCACTTTCGACCCAGTTGAGCGGACCCGACCGGATCGCGGCGCAACACGCTGCCGATACGTTCAAGCCGCAAGCGATGGACCGCGGCGCCAATATTCCGCCGGACCCGGCCGCGTTGTTCGGCTGATCGTTTCCTGCATCCGGTTGACCCGTTCTCAAGCGGCGCGCAGACTCCCGCTCGCCCGGTGAATCGTCGTGCCGGGAGGGCCGCCTCCACTCGCACAATCGTCTGACCGATGGAAATTTATTTGCCCATCGCCGAGATGTCAGTCCATTGGCTGATCCTTCTCGGCATGGCCGCGGCGGTGGGATTCCTGTCCGGCATGCTCGGAGTCGGCGGCGGATTCCTCCTCACTCCCCTTCTGATTTTTTACGGCATTCCCTCAGAAATCGCCGTCGCCACCACTGCGAGCCATCTGACGGCGTCGTCGATGTCGGGCGCGATCGCTCAATGGCGACGCAAGGCGGTGGATTTCAAAATGGCCGGTGTCATGCTTGCAGGCGGCCTGGTTGGATCGTGGTTCGGCGTCATTCTGTCGGGGCTCCTTCGCGCGGCGGGCCAGTCGGAAATCGCGATTTCGGCGGGCTATGTCGTTCTTCTCGGCACTGTCGGCGGCTTGATGCTGAACGAGAGCGTACGTACGCTTCTCGCCGCACGCGCAGGCCTCTCGCCGCCATGCCCACCAACGTGGTGATGGGCACTTCGCTCGTGCAGATCGTGTTCGTGACAGCCATGACCACAGTTCTCCACGCCGCGGACAACTACACGGTCGACATCGTGCTTGCGGCGATCCTCGTTCTGGGCGGTGCGATGGGTGCGCAATTCGGCGTGCGCATGGCGTCGCGGCTGCGCGGCGAGCAGCTCAGGCTCTTGCTCGCTATTCTCGTGCTCGCGGTGGGCCTGCGCCTTCTTTACGGCCTCGTGGCGACGCCTAACGATCTCTACACGCTGGCGTTGGGTGGATCGTGATGCGCGCCGTCCTTCTCGCCCTGCTCTTATGCCTCGCCGCGACTGCGACCGGCGCCGAGGATCTCGTGTCGGGCCTTTCGCAGGATCAGGTCGAGATCACATCGAACTACACCGGCACGGACATCGTCGTGTTCGGCGCGATCGAATCCTCAGACAGCAACTCAACGCCAACAGGACGAGACGTGGTGGTCGTCGTGCGCGGCCCCGATGCCAGCATGATCGTGCGCCGCAAAGTGCGGATCGCTGGCATCTGGATCAATCGCGACGCGATGAGGTTCGGCGGCATGCCGGCTTACTATTTCGTGTCCAGCACGCGACCGTTGACGGCGGTTACAACGCCTCAGATTCTGCAGCGCTATCAGATCGGACTGGCCAGCATCGAACCGCAGACCATGAGCACGCATGTTCCGGCCAAAGCCGAACCGTTTCGTCTGGCCGCGATTCACGAGCGCGTCGTCTCCGGCCTGTATGCGGAAACGACCAACATCGAATTTCTCGGTTATTCGCTGTTCCGCGTCCGCGTGCCGATCCCGGCGACCGTGCCGCGCGGCGAATACACCGCCGAGGTCTATCTGTTCCGCGACGGCAATGTGGTGAGCGCACAATCGACGCCGCTTTATGTGGAGCAGAGCGGACTCGAACGGCGCATCTACCGCTTCGCCCACGCCTCGCCATTGACCTATGGCTTCGCGGCCGTGTTCATAGCGATGCTGTTCGGATGGCTGTCGTCGTTGATCGTGCGGCAGCAGAGTTGAACTTACGCCGCAACGGCGTAAACGCGTCGTGCGCCCAGGACATAGGCGCGGAAAATGTCGGGAAAAAGCGTACGCACGGCGAGGTCGCGCACATCGAGCCCGCCGGCATAGGCGCCGAAGGCGGGCATCACGAGGCGCGCGCCGTCCGACACGAAGCAGCGCCGCCGCAAGGTGCGTCCGCGCCGCGTCACGCTCGCGCAAGGGTGCAGATGTCCCGCGATCTCGCCCGCAAACGGCGTCGCGGACGGCTCATGCCGGAACAACAGGCCGCCGATGGCGACTTCTTCCGCAATCGAGCCTCCCAGCCAAGCGGGCGGTTCGGGATCGTGATTGCCCGCGATCCAGATCCAGTCCGCCGCTCTCGACAGCGTCACGAGGGTCTCGCGCTCGACCGCATCGAGCCTGTCCGCCGCCTCGTCGTCGTGAAAACTGTCGCCCAATGCGATGATGCAACTGGGGGCGTAATGCTTCACAAGCGTCGACACGCGTGCGAGTGTCGCTCGCGTGTCATAAGGCGGCAGCATCGTGCCGCGCCGCGCATAGGACGAGCCTTTTTCGAAGTGCATGTCGGAGAAGATGAGCGTGCACATGGCGGGCCAAAAGAGCGCGCCGGTCGCGTCGAGCAGCAGGGTCTCGCCGTTTACTGCGATCTCACTCAAGGCGCATCGCCTCCCTCACCAGATCGTCCTCGGCTTCGCGCAGGATATCCTCGTGCGCCTCTCCTGCCACCATCTCCCGGCCGATTTCCAGCAGCGCCGGGACAGCCAGAGGCGACACGCGCTCCAGACGTTTGATCACGATTCGGCCTTTGATGCGTTTCAACATATCACCCAGGCGCGCGATATCCAGGAGACCGGTGCCCGCGTCTTCATAGGTCGCGCGCAACAGGATGTGATCCGGTTCGTGCGCACGCAGAACATCGTAGATCAGGTCGGACGAGAACGTGACCTGGCGGCCGGTCTTTTCGCGGCCGGGATGGCGACGCTCGATCAGGCCCGCGATGATCGCGCAATTGCGGAACGTGCGCTTGTAGAGCGCGGATTCCGCAAGCCACGCATCGAGATCGTCGCCCAGCATGTCTTCGTCGAACAGGCGATCCAGATCGACGCCGCCCATGTCGCGCAGGCCCCAGATCGCGAGCGCATATTCATTGGCGGAAAAGCCGAGCGGCCGCATGTGCATCCGTTCGAGGCGGCGCGTGAGCAGCATTCCCAAGGTCTGGTGGGCGAGCCGGCCCTCGAACGGATAGCAGACGAGATATTCGCGGCTGCCACGGGGAAAGGTCTCGACCAGCAATTGTCCGGGCTCCGGCAGTACGGAACGCCATTGCTGGATGCGCAGCCATTCGCCCACGGGATGGGGAAGCTTCGACCATTTTTCCGGATGCGCCAGTATCTCGCGCACGCGCGAGGCAAGAAATGTCGACAGCGGAAATTTGCCGCCCTGATAGGAGGGGATTTGCGCTTCCCTGGCGTTGCTGCGCGTGACGTAGGCCGCCGTGTCGCGAATGCCCTCGAAGCGCAACACGGTTCCGGCGAAGATGAAGGAATCG
>JBEKDC010000077.1:0-12775 GCA_050014535.1 Rhizomicrobium sp.
GGCGCTTCGATCTATGAGCGTTGGGGCCGGCTCGATGCATTTCTCGGCAATGCGGGAACCCTGGGCGCGCTCACGCCGCTCTCCAATCTCGAGCCCAAGGTGTTTCAGGAACTGATCGACATCAACGTGACGGCCAATTGGCGGCTGATCCGCTCGCTCGATCCGCTGTTGCGGGCATCCGATGCGGGACGCGCGCTGTTTCTCACGTCCGGCGCCGCCCGCCATCACACCGCGTTCTGGGGCGGTTATGCGATGAGCAAGGCCGCACTCGAATCCCTTGTCCTCACCTATGCGTCGGAATGCACGGGGACGAATGTGCGGGTCAATCTTCTGAGCCCCGGGCCGTTGCGCACCAAGATGCGCGCCAAGGCGATGCCCGGCGAAGACCCGGATTCGCTGCGGCCGCCTGAAACAGTGGCTCCGCTGATTGTCGAATTGCTTTCGCCGTCGTGCGAAAAACAAGGCGAGCTTGTCGTTTTCAAGTAACAGAAATTTCCCACCCGCCCCCCGAGGGCGGGTCGAAAAATTTGAGCGAAGCGACGAATTTTTCGGGGCGGGGGAATGTTGACGCAACACCCCGCCCCGAAATTCTCTTTTCGCTGTCGCTCAAAGATAATTTCGACCCGCCCTCAAGTGGCGGGTGGAACGCGTCTACATGAGCAGCGAATGCCGTTCACGCACTCCGCGCGATACGCATGCCGGGGGGGTGTGCCGCGCGAAAACGGTCATGCAGCACGGCGGTGTTGCGGTAGAAATCGCGCTCGATACCTTTCAAGCGCCCGTCCCTGCACGCGGAGATGTTTTCCAGCAGCCTCTTCAACGTGGCGCGGGGGAAATCCGGCAATTCGCGCGTAAAGAACGCGCATTGCCAGGCATCGTCCGCCAGACGGCCATAGGAGCGTTTGACGCTGGGCATGGCCGCTCCGGGCTCTGTCCCCTCCCGCCACTTGTCGATGTAATCGTAAGGGGTGGCGTTTCGCAGGCTCTCGGGGTTCGACCAATCGGCATTCGGGTTGACGTTGTTCGCGTAGAACGAAATCTCTCCTTGCCGGCCTGCGTCGACGTGAAACTGGCTGTGCAGTATCCAGGCATGCGCAACAAGGACATGCCAGAAAAAGCCGTCGTTCAGGAGATGCGGCACGATCTCCCGGCGATAATCGAAATCGTTGACGAAATAGCGATAGTTGCGCAGATAGTCCGCGAATAACGGGTAGCGCGGAACGAAAATCCTGGCGTAGCGAACGACATGCGCGAACTGCCCGCATAAAGGGTCGCCCAATATGTCCAAATCCTCGCGCGACAACGTCGTCACCAGTTTGTGCAGGTCCTTCTTTCGACCCAGGAACATGGCGTCTTCGTAGAAGAACGGCTGATTGGAATCCGCCCACGGAATCCAGATTTTGTTGTGCAGAACGGGTTTCGGCATTCTCACGCCCAACGCCGATTTCTCGGCATGGACCGTGCAGAGCGCGTTGAAATCCGCGATCTTGCCGCGCAGAAAATCGACGTTCACAACCAGATCCGGACGCAGTTTGAGAACGAGGGGATCTTCACCTGTGACCTGTGACAAGGCGGCTTCGAGATTTCGTATTTGATAGACGACGCCGCGCTGGTTGCCCGTGCCCTGAACCGCAGGTTGGGGAACGCGCACGAGCGAAACTTCCGGCATGTCGGCGAGCGGCGCGACATAGGCGTCGATTTCTCCGGAATTCCAGGTAACGCAGCTGATGCTGCGCAACACGCCTTCCTGCTTCAGCTGAAGCAACGGCGCCAGGCTTCGGCGCAGCAGTGCCGGGGATTTGACAAATCCGGTGACGATCGCGTCGGCAAATTGCGGCATCGCGACTATCCCAGAATGCGATCGATGCGCGCGCAGAGAAAGCGCGGCATCTCTTCCTGCCGCGCATAGGGCAGGATGCGAAACAGGTTGAGGGCCGCGAGCTGAGGCAATCTCGCGGGCAGCGCCGGATCGGTCTCGGCCGCAAGCGCGCGAAACTCTCCTGCAAGCAGGCCCAGTTTCAGAACCGCGTTCGTGCGACGAACCGCCGACGCATCGGGATCGTAGAGGCCGCGAATGCACCAATGGCCGTCCAAATCCTGAAAGAGCTTTCCCATGTCGAGCCAGAACGACGAAACCCAGGGATCGTCGCAATCGATGAAGACGATGCCCCGCTCGTTTGCCACCAGAATGTTCTCGAGCGTGAGGTCGCCGTGACACGGCGATTCGGGAATGTCGTTCCAATCGCAGGCGCGAAGACGCGCCGCGCAGCGGTCAATCTCTTTCAATTCCCGTTCGCAGATCGCGCGGTCCGCCAGCGTGCAAACGACTTCGTCGATCTTGTCGCGAAATCGCGCTGCGGATAGCGGTGCGCTGCGGCATTCCTGAAACAGCCAGATCATGCGCGATACGGCATGCGTGAGCGCCTTGTGGTCGAATGGGGCTGCGTCCAGCACGGCATCGGCGACGGTGCGACCCGGAAGGTATTCCATATCGAAAGTCGCACGATCGGACTCATCCACGCCTTGGGCCAGCACCCGCGGAAACGGCATTCCAAGTCTCCACAGGGAATGCTGCTTGTCGGCTTGGAGCCGCAGCCGCGCGCTCGTGCTCGCGCTGGCCGCCGTCTTGCGGACAAAGCTGTTCAAACCCTGGTTGTGAAGAACGACGCTCGCGCCCGAATGGCCCACAAGAATGCGTTGCGACGCGGCAGTCGGTTCTGCCGGGACCGTGACGGCTGCGCGCGCCACCCTCAACTGGGCGGCGTGGCTCACAGCCAGTCCTTCATATAGTCGGCCAATGCGGGGCTGTTGCGCTCCGTACTGATGGCGACAGCCGAAGGATAGGGATTGGACGGCGCATGATCGTTGATCAGGAAGCGGCGGCCATGGCGACAATCCATGATCAGGGCATGCGGCGCGAGACCCAGCACGTGCAATGCCTGCTCGGTCTTTCGCCGATAGCATTCCGGCCGCGCGGTCATGAAGACGATCTGCGCACCCTGTTCCTGCCAATTTCGCAGCGCCGCGACGTTGTCCGCGATGGGAATGTCGTCGTCGCTCCAGAAAGGCGCGAAGTAACGGCTGTGGTTTTCAAATACCACGCCGTCCAGGTCGGTGACGATGGTGCCTCGTGCACGAACGTGCCGGCGCCAGTCGTCCAGCGTTCCCACATCGATCAGGCCCGACACGAGCAGCGGCGCGACCATCATACCGCCCGCAATGGCGCGGTTCATCACATGGGAGACGAAGAGTTCGCCGACACCGGACTCGGTTGAGAGCCGGTCGAACAGGTGAAGATAGGTATCCGCATCTTCGAAGCCATAGAGCCCGACGCTCACAAAATTCGAGATCAGGCTCTTCTCGACCATCTCGACGACGAGATTGTTTTCATTGACGACGGCAAAGCTTTTCGCGCCGACATTTGTCATCTGCGGCGCGGTCCGCACGTCGCTCAGCGCCACGAAGCTTCCGGCAGGCAGAGGCGCGGGATCGAAGAAACTGTCGGCATCCTTGACCGCGAAGGCCCCTTTGACGGAGGCGCGACGGATCATTTCGGCGACCGTCTCCGCGGGGCCCCGCGTGTCGTGCGGCAGCACCAGCACTTCGGTTTCCGGGCCGAAGACGCGCTGCAGCAGCGCGGTTGCCTGATATTTGGCTTCGTGTTCGGCGCGCACCGCGATGATCGTGCGGCCGAAAGAATCGGCGGGCAGGCTGGATACGGCGCGCGCGAGCGCGAGTTCGCCGTCGGGAAGCGTCAGCATCCATTTGGGACGCACGCCCGGATAGCGGGACGATTTTCCCGCGCAGGGAAGCAGCAATGTCCTGTGCATTCGATCGACCGGGTGCGAAGACGCTGTGAGTAGCTTTAGCGGGATATAGTTAATCCGACGTTAGCCATGGGCACCGGCTTTGCTCCGCCGTGCCCGTAACGACCGCGGCCGAACAATCCCTGGACCGGCGAGCTTCTCGCCGCGTCGGGACGCGGAAAATGCGATGAGAAAAATCGCGCCGTTCACGCTTCTGCATTCGTGGCGCATCTTCGAAAACGCGCCATGGATCGACCGCGCGGCGCATATCCACGACCACCATTATCGTTCGCCGCAACGCCGTCGCGCGACAGCGCACATTATTGCAAACCAATATCTCGAATGATTTTCAGCGGCCTAATCCACCCAGCGCTCCGAAAGGACACCAACACCGATGTGAATCGACACCCGTCCGGCGGGAATACGTCGATCTTAATACGTTCATCTTGGAACAGCGCGCGAACAAACGGCCCGGTCGCGGCCTGAGCCGTACAAAATCCGTCACAGACTTCACGTGCAAATGAACGAAACCCGCGATCCTTTTTTCCGCTCCAAATTGCTGCGGTGCATACGCAGTGATAGCTTGCGGTTCGCATTTCGCGATTTCGCAAAATGCATTTGAAGAATCGGGGAAAGCACATGACCGCACGCATCGCAGCAATTCTCGCCCTTGGTGCAGTTTCGATGGGCGCTGCCGCGCAAGCGGCGCCGGTTGCAGGCGCCTTCAATCAAGGCGGCAACATCCTCATCGCGGATCAGTTCAACAACCGCGTTATCGAAATCGATCCGAAGGGTCAGATCGTCTGGCAGTGGGGACTTGGACCCAAGGATGTGAGCGCCAACTCGATCGTCGGCGTCAATGACGCCGAGCGCGTGGGGCAAAACACACTTATGGCCGGCACAGGCGCACCGCCCAAATCCGAACCCCTGTGCAAGAAAGGCTGCCCCGACAACCGGGTCATGCTTGTGGGACCCAGCGGCAACATCATCTGGCAATACGGCCAGTTCGGCGTCACGGGCTCGGGTCCCAACGAACTCAATGCTCCCGTCCAGGCGACGTGGTCGCCGACCAATACCGTCTACATCACCGACCAGAGCAATCAGCGCGTGATCGAGGTCGACCGCAGCAAGAACATCATCTGGCAATATGGAGCGACGGGCACCGCCGGCGCAGGTTACGACGAATTGAACAGCCCCAATTCGGCCGAGCTTCTGGACAATGGCGACGTGCTCATCGCCGACGAAGGCAATAACCGCGTCATCGAAGTGGACAAGGCGACGCTGAACATCGTCGCGACGTTCACCATCGGCGGCACTTCGAGCGCGCCGGCGTTTGCCAGCCGACTGCCGAACGGCCAAACATTGATCACCGACGGCGGCAACAATCGCATCGTGACGGTCAACGCCAAAGACCAGATCGTCTTCGAGTACTACACCGACACGCAGTCGGGCTCCAATCCCAATCCTCAGCCGAGCCGCGCGGTGCGCACCATCGACGGCAAGATCGTGATCAGCGATCAGTTCAACAACCGCGTGATCGTCATCGACAAGGACAAGAATATTAAAGTCCAATACGGCACTTTGAACGTGCCCGGCTATGGCGCCACGAGCACGCAACAGGGCTTGAACGGCCCCTATGACGCTAAAGTCATCGGAGATTTCACCGGTCTGACGCAGCCCTGAGGGTTGCATCCGGGCGAGCCTGCGAATTACCGGCGCGGCGTCGAAATTTGATATGCTCCACGATCCGGAGGGATTCGTGGAGCAAGCATACAAATGAGACGCGGAACGTTAGTCGCGATGATGATATTTGGCCTGACGGGTTGTCATTCGGGTCAGGATAAGCAGTTCGCCGCGTGCCTGGCGCAAGCCCGCGCGGAAACGGGCAAGTTCCACTATAAAGCGCCGGCCGCCGAGGGAAACATCACGTCGATGTGCATGCATCGGCACGGATATGATTTTACTCTCACCCCGAGCTGCGTGAACGCTTTCTCTTTGCCTGCGAGCGGCGCGGGGAACGGCCAACTCGTGCTGCTCAACCGGCGCGCGACGAGTCCCTTGTGCTATCAGCCGGCGAAATAGGGCCGCGAAGGACAGCAAGGAGATTGTCCGACTGGTTTTCCGGACGGCAGCACGCTACCGTCTGGCGCCGTTCCAAGAGACATGGCAGCGATGTGGAAATTTGCGATCCTGGCGGCGGCTGCGGCAGCGGCGGCGCCACAAGCGCCGGTCGTTTCGACGTCCGCATCGAAATGGCACGTCGAAGATCAGCTTTCGCAACTCGACGATGCGCGGACGGTCACGGCCGATCTCGATTCCGCCAATCTGCTTTCCAACGGCATCGGCTCCCCGGAAGCGGCCACCCTGTTTGTGCAATGCGACGCCGGAGAGCTGACCGTGTATGTCGTCTGGCCGCCTTTCATGGGCAACCGTGATCGCGAAGTTCGATGGAAATTCGATGCCGGTTCAATCACGAAAGAGAAATGGAGGGGATCGGAGTCCGGCACGGCGACGTTCGATCCGTTTCCCTATGATTTCCTGGCAGCACTTTCCGCCGCCAAACGCTTCGTGATCGACGCGCCGCCATTTCAGCAGAGTGACGTCGAAGCGGTGTTCGACACGGCCGGGGCAGACAAGGTCGTTACGGCTGCTATGGCCGCTTGCCCGAAACCCTGACCCGCTTTCAAACGCCGAAAATTCCCTTGAGGTAATCGTTGAGCAACCGTCCTTGCGGATCGAGCCGGCGGCGCAGCGCGAGAAAATCGTTCCAGCGCGGATACAGGCTCGCAAAATCCGCGCCGGTCAGCGAATTGAGCTTGCCCCAATGCGGCCGGCCGCCATGCCGGCGCAGGATCGGCTGCACGACCCGGAACATGAATTCGTAGTCGTCCTTATAATAAGTGTGGACCGCGATCGAGCCGCGCGGGCCGCCTTGAAACGGCGACAGCCACGCATCGTCCGGCGCGATCCGCCGCGCCTCGATCGGAAAGAACACGTCCGGCCGCTCGGCTTCGATGGTGTCCACCACTTCGTGCAGCGCGGCCAGTTGCGCAGCCGCCGGCAGATGGAACTCCATTTCATTGAAGCGGATAGGCCGCTCGGTCGAGAGCAGCTTCCACCCCTCGTCCACCGCTTCTTCCGGATTGGCTTCGGCCGAGGCGAGCAGAACGCGCGCCGCGGCCTTGCGCATTGTATTCGAGAAGCCGAACAAATTGCGCAAGGTCTTCAGCAGATCGAGGAATTGCGAATCCGTTTCGGGCCCGCGCGGCCTGGCGGGCTCGTCGGTTTCGTCATGGGTGATGTTGGCGGCCAGACCCGTGAACGGCACGGCATAGAATTCGAAATTGCGATGCGTGCTCCAGCGCTCTTCGGCCTTTGACAAGGTATCGTCGAACGATTCCAGCCACACGCGGCGATGCAGCCGCTTGTTGGGAATCGTCGTGAGCTGCACCTGCATGATGGTTCCCAGCGAACCGAGCGACACGCGCGCGGCATTGAAGATGTCCGCATTCTTCTCTGCGCTGCATTCGAGGATGTTGCCGTCGACGGTCGCGAGCCGGAGCGCCGTCACGTCGCCATGCAGCGCGGGAAGATGCTTGCCGGTGCCATGCGTGGCCGTGCCCAGCGCGCCGCCGATGGATTGCTTGTTGATGTCGGGCAAATTGGCCATCGCGCGGCCTTTGCCTGCGAGAGCAGGCCCCAGATCGCCAAGCCGCGTGCCCGCCCAGGCCGTCGCCCGCTCCCCGTCGACGTCCACGAGACCCGCAAGCGCATCGAGCGACACGAGCGTGCCGGATGTCGGCACGAGAGGCATGAACGAATGGCCCGCACCCACCACGCGGATCGGCGCCGGCGCCGTCTTCAGGATTTGCGCCATCTCGTCTTCGGTCGCAGGCGCCGCGCGCAATTGCGGATAGGAATGCCGGATGCCCGACCAGTTGCGCCACACGACATGACCTTGCGCGTCCGTCGCGGGAGGCGCCGGCGGCTCGGGGGTTTCGCGATTGGCGTATTCGACCCCCAGCGCACCCGCGCCGATAACCGCCGCACCTGCGCCTGCGCCAATGGCGAGGCGCCGAGAAATTTTCATGGCGTTCCCTCATGGTCGGCCATGAAACGGATCAGGCCTTCATAATCTTTCGGCGTGCACGCTACGCACTGCCCGCCCGCCGGCATCGCCTGGAAACCCACAATCGCATGATCGACGAGAGTGGGCAGACCCTTCGCCCAACGCACATCCCACGCCGCACGATCATGCACGAGAGGCGCGCCGGAATTGGGGTTGGCATGACAGGCTTTGCAGCTTTGCACATAGAGCGCGGCCAGATGCGTATCGGCCGGCTTGAGCGAGGCGAGTTGTTCGTCGGACGGCCGGGACGGCTGACTGCAGCCCGCAAGCGCGAGCAACAGCGCTACGCTCAAGATTGTTCGCTTCATCACCACGACACGCCCGGCCCCACCGCGATCATGCAAAAGGACCTGCCGGTGCTGTCAATAGCCACAAGGCCGCAAGGGGCACGTCTTGGACCGCGCGCCAGATTTCAAGAGAGTTATTGCCCCGCAATGATACCTTAACATCCCATGCGGTAGACCCCGCGATTAACATGGACGTCGAGGTTTTTGTCATCTGGACGAGCAGACGTTTCCTCAGAACCTTCGGAAATATCTGTTATGGTAAGGCGCATAGAGAATTTTAAAGCAGTGAGAGAAGTCATTGCATGAGCGCTATCAATTGGGCCATCGAATTTTCTCAAATTATTTCGTGCACGCGCTGCACTACTGTCACTTGCAACAAACTCTTGCGCGACGATCAGGAGAATGTTCCTCAACCAGGATTCATAGGAGATAGATTCCCCGAAAAACAAATTCTGCTAGCCGGCCAGAATCCGGGGATCGCGACTGCCAAGACGGCACGCGATGATCAAGAATACACGGCATTCCTACGGGCGGTGCGCGACGGAGCGTCTGCTGCGACTTTTGGCGAGTTGCAAACAGTCTTGCGTCGATTTGTACCCACATGGCCCGTTTGCAGAAGCTATTTCCCCTTCGAAGAGGCAGGTCTTACGCTGGACGAAGTCGCGTATTGCAATGTCGTAAGATGCAGAACCCACCACAATGCGCCGCCGTCTAAACTGATGGTGTCAGAATGCACCGAAAATCATTTCTCGCGGTGGCTTGATATACTAAGGCCTCGCGCAGTCGTATTCATCGGGAAATTGGCGCGCGACCGAGGCGCGCGTTTTGCCAGAGACCGTCAGATTCCGTTCGACTTCATGAATCGGGAGCGGAGCCTGCCGTCGGAGGCACGAGTAGAAAATCGCAACCGCGTCGTCGCGTTTGTGAAAGCCAGTGCAGCTTACGAACGATAGGGAAACTAAAGTGTGCTGCTGACCGAAGCTCGCTTTGCCCGCGGGCTCGCCGTCGCAACTCTTCCGCAGCTGCTGATCAGCGCCGGATACGCAATGCTGACAGAAAATAATATTCTATTTTCTCGCAACCCAACTTATCCTTTAGCCGTCGCCGCCGCTTCCCGTTCCTTGAGCAAATTCGCCAGCAGTCTCTCCTGTTTCGCGATGCGCTCGGCGGCAAGTTCTTCGTCGGCGGCTCCCGATTGGGCCGCGGCCTGTTCCGTCAATTCGAGCAGGTTCGCGCGGACGGCTGCGATCTCGTCGTCGAGTTCGGCAAGTAGGGCTTTGTTGGGCATGTAGGTTCTCCAGGCGAGTTTGCGTGATCGGCCCATAGACTACCAGAAACGCAAGCCCGACCCACCCATTTGTCCTCGCTGGTTGTCCTCTTCGGCCAACCCGCTAAAGTGCCGCAAAAGAACACCGGGGAGCACGTCGATGCTGGACTTTTCGCGGCTGAAATCCGTGGCCGATATTTCGCGCATCCATGCTGTCGACCGGCCGGGCGCAGTGGCGCTCGACTTCAAAGGCCGCACAACCAGTTTCGGCGAGCTCGATGCGCACGCGAGCCGCGTGGCGCAGGGCCTGCTCGAACTGGGTCTCAAGCCGGGCGGCCGCATCGGCTATCTGGGCAAGAATATCGACCGCTATTTCGAGGTGCTGCTGGGCAGCTTCAAGGCGCGCGGCGTGGTGGTGGGCGTGAACTGGCGGCTGGCGGTGCCCGAGATCGCCTATGTGCTCAACGACGCCGGCTGCGCCATCGCGTTCGTGGGCAAGGATTACTACGCCGCGATGGAAAAGGCGCTGCCGGAATGTCCCGGGCTCAAGACCGTGATCGCGATGGATGGCGGCCATCCCAGCTGGCGATCTTACGAATCCTGGCGCGATGCCCAGCCCGCCAAAGATCCGATGCTGCCCGTCGCCGCCGACGACGACGTGATCCAGCTTTACACCTCCGGCACCACGGGTCATCCCAAAGGCGTGCAGCTGACAAGCGACAATTACCTCACGCTTTTCGAGTCGTTCGAGAAAATCAAAGTGGCCGACTACCGGCCCGAGGACGTGATCCTGATCGCGATGCCGTTCTTCCATGTGGCGGGCGTCAATATCGGTCTTCTGAGCCTTGCTGCGGGCTCCCGCGGAATCGTGCTGGGCGATATCGATCCTCAGGAAATCCTGCGCCTAGTCGAAACAAAACGGGTCACGCAGGGATTTCTCGTTCCGGCCGTCATTCTGTTCCTCACCCAGCAGCCGAATGCGAAGGAGATCGATTTTGCGAGCCTCAAGGCCATCAGCTACGGCGCGTCGCCCATCTCCGACGAACTATTGCTGACGGCGAAGAATTTGATGGGCTGCGATTTCCTGCAGCTTTATGGATTGACCGAAACGACCGGCGGAGGGACCTGCCTCACACCCGCGGACCACGATCCTGCGCGCGGGAAGTTACGTTCCTGCGGCAAGCCGCTGCCGGGACATGAGATGCGCGTCGTCGACGGCGAGGAACGCACGCTGCCGCCCGGCGAAGTCGGAGAAATTCTGATCAAGGCGCCGAATGTGATGAAGGGCTATTGGAACAAGGAAGACGCGACGAAAAAGGCTATAGTGTCCGGCTGGTTCCATACCGGCGACGCCGGTTACTTCGACACGGACGGCTATCTCTATATTCACGATCGCGTGAAAGACATGATCGTTTCCGGCGGCGAAAACGTCTATCCGGCCGAAGTCGAGAACGCGATTTTCGGCCATCCGGCCGTGGCCGACGTGGCCGTGATCGGGGTGCCGGACGAGCGCTGGGGCGAGGCGGTCAAGGCCTGCGTGGTCAAAAAACCGGGTGCAGAGGCGACCCCAGCCGAGATCATCGCCTGGGCCCGGGAGCGGATCGCGGGCTACAAACTGCCCAAAACCGTGGATTTTGTGGAGACCCTGCCCCGCAACCCGACCGGTAAGGTTTTGCGAAGGGAATTGCGCAAACCCTATTGGGAAGGACGCGACAGGCAGGTAAACTAGAATCGGCTCTGAGGAACCTGCTGGAGCAGGAGGGGAGCGGAAAAGATGCGCAAATTGCTTGTCGGTCTAGCCGGGCTTGCCGCGTTCGTCGCTGCCGGTCCTGCCTGTGCGGATGGTTCTAGCGCAACGCCGCCGAACCAGACGACGCCGTCTGTCGCGTCTGCAACGACGGGTTCGACTCTTCCCCCCGATGCGGATGTCGAGATCGTTCCGCAGGTGACACCGGGCGATCGCATCTCCATCGCCTGCGATGCGCTCGCCAAGAGCAATCCGGATTCCGATGTGCGTGTGGTGCTGACGATTTCCGCGATGCCCGGCGAAACGCCGCCCGGCTACAAGAAAGTTCTCGCCACCGATGCGCAAGTCGCCTATGGCGCCGTGCGCGTTCGCATCCCCACCGTGCCCGATATCGCGGACCACACGGTCAATCTCGACGTCTATGTCGTGAACGAGCAGGGCTCGAAGTCCTGCGACGCGGGACATGTGAAGATCACGGACTCGGCCTTGGCCAAATCACAGCAGGCCAATCGCCAGCACGCCTAACGCACCCGCCGCAATCCAGATCGCGATGCGCACATGGCGCGTGCGCGTGAGTTGCGCTTCGGCGATCTGGCGCGCCGTATCGGGGTGAAGCCGCAATCCGCCTTCCGCCAGCATCGCGGACACCACTTCCGCATTGCGCAGGATGGTCGGCAGCTCGCGCGCCAACCTGCCGATCGCGTTCATGCCGTCGGCCGCATCGCGCAGCCGCGCTTCCGGTCCCATATTCTCGATCATCCAGCGCTCGACCACGGGTCGCGACGCCTCCCAGATGTCGAACTCCGGATCCAGGCTGCGCGCCACGCCTTCCACCACCACCATCGTCTTCTGGAGCAGCACAAGCTGAGGCTGCAGCTCCATGTCGAAGCGCCGCGTGGTGTCGAACAATTGCTGCAGCAGCTTCGCCATCGACACGTCCGGCGCCGAGCGGCCGAAGATGGGCTCGCCGATGGCGCGCAGGGCCTGCGCGAAAGTCTCGATCGCATGGGTGCGGGGCACGAAGCCCGCGTCGTAATGCACCTTCGCCACGCGCATGTAATCGCGCGCGAGGAAACCGCCAAGGGTCTCCGCCATGAAGCGCCGCATGGCCGGATCGAGCCGTCCCATGATTCCGAAATCGACGGCGACGAGCCGGCCTTCCCCATCGACGAACAAATTTCCCTGGTGCATGTCCGCGTGGAAAAAACCGTCGCGCAGCGCCTGGGTGAGGAAACTGCGGATCACCAGCACCGCGATGCGTTTGGGATCGTGACCCGCTTCGGCCAGCGCTTCGGGATTGCGCACGGGCGTGCCGTCGATCCATTCCGTGGTGAGAACGCGGCCGGCGGTGCGCGGCCAATCGACGGACGGCACGCGGAAATCGCGATCGGATGCGGTCAGTTCGGCCAGCTCGGAAGCGGCGGCCGCTTCCATCCGCAGATCGAGCTCGAGCACCACCGAGGCGGCCAAGGTGTCGACAAGCGCCACCATGCGCAGCCGCCGGGCTTCGCCGGAGACTCTTTCAGCCATGCGCGCCGC
>JBEKDC010000078.1:0-17537 GCA_050014535.1 Rhizomicrobium sp.
GATCTTCATCGCAAGATTTGGATCGAGGCGTCCAGGAGGCAAGTCCGGCCAGAGCGGAATCGTCTCACCCGAATCGGGCAGCGGCGCGCAGGGAGACCGCACAGACGCACGCGCAGGCAAAGCCGCCAGCGCAACTGCGCCGAGCCCGATCAGCGACCTCCGGTCCATGCGCGCGCCCCTCCCCACTGCTTCGGAAACTTTCGCGCGACCTTCGCCACGGACGCAAGGGACAATCGCTGCATATGTGGCGGATGATTTCGCGCCGGGCTCTCGCGCCGCGCGGATCTCCGGATGCTAGCGTGCGAGAAAACCCAACTGAGGCGCGTACCACAGAAGAAACGCGAGCGCGGTGACGATCGCGACGGTCGCAGCGATGATGTGATGTCTTTGGAAGTTCATGGACGATTCCCAGGCGCCTTCGCAACGCTAGCACGGCGTCCGTGCAGGACCTATTCGCGACGAACGGCGCGAACTTGCGCGCCCATCGCGTCCTGTTACGCTTCGCGCCAAGTACCGAAGCCCGGCCTCGTTCCACAAGCCCGGAAACACGATGACAAAGAGACTTGAATCGAAGACCGTCCTCGTCACCGGCGCAGGCCAGGGCATCGGCCGGGCCACGGCGGAACTGTTCGCCGCAGAAGGCGCGCGGGTGATTGCGACCGATCGCAATCCGGCGAAGCTCGAGGGATTGGCCTGTGCCGTCGCGCGGCCGCTCGATGTGACCGACGCCGGCGCCATCGCCGCACTCGCGACGGAGATCGCGACCATCGACGTGCTGTTCAATTGCGCGGGCATCGTGCCGAACGGCACGGTTCTGGAAAGCAGCGACGCGGAATGGATGCACACTTTCGACGTAAACGTCATATCGATGGCGCGTACGATACGCGCCTTCCTGCCCGGCATGATCGCGAATGGCGGTGGCGCCATCGTCAATGTCGCGTCGGTGGCAAGCTCGATCAAGGGCGTCGTCAATCGCTGCGCTGATAGTGCGAGTAAAGCCGCGGTGATCGGGCTGACGAAATCCGTCGCGATCGATTTCGTGACCAAGGGCATACGCTGCAACGCGATCTGTCCCGGCACGGTCGATTCTCCCTCGTTGCGGCAGCGCTGGGAAAACACCGGCGACTATGACGGCGCGCGCAAGGCCTTTATCGCGCGTCAGCCCATGGGCCGACTTGGCACGCCTACGGAGATCGCCGAACTCGCGCTCTACCTTGCAGGCGACGGCGCTGCGTTCGTCACCGGTCAGACCTTCGCGATTGACGGCGGAATGGCGTTGTAGAACGCGACTGCTGCACGCGTGTCTAGTTGTCGGTATTTACATTGAGCGTGGGCGGCGTCCATGCGGCAGCCCGCGATTGTGCATCCGACCAGGTCTTGTCCGTCAGCGCAGCGTCGAGCCGTGCCTGCACTTCCGAGGGGACGTCCGGCAAGCCGAGCGCCATGCGCGTGCCGTTCGAATGGTAGATCAAAGACCATTTGCCGGCCTCGACGGGATCGCTGCCGATGCCGACGCCGTCGAGATAGACCGTCACGAGGGCAAGCTGCGCGTTGGGAAGACCGGTATTTGCCGCTTTCAAAATATGCCGGGCGGCCTCGCGCTTGAGGTTTGCTGCCTGTTGCGCGTCTTGCGCGTTTTTGGACACTTCGATCAGGCATTGGCCGAGATTGAATTCCGCGAGCTCATAACCGCGGCCGAGATCGGCCAGAGCGCCATAGATCGGGATCGCCTCATTGCATCGCCCGTTCAGACGAAGATCGTCGGCACGGGCTTCAGGTTCCGGCGGCAATTGGAAATAGCGGGGCGGCTCGACGCCGCCACCCGGCGCGGCGCTGCCCGGCCCGCCAATGCCGCCTTGCGCAGGACCGGGCTGGTTTTGGATGCTGGTGCCCGCCTCCGCCAGCGACGACATGCAGGCCGCAGCCATAAGCGCCAGGATCGCCAATTTACGCTTCATTTCTCATGGTCCTTCGCGAGGGGCCAAAGGATAGCTTTCCGCCGCGCACGTTTCCAGCGGTGCGTGACGCTCAAGCGCGTCTGCCGTGGCCCGGGTTCCTTCCCGTCCGGCGCCTGAATCCGCCCAAAGTGGCCCTCGCGCCGGAATTTACCTTAGGCAACGCCAAAATGGCGGACAAAAAAGGCCTGCCAGGACGCGCCTTCGAAATTCGGAATCTCGACATGGGCGCCCGGATTGATGTGCATTGTCTTTTCCCGGGAGCCGAACGCGTTGAACAGGGCCAGCCCCAGTTCGCGCGGCGCAACGGCGTCTTCCCACTGGAACACGAACTCCAGCGGAATCGTAATGGCGCGAGCCGACTTTTCGAACGCATCCCCGCCCGGCCGCAGGCCTGCGAGCCCGAACACGGCGCATTTGATGCGCGGTTCGCTTGCCACAAACGGCACGCCGATGGCGGTTCCCATCGACACGCCCCAATAGCCGATGCGCGTGGTTGCGCCGACGAAATCGAGCGTCAGCGCCGCATCGAGAGCGGCCTTCCATTCGGGAATGGCGCGTTGCGTGCGCTCGGCCATCGTCTTCAGCATCTCCGCCGACGGCCCTCCGGAGACCCCGATGCCGCGCACGCGATCTCCGACTTCTTTCGCGAGTTTTTCGGCCGCCTCGCGACTGATGCGGTCGCCATGGCCCGGCGCATCGATGGCGAGCGTCGCATAACCCAAGCGTTGCGCGAATTGTTTGGCGCGCGCGGTCAAAGTGCCGATCTTCTTGTGCTGCGAACCGCCATGGCCCATGAGTATCAGCGGCCGCTCGCCAGTCTTGCCTTCCGGCGTCCAGATGACGGCCGGGACTCTCTCGCCGGCCACCGTCAGGTCGAACAAATATTCGGTGACGCCGTTCTCGGTTCTTTCGCGTGTGAAGGCGATCATTCGATTCAGTCCCTCTTAGTCGGCGATGCGGGACGAGCGCTTACGCGCCGCCGCAATTGTGCTCCGCGTCCGGCATAGTCCAGGATTCCTTCGTGCGCATGTCGGTCGTCGTGTACCAGCGCCCGCGCCCGTCGCCGGGCGGACACCCCCGCGGAATCGAAATCAGGCACATCAGCACCGGATCGTCCTTTCGCGCGCGGTGAACGGCGTCCACCTCTTCGTAGGAAACCTGATAGCCGCCATTCGCGAACGCGACCGCCGAACCCGAGTCCGGCACGAACGGGCCGTTCTCGCCGTTCTGCAGGCGATGTTCGACCCGCGCGATCTTCGTCCACACGCACGTACCTTCCCGAACGGGCAGACCGCCGGCAAGAACGGCGCTTGTCCAGAGCATGGCAATGAGACCTACGGAAAGGAATTTCATCGGCTCGCCCCTTTTGGCGTAGTATTGCAGAACAGGGCGGCGACCCGCCAGAACATCCAGGAAGGCCGCAATGAAGCGTGATCGCCGACCGCGTGTTTCAATGTGCTTCGTGCAGAGGGTCCGCCCGATGGCGGCAATTGCCCTGGAAAAAAGATCCGGCGATGATTTCGATCCTGTCGTGCAGGATGTCGCCTTCGACGTGGCAGGTGGCGCTGAGCTGCAATTTCCGGGCGCGGATATTCCCTTCGACACGACCCCGGATAATCAAATTGTCCGCCGTGATGTTCCCCCGGACTCGCGCGGTGACTCCGATCAGCACCGAGCTGCAATAAATATCGCCGTCGACCGACCCCTCGACAGTCACGCCGAACGGCGCATCGTTGGACATTAGGATATCACCCGGGCTCGCGGTTTGGCACGCAAGTCAATGCGCTATTGGCCCACAAAGCAAGCGTCGCAGGCGCAGACATTTCCGATCGCGTCCGCCTTTTTCGCGGATGCATTGGGGCTTCCGGAGGAGTATAGTCGCCCGCAACGAAGGTTACGGAATATCGTGACCGACGGCAGTCGAGCCGCCTGACGGTTCCGTATCCTCGAGCCAAAGGTTCGGGAGGAACCCCCTATGACAATCAAAAACCCCATCGAATGGAGCGGTGCGCAGCTCGTACATACCGCGCACGCCATCGGATCGGCTTATCGATCGCTGCAGCACATCCAGGACACGATCCATTCGCCCGCGCCGGCCGTTCGCAAGATCGGCACGGCCGAGGTTTGGGCTGCGCTGGGAAAGGGGTTTTCCGACTTCGAGGCGTATCGCAGCGACGTGGTTTTCCTGTGCATCACCTATGTGGTCGTGGGCCTCGTCATGTCGCGGCTGGCATTCGGCATGGATTTGCTGCCGCTACTATTTCCGCTCGCCTCGGGCTTCGCGCTTGTCGGGCCCGTGGCAGGGGTCGGCCTCTATGAGATGAGCCGCAGGCGCGAACAAGGCGTTGCAGTCAGCTGGACGAATGCATTCGACGTGCTTCAGGCGCCGGCAGTGGGTGCGATTGCGGTATTGGGCATGGCGCTGGTTGTGGTTTTTCTGCTGTGGCTGACGGCCGCGTGGGAAATCTATCGCTTCACGCTCGGGCCCGTGTCGCCGACATCTGCAGGTGCATTCCTGCACGACGTGTTTCTGACGGATCGCGGTCATCTGTTGATTGTCGCGGGCGTCGGCGCAGGTTTCCTCTTCGCGGTGTTCGCGATGATGATCAGCATCGTCTCGTTTCCGCTTCTGGTTGACCGCGATGTCGGTCTCGACACGGCCATCCGAACCTCCGTGCGCGCGGTCATCGCCAATCCGGTTCCGATGGCGTTGTGGGGATTGATCGTAGCGGGCGGATTGGTGATCGGATCGATTCCGGTCTTCGTCGGACTCGCCATCGTGCTGCCCGTGCTGGGACACGCGACCTGGCATCTCTATCGCAGCCTGGTGGCGCGCTGACGCCGCTTCCGATTGTGTCGGCGGCCATCGGACGTATCGTTGTCTTCTGTCCTACGGATCGCGGTGAGGTGAAACCCGGGTGCGGCGTTCTTCGCGGTGTTTCATCGTTTGCGCGACGTCACATCGAGGGAGTGCCACATGTTTTGCATGTTCGCAATTCCGGCGGCCATCGCCGCGGCCTGGTTGCCGTCGATCTCGGATTCCCCGTCGACAGCGGCAAAGGCCCGCTCTATTTCCTATTCGGCGATGCGAGGCCGATCTCGCATCCGCCTTTCGGCATCGTGATGCCCGACGACGCGCTGGGCCTAACGACGCGCACCGCGCCGCCTGACAGCCAAACCTGCCTCGATATGCGGCTTACAACCTCTGCGCCGCACATCTTCGCGCATCCGACCGTGCTGCCTCCGATCGACCAGGGCACGTTCAATGTGCCCTCCGGCGGAACATTTCTGCAGGATAAGTTCTACGCATTCTTCTGGACGGAGCATTGCTCGCGTCCGGATGTCTTGCTGCCCGACCCGATCGCGCCGGACACGCTTCCCGTTTCCCCGATGGGTTCGAACTGCCCCGAGGCGGCCGAGAACAATAGTATCGGATATAGCGTGCTGGCCTTTTCGAGACCCGCAGATCCGGTGGCGTTCCGCTGGGCGATTCCACCCAATCCCACCTACGGCCAGTTTTTGTTCCACATGCCGAGCGGGTTTGCCTATGTGAGTTCGGTGGAAGCCAAACCCGAAATGGGACCGAACGGGCCGAAGCCGGTCGTCGTTCCGGTGTTCAGCGCGGCGCGCTATCGCGCCAGCATTCCCTATCTCGCGATGGCGCCGCGCGATACGTTTGGCGATCCGGACACGTGGTCGTTTTACGGCGGACTCGATGCGAGCGGGAATCCGAAATGGCTCACGCGCGTGCAATGGGAAAGCGGACACAATAGCGCCGGTCAATGGCTGGCGCCTCCTGGCGCGGAACTCTACGCGGCCAATCCGCCCGGCGAACGCTGCGTGGGCGAGCATTCGGTGACTTGGAACGAACCGTTGAAACGCTGGCTCCTGCTTTACAATTGCGGCCTGTGGAACATCGAAGCGCGCTTCGCTCCCGACCCTTGGGGACCCTGGTCGCCGCCGACCTCGATCCTCAATCTCGCACAGCCGGTTCTTTGCTCGCTGATCATGAGCGAGAACGGTTGTCCCGGTCAGACGACCTACTGGCCGCCGCTGGCCAACGGCAAAACCACGCCCGGTTTTTTCTACGCACCCTTCGTGCTGAACCGCTACACCCAGGCCACGCCGCCGCAAGGCGCGGCGACAAAGAGCGCCACGATCTACTGGCTGGTCTCGACCTGGAACCCCTATCAGGTCGTGGTGATGCAATCGACCCTGGCGCTGACGCCGTAGGGGAGACGCGCGAAAGGTCCATTGGCGCCTTACCAGCCCGAATTGAGCGTGCTCATCGGTTAAGTCCGAACGGCTCGGCTCATGCGCCGGTATCCGTCAAACCATAAGCACGGGCTCAGCTTTGCGCCGCGTGCATTCTGTTTTGGGAGGCCCGATAATTTACAGCAACGCGCGTTTACATCCGCCCGGTGCGATCCGCAGCCGAAGTCGCTTCATGACCTTCACCTCGGATCGCCTGCGTTTCAAAGCGCGCCGCATGAACCGGGACGCAATCCGTCCTCGACTCGCTGTATATCGATGAAATTTCTCAGGACTTGAGCTTGCCCAGTGCCGCCGCAAAACCCGAGATCGATGCCGCGGGAATCAGCAGTTCGACGCTCTTTTCGGGCTGCCCTGTCGCATTCAGCTTGTAGCAAACGATTCTATGAACATTGTTATGACTTGAAATCGACGAAATGCCATCCACAAACGCAATCGTTACCGTATCAGCCACGCCAGCCCCCCCGAATATACTGCGAAATCCAAGCCGGAAAATGAGCAGTGCGCTCATGGCTGGGATATGCATTATTCCCGAACTCGGGCGGCCGGTCTAGGGCTGGAGCGCCGCATGCGGGTTTTCGCGCCGTGTGTGCTCGGAACAATGAGTGTCCCGAAAAGATTGCACGTCGCTCGCGCTTCCGCCGGAGGCAGCTGACATCGAATTTGCCGGCAACCAGCGAGGAGGACATGTGTATCGTGGTCTCCTTCACAGACGATCGAATTACGAAATGTTCAACTATAAGTTGCTAAGCGGGTTCGCGATCACCGGGGGTCTTTCAAATGCCGATGTCCGAATTTGTGCGAAATCTGCGTGCCGCCGTCGGTCACGAGCGGCTGCTGCTCCCGTCGGTGTCGGCATTGATCTATGACAACATCGGACGAATTCTTCTGGTTCGGCAGCGCGACGGCGATGCCTGGTCCACGCCGGGTGGCGCGATCGAGTTCGACGAGACGCCTGCCGACGCCGTCGTACGCGAGACCTGGGAGGAAACCGGCCTCCTCGTAGCGGCGACGGGGATCTTCGGAATCTATGGCGGCCCAAATTTCATCGTCCATTACGAAAACGGCGACGAAGCGCAATATGTAATGGTGGCTTTCGATTGCGCGATCCTGAGCGGCACGCTTCGAAGCGACGGCGTAGAAACGACGGACGTACGTTTCTGGAGCGCCGACGAAAAACCAAAATTGGCCCCCTGGCTCAAATCCATGTTTCCGATTTTTCTGGCGCGCAGGGAAAGCGCATACTTCGAACCGCCCACATGGTCGCCGCCGGCATAGGCCCGCCATGCGACGGCGGCGCGACATTATTCGGACTGTTTGCCCTGGACTGCGACTACAGAAACGCGCCCAACAACAAATACAACGATTGGAAGCACACCCGCGACAGCGATCACGGCTGGCACAGCTGAGACTTCGCGAATTTATTCGCAACTGACCGAACCCGGCGCCACCCGCGCCGGGTTCGCTCGTTTGTACCACTTAGGTCAACGATTTTCGCGCGCAACCGTTAAACGCGGCGTTGAGGTCCGTAGCGCTTCGCGAGCGCAAAGACCGCAGCCAATAGGCAACCCGCAACGATTCCGGTCGTCAGATCCCGCACCAGGGTCAAGCCGAACGTCGTCAGCAGAACGGCGGCGCTTCGCCAATCCTTGAGCAGCAGACGAAATTCGTCTCTCTCGACCATGTTCCACGAGACCACGACGAGAACGCCCGCCAATGCCGAAAGCGGCACATAGCCTGCGAGCGGCGCTGCGACGAGTAGAAACAACAGCAAAAATCCGGAATGCATGATTCCGGACAACGGACTTGTCGCACCCGCGCGTATGTTGGTGGCGGTGCGGGCGATCGTTCCCGTCACGCTGATGCCGCCGAAAAGTGCGGAGACGATATTCGCGATGCCTTGCGCCACCAACTCCATATTCGAGCGGTGTTGGCGACCAGTCATACTGTCGGCGACTTTGGCCGACAGCAGGCTTTCGATTCCCCCAAGCAGCGTGAACGAGAACGCCGCCGGCAAAAGCGGCAGAAGGTGCTGCAACGTGAAGCTCGGTAGATGCGGCATCGGCAGACCGTGCGGCAAGGCGCCGAACTTCATGGCGATTGTTTCCACCGGCAGATGGAGCAGAAACGCGGCGGCAGATGTCGCGGTCACTGCGAGCAGCATTCCGGGCCAGGAAGCTCGAAGGCGATTGAGCGCAAATATGGACGCCGCCGTGGCGAGACCCAGGACGAGCGCTGCAGGATTGACGCTCGGAACGGCGTGGGCGAGCGCCACAAGCTTGGGAAGCAGTGGCCCCGGTTCGCCGCCCGCGAGCGTGAGACCGCCCAGATCCTTCAACTGACTCGCAAGAATGACGACCGCAATACCGCAGGTGAAGCCCACAGTGACCGATTGCGGGATATGGCGAACGAGCGAACCCAGCCTGAATAGGCCCAGCAGCGTCAGCATCAGACCCGACAACATGACGGTCAGCAGCAAATCCTCGATGCCGAAGCGCGCGACCGTGGCCGCGACCAGCAGGATGAACGCTCCAGCCGGCCCGCCGATCTGGTAGCGGCTGCCGCCAAGCGCGGACACGATGACCCCGCCCGCGATCGCAGCAAAAATGCCGCGCGACGGTTCTACGCCGGAGGCGACTGCGATCGCCATCGAGAGCGGCAACGCCACGATCGCGACGGTCAACGCCGCAAGCGCATCCTTGCGGAAGCGATTGAAGCCGTATCCTTCGGATAGTGTCGTGGCGAGCTTCGGGCGATAAAGATGGGCCGTAGCCGAACCGTCGGGCATACCAAACTCGTTATAAATTGCTGGAGCGTGTTTCGGCACTGTAGTGCATTGCGCATCGTGATAATTGGTTAACTCGCATGCTTAGGGCTACTACGTATGCGAGCGATGCAATGCGGCGATTGTCGTCGTAATGCCGTCGATCTATCCGAATTCACGCGGTCGCGATGCGCGAGGGATCTTCTCCGCCGCAATGGACGGTGATGTCGACCTTGCATGACGCTGTTCCGGAGCCGATGGGCTCGCCGAGACCGAGATTGCGGGCATAGCGGGGGAACGCGCCTGCCGCGACAAGCAGGCGCAAGCGGTGTCCGGCCGGAATGCGCCAGGTCGACGGCAACAATTCGATTGTGACTGTCCTGGGCTTTGCATCGCCGGCTGCGCCCGACAAACGCCGGATACCGTCGGTGATGTTGATCGCATGCCCGCTCGGCTCGACGTCGCAAAGACAAACAAAGATGTCGTGATGGGGACTCGTGGCCGAAATCGTCAGGGTGACGGCCGCGTCGGCGATCAATTCGAGCGGCGCGTCGAGGACCGGTCCGTCGAACGCAAGAACGTCGGAGCGTGACGACAATGCGCGCGTGTCGCCGCGTCCGGTTTTGCTCGTCAGTTTCGCGCCTTCGAGACTGGGTGTCGGATCGCTCGGATCGTAGGTGAATGTCCGATCGCCTTGCCTGGGCGAAGCCGCGGACAATTGCCCATCGGCTCCGAGATACATCTGCAGCGGGCTCGCTAGGGTCTTGGGCCACTCATCGGAGTCACGCCATTCGTTCGGGCCGTTCACCCACAGCCGCACGCGATCCAGTTCGCCGGACTTGGCGGCGCGCCCTTTCAGATGCAGATCGAACCAGTCGAGACTGTCGCGCACGCCTTCGGCCAGCGCTCGAAAGTCCGTATGCGCCCAGGGCCCCACTGTCAGCCGCGCCGTCTTGCCCAGAGTCCGCAACGCGTTGAAATCGCGCACCTGATAGCGAATGAACACGTCCGACCAACCCGCCACCATGCTGACCGGCGCCGTCACTTGCGAGATTTTCGCGATGACCTCGATCGGTCGCCAGAACGGATCGGTCATATCGCCATGATCGAGCCAAGTCTGCCAATAACCGGTGTCCACGCCAAGCGCCTGTCGGTCAAGCGTGCGCAGCGGCAGTCCGGCAGAGTGCGTCTTCAGCGGATCTCCAAACAGCCGTTCCTTCAGCGCCCGTATGAGCGATGAAGTCTTCTCCTGAGTCGCCACCAACGAAGACCATTTGAGAAAATCCTCGAGACGGAAGGATCCGCCGTCGAATATCGCGCTGTGAAAATCGCTCGTCGAGATGATCACGGACATCGCGGAAATACGATCTCCCAGCTCTGCGGCGATGGCCCACTGCACCTGCCCCAGATAACTCGGGCCGGTGAGGCCGAGTTTGCCGCGATACCAATCCTGTTTTTCGATCCAATCGACGGTGTCGATTCCGTCATCGCGCTCCTGAAAGAACGGATCGAATTTGCCGCCCGATCCGAACGTGCCGCGCACGCTTTGAATCAGCGTGATGTATCCGCGCTCCGCATAGAGCCGCGCAAGCGGGCCGAACAGACTCCCGCGCCCGTAAGGTGAGCGAATGAGAACGGCAGGCGCGTCTGACGCGCCGCGCGGGCGATAGATATCGGTGAGCAAGGTCACACCGTCCCGCATCGCAACAGGTACGGCGCGGCTGCAGTCGACGCGATTCGTTGCGGCGGGAAGCTTCCAAAGCCGGCTGAGGAGGTGCGAGAGCATGGCGGCGTCCGCTCGATTCCGACTCGCCGTCGAATTTGCGGCACAAACCGGATTTGTGGAATAAACTCGGCACTGGTAGCGCAACACGGCGTGACGGTGCAAATGCCCCGATCGGGTGGTTGACGATGAATTTGGAACTCATTTCCAGACGGGCCGGTGGCCAGCGAACGCCGCTGCTGTTCGTTCACGGCGCGTGGCACGGCGCCTGGTGCTGGGATGTCCACTTCCTCGATTTTTTTGCGCGCAACGGATACGACGCGCACGCTCTCAGCCTGCGAGGCCACGGCGAAAGCGAAGGGCGGGACCGGCTGCGGTGGACACGTATCCGCGACTATGTGGACGACGTCGCGAGCGTAGCGCGGCAATTGGGGACTCCTCCTGCCGTCATTGGGCATTCGATGGGCGGATTTATCGTGCAGAAATATCTTGCGGATCACACGGCACCGGCGGCGGTTCTGCTCGCATCCGTTCCCCCGCAAGGCGTGCTGCGCACGACATTCCGGCTGGCTGCGCGCCGACCGGCCGCATTCGCCAAGGCCAACCTCACGCTTTCCATGTATCCGCTGGTGGCCACGCCGGAACTCGCCCGCGAAGCTTTTTTCTCGCCGAATATGGATGAAGAGTCCGTGCGTCTCTATTGGAGCAAATTGCAGGACGAGTCGTTTCGCGGATTCCTGGACATGCTTGCGCTCGATCTTCCCAAACCCGCACCGATCAAGACCCCGCTCCTGGTATTGGGAGGCGCTGAGGATTCGATTTTCTTTCCATGGCAAATCGAAGCGACCGGCCGCGCCTATAATACGCGGGCCGAGTGTCTGCCGGGCATCGCGCATGACATGATGCTGGAACCGCGATGGCAGGACGCGGCGGACCGCATCCTCGCCTGGTTGGGCCCGACCTTGAATTCGCCCCGCAGCTAGTGGAATGCAGATGCAGCCTTCCCATTCGGCGCTGGCAAATCAAAATGGCAATATGGAGAACGCGCATGAGCAGTCGTAACAAACGCCGACTCGCGATCGGCATTTTTGCCGCTTCGTTGATCGTTTCATATCAGGCGGAGGCCGCGCTTTCGCCGCCGGAACTCAGTTCCGTTTGGGCTGCCGATTGGAGCACGAAGAATCTCGATGCCGTCATGCAGCTTTACGCTCAAAATCCGGTCTTCCTGCCGACAGTGGGAGCGAGTTGGGACGGCACAGCCGCGATCCGCAAAAACTGCGCCGGGGTGCAGGCCAAATTCAATCCACATATCGCGCTGCACAGCATCTGGAGCGAAGCTTCGGGCGACCTCGCTTACGACAGCGGAACCTATGAGGAAACGCTCGTCCCGGTATCGAACGGCAAGCCTATCCACGCCAAGGGGAATTACATCTTCATTTTCCAGCGCCGCGCAAACGGTCCCTGGAAAATCCTCGAACAGACCTTCACGGAACTTGAACCCATCCCGCTTTGAGGGCAGGCTTGCAGCGAATTTGACCCGGGGAATGTAGTTTTGTTGAAAGAGCACCAGTTCGATTTCGAAGGCAAAGACGGCGCCACCATCGCGGCCTATCGCTGGAGCAAGCTAGACAGACCCAAGGCCATCGTTCAGCTCGCCCACGGCATGGGAGAGCATGCGCGGCGCTATCCGCCTGCGCTCGATCGTGTCCTGTCGGAAGGATTTGTCATCTATGCCGACGACCACCGCGGCCACGGAAAGACGGCGCAATCCCCCGACGCTTTCGGCGATTTCGGCGCGGGCGGCTTTGCCGATGTCGTCGACGATCTGGCCGTGCTCACGCGTATCGCCCGCGACGAACATCCGGGCTTGCCGGTTTTCTTCCTCGGCCACAGCCTGGGTTCGATGCTGGGCCAGGCCTATCTGCTCGATCATTCCGCGCTGGTGGACGGCGCGGCGCTATGCGGCACCGCGGCCGTCGACCAGCTCGTGAAGATTGTCGACGATCCCAAAGGGCTTGCGCTTCTGAACGCGCCGTTCGAGCCGGCACGGACGCCGTTCGACTGGCTGAGCCGCGACCCGGCGCAAGTCGACGCTTATATTGCCGATCCGTTGTGCGGCTTTGCGCTCACACCGGATACCATGATGTCGGTGTTCGCACAGGCCGCGCGTCTCGCCGATCCGGAACAACTGCGCCGCATACGCGCCGGCTTTCCCCTTTACGTTTTTGTCGGCGATCAGGATCCGGTCAATCAAAAGACGGCGTGGGTCACGCCGCTGATCGACCGTTACAAGGCGGCCGGTCTCGACGTCACCGTCGACATCTATCCCGGCGCGCGACACGAGCTCCTGAATGAAACCAACCGCGCGGTCGTCGAGGGCCGGCTGCTGACATGGCTCGAAAAGGCGTTTCGCCGGGCGCGCAGCGCCTTGTGAAACGGTCTCGACTGTTCGTGCGTTCGACGATCATGCCGCACCCGCGCGCACGCCTGCAGGCGACGAAACCGCCTCAGGCCACGAATTGATTGCGCGGTCGACTTGCCAAGCGACTGGGTATCGATGCGTTCGGCTTGCAGCGTCTCGGGATTCAATCGAAAATCGCTCGATGCTGATTCTGCTGTTTGTGGTGGCCGTCTGGGCGGGCGCGCAGAATGCGCTGGCCGGCGGAGGGTCCTTCGTGACATTGCCCGCGCTCATCTTGAGCGGCCTCGATGCGCGGTCGGCCAACATCGCATCGACTCTCGCGCTGTTTCCGGGGCAGGTCACGACGGGTTGGGTGGGCCGCAGATCTGTCAGCGGCGTGGGCCGGCTTCCCTTCCTTGCCTTGGCGTTGATCAGTCTCGCAGGCGGCGTGGTCGGCGCGATCCTGCTGATCTCGACGCCTTCGAGCTTCTTTGCGCGCCTGGTGCCATGGCTCGTCCTGTTCGCGACGGGCCTATTCGCCTACGGCAGCTTCGGACCGCGCAACACACAGCAATCGCGACCGCTCGATCCGCGCATCGCCGGAGTCATTCAATTCTTCATTGCCGTCTATGGCGGTTATTTCGGCGGCGGCATCGGGTTCTTGATGTTGGCTGCACTCACCGCCGCGGGACTTGCGGTGCGCGTTGCAGGCGCCACGAAAAATGTCCTGGCCAGCGTGATGAACGCCGCGGCCGTCGCCATCTTCGTGTTCACGCCCAATATTCCCTGGTTGCGCGTGGGCGTGGTCTGCTTGGGCGCCATGGCAGGCGGCTATATCGGTGCGCTGCTGCTGCAGCGTGTCGACGAAAAACTGATCCGCGGATTTGTCGTGGTGCTCGGGCTCGCGCTGACGGTAGGATTGTTCCTGTACCGGCCGCACTAGACGTTGCTTTGCGCGGCCTGCACGAATCGGCAATTGCGCCTTTATAAATGAATTGCAAAAACGACCATCGGCCATTCAAGCAGATCGCCCGTGCACGAAAGCGAAGTGGCCGCTAAAGCTTCTCCAGCTTCTTTCTCGCCACGGCGAGCGACCCGGCCGATGTGTGCAGGTCGCGCCAGGGATCGGCGCGCTTGAGCGACGCTCCGGCCGTCCGCAACGTGAATGCAAGCGGGTCCAAGCTCTTGCGAAGCTGGGTCCAGGTCAGGGGCGTGGCGATCGGCGCGTGCGGTCGCGCGCGGGGCGACCACGGCGCGACGGCGGTCGACGCGCGATCGTTGCGCAGATAGTCGAGAAAGATTTTTCCGCCGCGCGCCTTCTTCGCCATCGTCGTCGTGTAAAGATCGGAACTGTCCGCCTCCATCTGCTGACAAAGCCGAAGCGCAAAATCCTTGACCTCAGGCCAGGCGAGCGACGCGCGCGCGTCGGCCTTGATCGCAGCCGTCACGTGCAACCCTTTGCCACCCGTTGTTTTTACGAAAGGCTCCAGACCCAACGCTGCGAGACGTGCGCGCAATTCTTTTGCAGCCTCGATCACACGGTCGAACGAAACCCCAGGCGCCGGATCGAGATCGAAGATCACCCGCTCCGGGACGTCGGGCTCGTTTTTCCTGCAACCCCAGGGATGCAGCTCAAGCACGGCCGCCTGCGCAAGACTGACGAGCCCCGCCACGTCGTCGATTGCCATATACGGTTCGGGCTCGCCCGAGACCTTGATCGGCCGCGCCCTGATTGCCTGCTTGTTGGCGTGACGCTGAAAGAATTTCTGACCTTCTATTCCGTCGGGTGCCCGCACCAGCGAGACTGGCCGGTTTGCCACGTGAAGCAGGATGCGTTCGGCGAATGCCTGATAGTGCTGTGCCAGATCAAGCTTGGTGAAGGCGCTGTCTGGCTTCGCGGCGGGCCATAAGACTTTGTCGGGATGGCTGAGGGCGATTCCCGCAATCGTAATTTTCTTGGACTCGATCATGGCGGTTTTCGGCATTTGAGCCTTCTTGTTTCGCCTTCCGCCGCCGCGTGTCGGATTCAAGACCCGGCGCTCGCCGTGCGAGCCTTGCGCTTGCCGCGCGCGGCGATTTGCTCGAGCGTCAATCCGCTTTTCACGGACGTGTCGGCCGCGAGCAATGCATCGGGCTTGTGCGGCTTGGCGGCACCGTCCTTCTCCTTGATGAGAAGCCAGTTGTGACGGAGTTTTCGCCGCCCGTTCAAGGGCCTGTCCTTCATGCGGACAAGCGCCCAGCCGCCTCGCATCCGCTCGCCGTCCAGCTCGAATTTGATATGGCCTGCAGCCAAATCGCGCTCCGGCGGGCCGTCGCCCTGCGGCTTCCAACGGCCGCGATCCCAAAGCTGAACGGTCCCGCCGCCATACTCGCCTTCCGGAATAATGCCTTCGAACGTTCCGTACTCGATCGGGTGATCTTCGACTTCCACCGCGAGGCGCTTCACGGCCGGATCGAGCGACGGCACCTTGGTGACGGCCCAGGATTTGTAGACCCCGTCGAGTTCCAGCCGAAGATCGTAATGAAGCCGCGTCGCATCGTGGCGCTGGATAACGAAGCGGCGCGCCTTGCCCTGCGCACTTACGACGCGGCCTCGGGGCTCGCGCGTCTTCGCGAAATCGCGCTTCGCATTGTAATCAGATAGACGCGCCATTCGGGACTGGACTCCGCAGGGCAGCGGCTCGCGATCCGCCGACGATCCGAAGGATTTCGACGGCATTATAGCGCGAACAGATCGGCGATGCGAGAAACGCCTGAGCGGCTGCATCGTCGAGCGGAGCGCTAGCCGCGCGGCAGGATGACGTGCTTGTCGGATGAGCCGCCTTTTGCGACGGCTTCATAGGCGTCGATCGCCCGATCCATGGCCCATGTCTTCACGGCGGGTGGCGTAAACTGTCCATCCTCGAAGCCGGGACGCAACCCGTCCATGATCTTTGCGATACCGGGACCCGTCAGCTTCATGGTGTCGACGCCGATCAGGCGCGAGAGATTGTGATAGAAGTCGATCAGATCGAACTCGACGCGCCTGTTGCCCACACTGGTGATGGCAACCTGCCTGCCGCCGATGCGAAGCGATCTGAGGGACTGCTCGAACATCGGACCGCCGACCGCGTCGAGAACCAGGTCCGCGCCTTTGCCGTCCGTCAGCGCTCTGGTTTCCTTTGCGAGATCCTGCTTCGCCGTGTTGATGAAGGCGTTGGCGCCGGAATCGCCGTCTACGAGGTCCGCGCCGATGACTCTTGCTTTCTTCCAATGCGCGATCTGCGTGGCCGCGCGGCCGACCGCGCCCAGCGCGCCGGTGATCAGGACGGTTTCGCCGGCCTCGACCTTCGCGGCGTCGACAAGCGCGGACCACGCGGCGAGATAAGGGACGCCGGCCGTCGAGGCCTGCTCCATCGTCAGTTGCCGAGGCTTTTCTGACAGCCAGCCTGCCGGCACGACGAGATATTGCGCATGGGTTCCGTCGCGTGCGACGCCGAGCCCTTCGCCGCTTCCCCACACCTCCCGGCCTTTCCAGCCGTCCCCCGCGACGACAACCCCTGCATAATCGCGGCCGGGCGTCCGCGGCAGCGAAGCCTCGAAGGCCCCGCCGACGTTCTTGACATCGCTGGGGTTGATCGCGGCAGCGTAAACTTCGACCAGCACCTCGCCGGGGTTGAAGCTCGGCGTGGCGACATCATCGAGCGAAAGAACGGACGGCGGACCGTATTTCGCGAAACGCAGCGCTTTCATTATTCTCCCGTCCGGCTCGCCTCGAACAGGAACCAGGTGCGCCGTTCGGTTTCGTCGATCCACACTTCGATGAGGCTTGCGGTGGCCACGTCGCCATGCTCGTCGCACAGATTGTGGACTTCGCGCATGCTCGCGGTCAGCTGCTTGTTGTCCTCGCGCAACTCGGCCAGCATATCGCGGGGAGTCACGTATTCTGCGTCATTGTCGTGGAGGCGCTGCAACCGGCCGATCTGGCCGATCGAATGCAGGGTCGTGCCGCCGATTTTCCGCACGCGCTCGGCGATCACGTCGGTCATCGCAAAGATCTGATCGCCGTGCTCGTCCAGCAGCAGGTGATAGTCGCGGAAATGCGGCCCCGACATGTGCCAGTGGAAATTCTTCGTCTTCAGGTAAAGCGCGAACACATCCGCCACAAGCGCGTTGAGAGCGCCGGTCAGGTCCTTGATCGCGTTGGATTTGAGATCGGACGGCGTCGTGAGGGGGGCTTTGCGCCGGTCCTGTAAGGCCTTGGTTTTCATGATTCCTGTATCTCCTGCTCAAGTATCCGCTTGTCACCGAAGCACAAAATGGCGCTTCGGCCCGCACAATTCAACTGCCTGCTGCCGCCTCAAGTGACGCGGCGAATTCGTCGGCGTCAGTCCAGTTTCCGTCGAACCGCACGCCATTGACGAAGAAGGACGGCGTGCC
>JBEKDC010000079.1:0-14924 GCA_050014535.1 Rhizomicrobium sp.
GGCGCGCTTTTCTTTTTCATGTCGGCGAATTTGGCGACGATGCGCCGCGAATACCAGTCTAGAGCGTTGTCGGATTGGATCGTATCACAAAATCTCACCATGGCCGGGCTTGACCCGGCCACCCAGCGGCCGCGCGTCGGCGCGGCCAAAGACTCCATGCGCTCGCGGACGCTCGCTTGCTCGGTGGACGGGTCAAGCCCGTCCATGGAGAAGAGGGAGGACTGCGTCAACTCAATCCGAAACTGCTCTAATGAAAATCCCGCGATTTGGGCAGGATGCGCACGTCGCGCGGATGGCGGCCGCTTGTGGGCCGTTCGGGTCCCTGGGGGTGGGCAACTGCATCGGCTCGGGAGAGCTGGGGACGCACTTTGTCTTCGGAAAGCCGGTCGAGTTCCTGCGTGCGGTCGCTGAGCCGCTCCGCCACCAGATGGACAACCCCTTCCGGGCTCTTCTGCACGCGGCCTTTCACCAGCAGCAGCCGCGCACCCATCACCTCCTTGCGGAAGCGCTCCATGATTTTCGGCCATACGACGATGTTGGCGATTCCGGTTTCGTCGCTCAAGGTGATGAACACGACACCCTTGGCGCCGGGCATCTGGCGCACCAGCACGACACCGGCGCAACTCGCCGCAGCACCGTCTTTCGCATCCGCGATCTCCGCGCAGGACGACACGCGTTCGCCCTTGAACAGGTCGCGCAGGAATTGCATCGGATAACCTTTGAGCGACAGCCTCAAGGTTCGGTAGTCGGCCAGCACATGCTCGCTGAGCGGCATCATGGGCAAAGGCGCCGTCGTTTCGGACGGCAATTCTTCGGCGTCACGCGCGGCGAAGAGCGGCAATGGCGTGTCGTCGGCCAAGCGGCGCACGGCCCACAGCGCCTCGCGCCGGTCGTGGCCTAACGAGCGGAAGCAATCCGCCTCGGCGAGAGCCATCAAGGCGCGCTTGGGCAATCGGCGCGCGAGATCCTCGATCCCGCCAAGCCTGCGCGTGCGCGCCGCCATCAGCGCCTCGGCCCACTCCTTGCGGAAGCCGTCCATCTGCCGGAAGCCCAGCCGGATCGCGAGCGCGCCGTCCTCGCGCTTTTCCAGCGTGTTGTCCCAGTCGCTGAAGCTCACATCGATGGGGCGCGCTTCGACGTCATGCTCGCGCGCATCGCGCACAATCTCGGCCGGCGCATAGAAGCCCATCGGTTGCGAATTGAGCAGCGCGCAGCCGAAGGCTGCCGGATGATGACGCTTGATCCATGCGGAGACATAAACAAGCTGCGCGAAGCTCGCGGCATGGCTTTCCGGGAAGCCATAGGTGCCGAAACCTTCGATCTGCTTGAAGCAGCGTTCGGCGAAATCGCGCTCATAGCCGCGCGCGACCATGTTGCCGATCATCTTGTCGGCGAAGGTGTGGATGGTGCCCATATGCCGGAACGTCGCCATCGCGCGGCGCAGGCCGTTCGCTTCGTCGGGTGTGAATTTCGCGGCCACGATGGCGAGCTTCATCGCCTGTTCCTGGAACAGCGGCACGCCGTTCGTCTTGCCCAGAACCTTGACCAACTCGTCGGCAGGTCCGTGCTCGGGCGACGGCGAGGGATATTCCACCTTCTCCACCTTGTTCCGGCGGCGCAGATAGGGATGCACCATGTCGCCCTGGATGGGGCCGGGCCGCACGATCGCGACTTCGATCACGAGATCGTAGAATTCTCTCGGTCGCAGGCGGGGCAGCATGTTCATCTGCGCCCGGCTTTCGACCTGGAACACGCCTATCGCGTCGCCCTTGCACAGCATGTCGTAAACTTCGGGGTCTTCACGCGGGACCGTCGCAAGGTTGAGATCGACATTGCTGTGAATTTTCATCAGTTCGAACGCCTTGCGGATGCAGGTGAGCATGCCCAACGCCAGCACATCGACCTTCATGATGTTGAGGCGGTCGATGTCGTCCTTGTCCCATTCGATAAAGGTGCGATCGTCCATCGCGGCGTTGCCGATGGGCACGATCTCGTCGAGCCGGTCGCGCGTGAGCACGAAGCCGCCGACATGCTGCGAAAGATGGCGTGGGAAGCCGACCAACTCGTTCGCAAAGCCCACCGCGCGCGCGATCAGCGCATTGGCGGGATCGCGGTCGCCCTGTTTCACGTCGCGATCCTTCAGCCCTTCCCCCCAGCTTCCCCATACGGAACCGGCAAGCGCCGCCGTCGTGTCCTCCGTCAGCCCGAACGCCTTGCCCACTTCGCGGATGGCGCTGCGCGGCCGATAGCAGATGACGGTCGCCGTAATCGCGGCATGCTCGCGGCCATAACGCTCATAGACGTCCTGCATCGCCTTTTCGCGCTCTTCGTGCTCGAAATCGACGTCGATGTCGGGCGGCTCCTTGCGCTCCTCGGAAATGAAGCGCTCGAACAGAAGATCGATCTTGCTGGGATCGACGGCCGTGATGCCGAGCACATAGCAGACGGCGGAATTGGCGGCGGAGCCTCGCCCCTGGCACAGGATCTTTCGCCTATTGGCCATGCCCACGATGTCGCGCACGGTGAGGAAATAAGGCGCGTAGTCGAGCTTGGCGATCAGCGCGAGTTCCTTTTCGAGCGTCTCGCGCACCGTGTCGGGAATGCCTTCGGGATAGCGATCTCCGGCGCCAGCCCAGGTCAGGTCGACCAGATGCTGCTGGGGCGTCTTGCCTAATCGGCGAAGCGAATCGTCTCGGCGATCGCATCGGGGGCATCGTGGAAAAGCCGCGCCATCTCGTCGGCGGGTTTCAGATGCCGCTCGGCATTGGCTTCCAGAAGGCGGCCGGCCGTATCGAGCGTGACGTGCTCTCGGATGCAGGAGACGACGTCCTGCAATGGCCGCCGTTCGGGCACGTGATAAAGCACGTCGTTGACGGCGAGGAGCGGCACGCAGGCCTCGCGCGCGAGGCGCTGCAGCTTGCGCAGGCGGCGCCTGTCATCACCATGATAAAGCATCGCGGCTGCAAGCCAGACACGGCCGCGCGCGATCTGGGTCAGCTTTTCGAGACAACGTTTCGTTTCATCGCTGATGCGCTGCGGAGGCAGGACAGCGAACAGAAGCCCTTCCTGCCATTTGACGAGATCGCCGAAATCTAACTCGCAGGCACCTTTCTCGGCGCGCAGCTTTCCTTCCGAGATCAGGCGGCAGAGATTCCCATAAGCCTTGCGATCCGTCGGATAGACGAGGATGTCGGGCGTACCGTCGCGAAACACGAGCCGCGCGCCGACGAGCAGTTTCGGTTTGTCGCCTTTCATCGCCTCGATCGCATCGTAAGCGCGCACGATGCCGGCAACGCTGTTGCGATCTGCGATGCCGATAGCCTTCAGCCCCAGCATCGTTGCAGCCTCCACAAGCTCCTGCGGATGCGATGCGCCACGCAAAAACGAAAAATTCGTCGTCACGGCCAGTTCGGCATAGGTACTCATGCGAACACGCCATGCATGAACCAGCGTGGGGCGGAGGTTTCGCGGCCGTAGAGGCCGTCGCGATAGAGCCAGAAGCGGCGACCCTGTTCGTCTTCGATGCGGAAATAATCCCGCGTGGGCGCCGAGGCCTGGGTGCGCCACCATTCCATCGCGATGCGCTCCGGCCCTTCGGCGAGCGAAACCGCATGCAGCACGCGCCGCCAGCGAAAGCGCAACGGCGGCCCGTCGGGAATCTCGGCCATCACTTCGATGGGCTCAGGCTTCGCAAACAGGCGCAAAGGCCGGCGCGGGGCCTCGGCCGGCGCGCGCAGTGAAGCCCATGCCGGTTTCGAAGGCGCGGAATATTGCGCCGGCAGCGCCACGGACGCCGCTTCGGGAATATGCGTGTCCTGCGGCTGGAAGCGCAGCACCCGCGTCGCGCCGAAACGCGCCGAGAGACGGTCGATCAGGAAGTCGATTTCCTTCTTTTCGTTTTCCCGGCTGTCGAAACTCGTGTCCTGCGGATTGAGCGGTTCGGTGGCGATGGCCGAAAGCCGGATCAGGTCGAAGCCGAAACCGGGATCGAGCGGATTGGCGAGCGCATCGAGCTTTTCATGGAACAGGCGCGCTGCGACCCTCGGATCGCGCGTAGGTCGCGCCATGGCGATGGCGATGCGCCGCATCTGCCCGTCGGCGCGAAAGAACGCGGCTTCGAGTTGCCGCGCGCCTTCGCCGCGTTTCTCGAGCAGGCCTCCGATGCTTTCCGCGAGCGCCAGGATCGTGTCTGCCACCACATCGTCCGTGACCACAGGCTCGGCAAAACGCCGCTCTGCCATGCAGTCGGGCAGGGGATGGCGGGGCGAGATCGGCTCGTCTTCCCGGCCCAGCGTGCGATCGAGCGCGGTCACGAAAGCGCCGCCGAAACGGGACGCGAGTTCGTGCCGCGCGCGCGCCGCCACGTCGCCGATGGTTTTGAGACCGGCGCGGCGCAGGCCGTGAACGATCGTCGGATCCACCATCAGGGCTCCGACCGGCAAAGGCCCCACACTTTGCGCATCGTGACCGGGTTCGACGATGGTGCCGTCGGCATAACCCGCAAGCGCGCGTGCAGCCGCGGCCGTGCCCGCCAGCGCGAGGCAAATGGAAAAGCCCTGTCCCGCAATCGCGCGGCGCACGCCTTCGAGCATCGCGCGCTCGCCGCCGAACAGATGCGTCGTGCCCGTCACGTCGAAGAAAAGCCCGTGCGGCGGATCGAGCGCGACCAGAGGCGAAAAGCGTTCGCACCAGTCGGCAATGCGTTCGAGAAGTTTTCTGTCCGCCGCTTCGTCGGTGGCGATCGCATCGAGCGCGGGGATCATCGCGCGCGCATCGGCGAGCGCCATGCCGGGCGAAAGGCCGAGCTTTGCCGCGTGCGCATCCACGGCGGACAGGCGCAACGCGTTGTCCACCTTGGCTGCAAGGACGAGCGGCTTTCTATCTCCCGAAGGCTGCGCGCGCCGCTGGAGCCGGTCCGTCGGCAGACGCGGCAGCCACAACGCGAGGATGCGCCGCCTGGCGGAAGAGCCGGTCATCGCAATTCCACTCCATCACCCATTGCCCTGTCGTTCCGTGCCGGTTGCGCACAAGGCTCGCGTCGAACACCGGTGTCCCCCAATCGTCCTGGCCGTCTCGCGATCTTGCGGCGCGTATGAGCCAGCGTGTTTCGGCAGCACTCGGCCAAGGCTCCGCACCCGGCCGCAGCAGAATGGCGGTCACGTTGGTGCGCGCGGCCGCGAGCGCGAGGCGCCGGCTCGTCACCAGATCGAACAGTTTCGGTTCGCCCCAGGGTTCGAGCACGACCGCGCCGAGGCTTGCCGTGGCGAGGCCTTCGGCCGTCGCGCGCAATACGCCGGCGGCATCGGCGGCGCGCACCATCAATATGCGTGAAGGATCGAGACCCAGTTCGACGAGGCCCGCACCATAAGGCTCGCCTTCTTCGAGGGCTGCGAAATCCTGCCGGACCCACAACAGCCAACGGGTTTTGCCCGCCATGCGCGCGGCCAAGGTCAGCGCAAAGCCCGTCGCGGTCGCCGCATGGCCCGCTTCGGCCGCGAACACTTCGTGGACTGTTCCTTGCCGCAAGCCCCCCTTGAGGCAGGCATCGGCCGCCCCATGGCCCAGAGGGACGAGCGGGTTCGCATGCCCATTGTCCCGCGCGGCCTGGTCGAGAGAGGCACGCAGGGCAGCCAGTTTGAAGGCCGTATCGGCCATAGATATTGCCGTTTGTTCTTGTTATGTTCTAGTATGGCTTGGCCCGCGGCAGAGTCAATTGGGACACGAATGAAGCTTTGAAAAGCACGGACTCTTCGTCTCAGCCCGATCCGGCCTGCAATATCCGAAATATGCCTTCGGGGTCGCGCGCGATGACGGTGAGATAGGCCCGCGCCGGCCGATCAGGTTGGGCGCGGCCCTGTTCCCAATCGCGCAGCGTCCCCAGCGGAATGCGATAGCGCTCGGCGAATTCTTCCTGGGTCAAAGCCAGCGCCCGGCGAATGATTTTGATTTGCGGCGTGCGCCGCATGCGCTGTAAATCCGCGCGGTTGAGCGGCCGGGCATCGGGATCGCGACGCGCCGCCGCATCGATCTGTTTCTGCGTCATCGGACGCACCGGCTCAACCGTCTTGCGTGAAATAGTCATCCTGCTCACGTTTCGTTGCGCGCCGCGCCGAGATCAAACGGATGCGCCCTTCTCGTTCGGTGTAAGCGACGCAAAGCACAAGTTGCTCGACGATTCCGATAAGGATGAAGCGGTCTTCGCCGTAATCCTCGCGGTCATCGAGACGCTCGACGGCGAAGAGATCGCGAAAAACCTGCTTCGCTAGCTCGAAGCCGATGCCGTGATTGGCATAGTTCTCGGCGGCTTTGCCGTCATCCCATTCGAAAGCGTCGTCTTTCATAGACTACGGGATACCAGTATCAAAAGTCAATTGTCATTCCGGCCTCAACGAAGTCAGACGACCGGCCGAAAGCGAGCGCAGTTTGCATGAAACCCAGTTGAGAACAAAACAGAAACAAATGCAAGCGCTTCCCAAGCGAAGAAGAATTTATGGCGCGTGACGCCGGGCCACGCTCATGTCCTGTCTGTTGGATCGGGTCTCTGCATCCGTTTGTTGCTTGGCCGCGCATTTGCGAGGATACATCGGCGAAATGTCTACCCGGCGAACGGCTTGGACTTGCCTTGACGCCGTCTTGCGCAACCGGATATCAGCGCCGGTTCCTGATAGGGTCGAGCGGCTCGCGCGTTCCCGCGACCCCCTTTCCGCTAGCGATCGGTTGTCATGAAAAACAAGAAAAAGCTGAGCCTGTATATCCCCCAGCCGGAGCAACGGCCCGGCGACATCCCGGACTTCAGCAAGATCGTCATTCCTCCGCCGGGCGATGTGCCGCGTCCCGACAGTTCCGTCGCCGCCCACGACATCAAGGACATCGCGTTCAAGCTGATCCGCGTGCTCGACAATGACGGCAAGGCGGTGGGTCCGTGGAATCCGCGGCTCGATCCGGAAACGCTGAAGCGTGGGCTGCGCCTGATGATGCTCACGCGCGCCTATGACGATCGCATGTATCGCGCGCAACGCCAGGGCAAGACATCGTTCTACATGAAATGCACGGGCGAGGAGGCCGTCTCTATTGCCCCCGCGCTCGCGCTCGACCCCAGCGATATGTGCTTCCCGAGCTATCGCCAACAGGGTCTGCTGCTCACGCGCGGCTATCCGATGGTCGACATGATGTGCCAAGTCTATTCGAATGTGCGCGATCCGCTGAAGGGCCGGCAATTGCCCATCATGTATACAAGCAAGGCGCACGGCTTCTTCACGATCTCCGGCAATCTCGGCACGCAGTTCAGCCAGGCGGTCGGTTGGGCGATGGCGTCGGCCTACAAGAATGACGATCGCATCGCCGCAACCTGGATCGGCGAAGGGACGACGGCGGAAGGTGATTTCCATCACGGACTCAATTTCGCATCGGTCTATCGCGCGCCGGTGATCCTCAACGTCGTCAACAATCAATGGGCGATTTCAAGCTTTCAGGGCATCGCCGGCGGCGAGCAGGCGACATTCGCCGCGCGCGGCATCGGCTACGGCGTGCCGGGCTTGCGAGTCGACGGCAACGATTTCCTTGCGGTCTTCGCGGTGACGCAATGGGCGGCGGAACGCGCGCGCAACAATCTCGGCGCAACATTGATCGAGCACTACACCTATCGCGCCGAAGGCCATTCCACGAGCGACGATCCAAGCCGCTATCGGCCCACCGACGAAGCGAAGAACTGGCCGCTCGGCGATCCCGTTGTGCGCCTTAAGACGCATCTAATTGCTCTGGGTGCATGGTCGGAAGCGGATCACGAAAAACAGCACAAGGGCGTGGTCGAAGAAGTGCGCGCCGCGAACAAGGAAGCGGAAAGCTACGGCATATTGGGCACCAATCCGCCCAGCGTCAAAACCATGTTCGAGGACGTCTACAAGGAAATGCCCTGGCACTTGCGGCGCCAGCGCCAGGAATTGGGCGTCTGATCATGGCCACGATGAACATGATCCAGGCGATCAACTCCGCCATGGATGTGATGCTGACGCGCAATCCCGACGTGCTCGTGTTCGGCGAAGATGTGGGCTATTTCGGCGGCGTGTTCCGCGCCACCGAAGGACTGCAGAAGAAGCACGGCGTCACTCGCTGCTTCGACACGCCCATCGGCGAAGGCGGCATCATCGCGGCCGCGATCGGCATGGGCGCTTACGGTCTCAGGCCCGTGGTCGAAATCCAGTTCGCCGATTACATCTACCCGGCGTTCGACCAGATCGTGTCGGAAGCGGCGCGATTGCGCTATCGCTCCGCCGGCGATTTCTGGTGCCCCATGACCGTGCGCACACCTTATGGCGGCGGCATCTTCGGCGGACAGACGCACAGCCAGAGCCCGGAAGCGCTGTTCACGCATGTGGCCGGCATCAAGACGGTGATTCCCTCGACGCCTTATGACGCCAAAGGCCTGCTGATCAGCGCGATCGAGGACGACGATCCGGTGATCTTCCTCGAACCCAAGCGCATCTATAACGGCCCATTCGACGGCCATCACGACCGGCCGGTGTCGCCCTGGGCGCAGCATCCCGCCAGCGAAGTGCCGGAGGGCCACTACACGATTCCGCTGGGCCAAGCGGCGATTCTGCGCGAAGGGGCCGACCTGACGGTGCTCGCTTACGGTACGATGGTTCATGTGGCGCTGGCTGCCACTCAGGAAAGCGGCATCGATGCGGAAATCATCGATCTGCGCACGATGCTGCCGCTCGACATCGACGCCATCGTGAAGTCGGTGGAGAAAACCGGCCGTTGCGTGATCGTGCACGAAGCGACGCGTACCAGCGGCTATGGCGCGGAACTCACGGCCCTTGTGCAGGAATATTGCTTCTATCATCTCGAAGCCCCCATCGAGCGCGTGGCGGGCTGGGACACGCCCTATCCGCACGCCTTCGAATGGCAGTATTTTCCGGGGCCGGGTCGGGTTGCCGATGCCATGCGCCGCGCGATGGGGAAATAGAATGGGCCGTTACATCTTCAAACTTCCCGATGTGGGCGAAGGCACGGCCGAAGCAGAGATTGTCGCGTGGCACGTCGCCGTCGGCGACCGCATCGAGGAGGACGCGCAACTCGTCGACGTGATGACCGACAAGGCGACGGTGGAAATGACTTCGCCCGTCTCGGGTGTCGTAACCTCGCTTCATGGCGAACCGGGCGCGATGGCGCCGGTGGGCGCGCCGCTGGTCGAATTCGAAGTGGAAGGCGACGGCAATAGCACCGGCCACAAGACGCACGCTGCGGCGGCGGCAAAACCTGCGGCAGTTGAGAAGGCGTCGACATCCCCTCACCCCACCCTCTCCCCCGTCGGGGGAGCGGGAAAGAGTGAGCGGGAATCTTCAAAGCCTGCGTCTGCTCCAAAACCTGCTGCGCCGGTTGCGCGCGTTTCCGATGCGAAGCCGCTTGCGTCTCCGGCCGTGCGCCAGCGCGCGGAAGAACTCGGCATCAAGCTGCAATTCGTCCCGGGCACGGGACCTGCGGGACGCATCGGCCACGCCGATCTCGACGCCTATGTAGCGTCGGGCTCGCGCGGCGGTTCCGCGCGTTCGTCTTATGCGCAGCGTGACGGCGGCGAAGAGATCAAGGTGATCGGGCTGCGGCGCAAAATCGCCGAGAGGATGCAGGAATCCAAGCGCCATATTCCCCACTTCGCCTATGTCGAAGAGATCGACATGACGGAACTGGAAAGTCTTCGCGCGCATCTGAATGCCACGAAATCCGCCGACAAGCCCAAGCTGAGCTTGTTGCCTTTCCTGATGCGCGGGCTCGTTCAGATTCTGCCGCATTGGCCGCAGATCAATGCGCGGTTCGACGACGAAGCCGGAATCGTGCATCGCTTCGCACCCGTCCATATCGGCATCGCGACGCAGACTGCGAACGGATTGATCGTGCCCGTGGTGCGCCACGCCGAAGCGCGCGATATCTGGGACAGCGCGGCGGAAGTGGCGCGGCTGGCCCAACTTACGCGCGACGGCAAGGCTTCGCGCGACGAACTTTCCGGTTCGACGATCACCATCACGAGCCTGGGTGCGCTGGGCGGTGTTGTCACCACCCCCGTCATCAACCGGCCGGAAGTCGCGATCATCGGCCCCAATGCGATCGTCGAGCGTCCCGTCGTGCGGGGCGGCCAGATCGTCGTGCGCAAGATGATGAACCTGTCGTCGTCCTTCGATCATCGCGTGGTCGACGGATTCGATGCCGCCGAATTCATTCAGCGCCTCAAATCGCTGCTCGAACATCCGGCGACGTTGTTTATGGATTGAGCGAGTGGCGAATAGCGAATGGCGAATAGGGATAGCCTTTTTCCCCACTCGCCATTCGCTACTCGCTATTCGCCCCTACTGAACGGACTCGCTATGGCTGAAATCATCCACACCAAACTTCTTGTCGTCGGCGGTGGGCCTGCCGGTTATGTCGCCGCAATCCGCGCGGGCCAACTCGGTCTCGAGACTGTTCTGGTGGAAAACGACAAGCTCGGCGGGACCTGTCTGATCCGCGGTTGCATTCCGTCCAAGGCGATCATCCATGTGGCCGGCGAGTTCGAAACGATGGCGCGCGCCGCCGCGAAGCCGCGTCACGGCATTTCGCTCACCAGCCAACCTTCGGTTGACATGGCGGAAACCGTGCGCTGGAAGGAAACCATTGTCGGCAAGCTCAATAGCGGCGTCACCGCACTTCTCAAGCGCGCCAAAGTTCGCGTGGTGAACGGTTGGGCGAATTTCTCGGACTCAAAAACCTGCACAGTGACATCGACTTCCGGCGATCCCGTTACCATTCACGCCGAACATGTTCTGCTGGCCAATGGATCGATTCCGGTCGAACTGCCGTTCCTGCCGTTCGGCGGTTCGGTCATCTCTTCGACGGAAGCATTGTCGCTCGACGTGCTGCCGAAGAAACTTGTCGTCGTCGGCGCGGGTTATATCGGGCTCGAACTGGGGATCGCGTTCCGCAAACTGGGCGCGGAGGTGACGGTCGTCGAAGCGCTCGATCGGGTCTTGCCGCTTTACGATGCGCCGCTGGTCGAGCCGGTACGCAAATGGCTCGAGCGCCATGGCGTCATCCTGCATCTCAACGCCAAGGCCAAAGGACTGGTGAGCGACAAGTGCGGCGCGGCGCTCACGGTCGAAACCAATGACGGCCGAACCCTCCAACTTCCCGCCGACAAAATCCTCGTCACGGTCGGACGCAAGCCGAACACCGAGGGCTGGGGTCTTGAGAACATGGCGGTCGACATGGCGGGACGTTTCGTCAAGGTCGACGACCAGTGTCGAACCTCGATGAAGAATGTGTGGGCGGTCGGCGACCTCGTCGGTGAGCCGATGCTCGAACACAAGGCCGCCACGCAAGGCGAGATGGTGGCCGAAATCATCGCGGGCGAGAAGCGCCGGTTCAATCCCGTTTCGATTGCCGCCGTCTGCTTCACCGAGCCCGAGATTGTCAGCGCGGGCCTTTTGCCGACGGATGCGGCGGCCAAAGCCGTGAAGACCGTCACGGCGATGTTTCCGTTTTCGGCCAATGGACGCGCGCTCAGCATGGACGCGGCCGAGGAAGGCGGATTCGTGCGCGTGCTCGCGCGGGAAGACGACCACCGCATTCTCGGCATCCAGGCCGTCGGCGCGCATGTCTCGGAGCTGTCCGCGGAATTCGCGCTGGCGCTGGAAATGGGAGCGTTGCTCGAAGACGTGGCCGGCACGATTCACGTTCATCCGACACTCAGCGAAGCATTCCACGAAGCTTGCCTGCGCGCGCTGGGCCACGCGATCCACATTTAGTCGGGCCGGGGAATCGTCCTCGACGCGCGCGTGAAATTGGCCTATTTCCGCGTGTGCCTTCGCGTTACGTATATCCATGACGACTTCCTCGGACGGAATTCCGCTGCCCCTGCGCTATTGGGCGATTGCCACCATTGCGCTCGGCATCACAATGGCCGTGATGGACAGCGCCATCGCCAATGTCGCGCTGCCGACGATCGCCCGCGATCTGCACACCAATTCCGCGTTCTCGATCTGGATCGTCAACGGCTATCAACTGGCGATCACCATTTCGCTCCTGCCCCTGTCGTCGCTCGGCGACATCATCGGTTATCGCCGGGTCTATCTCGCAGGCCTTCTGCTCTTTACGCTGGCGTCTCTCGGTTGTGCGCTTTCGGACTCGCTTTTGACCCTTGCGCTCGCCCGCGTGGTGCAAGGGTTCGGCGCGGCGGGCATCATGAGCGTCAATACCGCGCTCATCCGCACGATCTATCCCCACAACATGCTCGGGCGCGGTATCGGCCTCAATGCGGTCGTCGTGGCCGTGGCGGCCGCGGCAGGCCCCACCATCGCCAGTGGAATTCTGTCGCTTGCGCCTTGGCCTTGGCTCTTTGCGGTCAATGTCCCAATCGGAGTTGCGGCCATCGCCGTGGGCTTGCGCGCGCTGCCCAAGGCGGCACGTGCGCCTCACAGTTTTGATTTCGCGGGAGCCGCGCTCAGTGCGGCAACTTTCGGTCTATTGATCGGCAGCATCGATGCCGCAGGGCATGGCGAACGGTTCGGTCTTCTGGCGGCCGAACTGGCGGCCACCTCAATTTGCGGATTCTTCCTCGTGCGGCGCGAGTTGACTCGATCGTCGCCAATGCTGCCTGTCGACCTTTTGCGCATTCCGATTTTTTCGCTGTCCGTCGGCACGTCGATCTGTTCGTTCGTCGCGCAGATGCTTGCGCTCGTCTCGCTGCCTTTTCTGCTGCAAAACGAATTCGGCTACGCCGCCGTGCAAATCGGCCTGCTCATCACGCCGTGGCCAGTCGCCATCGGTATCGTGGCGCCGATAGCGGGCAGGCTCGCAGACAGATATCCGGCCGGGATTCTTGGGGGAATAGGGCTCGTGGTTTTTGCAGCGGGATTGCTCTCGCTGGCTCTGCTGCCTGCGCATGCGGATTTTTTCACGATCGGTTGGCGGATGGCGCTGGCAGGCGCGGGCTTCGGACTGTTCCAGTCGCCCAACAATCGCGCGATGATTTCGGCGGCGCCTCGCGCGCGCAGCGGCGGCGCCAGCGGCATGCTCGGAACCGCGCGGCTTCTCGGACAAACAATCGGCGCGGCACTGGTGGCGTCGCTGTTCGGTCGCGTTCCGCACCACGCAACGACCATCGCGCTGTTCGTCGCGTCGGGATTTGCGATTGTGGGAGCCGTCGTGAGCGCGTTGAGGCTGGTCGAACGGCCGGTCGCCCCACCCGCCGGGTCAACCGACCCAGTCGTCGTGCCGGATTAAAACACGGTACACCCGGCGCCAGGAGCACCGGGTGCGTCGCGTAGTCTTAGCTCTTCGACGGGGGCGCCGACTTAGTGGTGGTTGGGATCGGTATGTTTCCAGTCGTGATAGTTCTCGGGATGCGCCTTACGGTACGCGTTCCAGTCGTCGTTGTTGCGCCAAGCATGCCACTGATGGTGTTGATCCCAATAACCATCCTGATAGGCGATACCGACATCTCCAAAATCCAGTGTGATGCCGATCCCTGCGAAGGCAGGGGGGGCCGCCGTGAATACGGCAATGCCCATGACGCCGGAAAGCAACGCGGCGCTGATGGTGTGTTTCATCTTTTGACTCCAACCTTTTAGCCCATGCTCCCGCGGTGAGGGCCGGTTATGCGCTCCCTGCACAAAACGCATAATCATTTGTCTTGTTCCGAATCGGCGCCGGCCCGGCCGGGGCTCTTGCAACCGCAAGCGCAATCCTACGTTTGCACTGCGTTCTCAAGCCAAAACAAGGAGATGACGGATGCCCCGCGGCGACAAATCGAGCTACACCGACAAGCAAAAGCGCATGGCCCGCGATATCGAGAGGGGATACGAGGAGCGCGGTGTGGGCGAGAAGGAATCCGCGCGTCGCGCTTGGGCCACGGTCAACAAAGAGACTCATGGCGGCAGGTTGAGCGGTTCCGGACGCGGCAAGAGCGAAGATCGTTCCCCGTCGCGCAAGGGCGGGCGGCTCGGCGGCGCCGCGTCGGCGAAGCGGCCGGCGGCTGCGAAATCGGCGTCCGCCAAAAAGGCCGCCGCAACACGCAAACGCCGCAAAACCTGACGTTAAGGAACTTTCACGCACGCGGTCGCGTTGTTACGTGCAAGAGGGTCGATCCGACTGCTCGATACCGATGGAGAGTACCATGCTCGGATGGGCACTGACATTTCTTGTCGTCGCGATCATCGCCGGCGTTCTCGGTTTCGGCGGCGTCGCTTTCGCATCCGCCGAAATTGCCAAGATCATTTTCGTTATCTTCCTGGTGTTGTTTGGCATCAGTCTGATCGCCGGGCTCATGCGCGGTCGCGGGCGATCGATCTGATCTTTCGACGTGAAATATCGGCCAAGGGTCGGCGCGGCGCCGGCCCTTGCGCGTGAGTCTGCCTTCAATCGGCGAATTCAGTGTCGAACGGGGTCGACCATGGGGTCCGGAAAGACGATTTCGACGGTCGTACCGCGGCCCCTCTCGGAGCTTATCGAAGCCTCGCCCGACACCTGCTGGCCGAATGTCTTGATCAGACGCGCGCCGACGCTTTCGCTCACCTCTTCATAGTCGAACCCGACGCCGTCATCTTCAACCGACAGGCGCAGCTTTTCGCCGTCGAACGGCGCCAGACCCACGCAAATCCTTCCGCCTTGTCCGGGAGGATAGGCGTGCTTGTACGCATTCGTCAGAGCTTCCACGGTGAAGAGCGCCAGAGGCACCGCCATGTCGCCGGTCACCAGGCACGGCACCGCATCGACGGCGATTCGCACGTCGCGCCGCTCGCTGCCAAATCCTTCATTGGTCTGCTGGGCCAGGAGTTCCAGCAAATTCTTCATGTTGACCGATGTCTGATCGTCGATCTCGTAAAGGATGCGGTGGACGAGCGCGAGCGCATTGATGCGCGCGCGCGTCTGGCGCAGCGCCAGCTGGGCCGCCG
>JBEKDC010000080.1:0-13537 GCA_050014535.1 Rhizomicrobium sp.
TTCGCAAGTCGACTTCGTTCGCTTGTGCGCGGCGAATTGCAGCGCCACGTTAGGCGTTTTCCCGGCAAGGAAAGCGCACATGGAAGGCTTCGACACACGCCGGCACAAGGGACAATCCGGCACGCGCGCGGCGGGCGATGCGCTCACACGGGTTGCGCGCGCGGAGTCGATTGTTGCGCTTGCGAAGCCGGACGCATTCCGTCGCGGCGCGTGCTCCTGTTATCTTCCTGTTATTCCGGCAAAAGAGCAGAGCGGCGCTTCGCGCCGCTGGGCCCGCCCGTTGAATCCGTTGGGAAATCCTCTTCTTGTGCAGTGCAGCGAAGTGGTTCTCCTGTTATTCGCCTGTTTAACAGGGGAGAATACTCGACTCAGATTTGTGGACATCCAGGCAAACCCCGGTTTTTTCGGAAGACTCGCTTTGTGTGCGGCGCAGCAGAAAGTTCCCGAGAGGGTTTTCGGCAGCGCCGACTGCAGGGGATTCGGCAGGGGTTTCAGCAGGGACGAAAACAGGGTCGATAACAGAGCCGACAACAGGCCTGATAACAGGCCCGATAACAGGACCCATAACAGGGCCGATAACAGGCTCGAACACCCTGTTTCGCCGGATCAAGTGTTTGAAAGCGTTGGAGATTCCGGAATGAGAAAATTTTTCATTTCGAATCCGTCGCCGGTTGCGGCACAAGCGGGACTATCGAGCCGCGGGACTCCGACTTCAATCTTCCTCACCCGCGTGCGTCCGGCTACGCCAAGGCTTCGCCGGACATGGCGCTCAATCCGGCGAAGCTTCAGCGAAGCCGGAGAGCAGGGCAGGCGTCGCGCGAGCGACAGCGCGCGTGACGGAGGGGTGAAGCATGACGTCCCCCTTCCCCCGGCTTCGCCGGGTACTTCCCCCGCGCGCGGGGGAAGAGGAACGACAGTGCGCGCTGATAGTCGGGGTCGGCGCGGCGTCGACAAAGGAGCGGAGCCATTATTGTTCGAGTCCTGCCGGGCCCGTCTTGCGGATTGTTCATGTTGGGATGTTCGCGGGCCGGTTCGGCGCGCTTGCTGCGGCCAATGTTGCAGCTAATCTCGCGGCCGGCCCCAATCGGGGCTCACAAAAATGTTGGCGATGCTTTATCGACAGGCGCGCCGCGCATCGCTAATGGTCGTTTGTATCGGCTGGGGAGACTTTCATGAATCGCACTTATGTTCTGATCGCCGCGGTGGTCATCGCGGCGACGGCGGCCGTCGCTGTGGCCTTCGCCATGGGCGCGAGCCCCCCGCCCACGGACAAGAACGCCGATCTTTATTCCGGAAAATTCTTCAAGGCGGATGAAGTGCTCACTACGGGCGATGTCACTGCGGGGGGATCGCATGTCTCCTATCAGGCCATCGCCGGCACGCTTGTCGTCCACGAAAAGGATTGGAACGATGCGGCGCAGAGCGGCGGCGACAAGAACCCCGACGCCAAGGCCGACAGTACGTCGCCCGAAGCTTCCATGTTCTTCGTCTACTATGCGCAGCGCGGCGCCAAACCGGGCGAGCGGCCCATCACGTTCCTCTTCAACGGAGGGCCCGGCTCCTCGACGGTCTGGCTGCATATGGGTGCGTTCGGTCCCAAGCGGGTGGTGACCGCCGACGACACGCACACACCGGCGGCGCCTTACAAGCTGATCGACAATGACGAGAGCCTGCTGGACGCGAGCGATCTGGTGTTCGTCGACGCTCCCGGAACGGGCTTCAGCCGCATCGCGGGCAAGGATAAGGAAAAGGCGTTCTACGGCGTCGATCCGGATGCGCATGCGTTCTCCAGCTTCATCCAGGAATTCCTGTCGAAATACGGACGCTGGAATTCGCCGAAATATCTGTTCGGCGAAAGCTACGGAACGCCGCGGGCATCGGTGGTCGTGAACGATCTCGAAACCAACCACGATATCGATTTCAACGGCGTCATCCTGCTTTCGCAGATCCTGAACTTCGATCTCAGCGTCGACGGGCCTACGACCAATCCCGGAATGGATCTGCCTTACGAGATCGCGCTGCCCACCTATGCGGCGACCGCCTGGTATCATCACAAACTGCCCGGCCAGCAGCCGAAGGATCTGATTCCTTTCGTGCACGGGGTCGAAAATTGGGCGATGAACGATTACGCGTTGGCCCTGCAGCAAGGCACCAGCCTTTCGCCGGCCCGGCGCAATGCGGTCGCGCAGAAGCTGCATGAGGTGACGGGGCTTCCCGTCGCTTACATCCTCAAGGCCAATCTGCGCATCGACGGCGGCGAGTTCGAAAAGAACCTGCAGGACGACGCCAACATGACGACCGGGCGGCTCGACACGCGTTTCTCGGGGCCGAGCATGGACCCGTTGAGCAAGGAGTCCGATTACGATCCGCAATCGGCGGCCATCAGTTCGGCCTATGTTTCCGGCTTCAACGAATACGTCCGCAACCAGCTGAATTACGGCCAGGGCAAGATCTACAATCCGGAGATCGACGTCTTCAAATGGTGGGAGTTCAAGCACATGCAGCCGGGCATGCCGTTCGCGTTCCCCGGCGCCACCAATGTGATGCCGGATATCGCCAGCGCGATGAAATACAATCCCAATCTGAAGATCCTGCTGAACGGCGGCTATTACGATCTCGCCACGCCCTATTACGAAGGCTGGTACGAGATGCATCAACTGCCGATCCCGGAGAACCTCGCGAGCAACATCCAGTATCGCTATTACCAATCGGGACACATGGTGTACGCGCACGAGCAATCGCTGAAGGAACTCCATGACAACGTGGCGGCGTTCATCCGCGAGACCCAGAATACGAAGCAATAGATTGAAAGCTTCGGCGGGCTGCTCAGTAACGCAGAAAGGGTTTGCGCGCGCTCTGCCAGCCCTGCTCGTCGGGGATCGCAAGCGCATCGAGGTCGTGCGGCGTCGCGGTCGCGTCGTCGACCCATTCGCGCAACAGCGGGCCGCCATTGATGACATCGATGGCGGGTTTGCCGTGCTCGTATTCGTAGGCGAAATCGCGCCACAGCGGATAATCGGGATAGAGGCGGCGAATGGCCTTGAAGGCCAGCGCCTGAACGCGCCACGGCTTGAACGCGTGATGGTCGTAGCCCGGATCTTCGGTGTGAATCTGAACGCCGTTGCAAAGCGCGCCGGTATGTTTGTGGAAGGTGGGTTCGAACCAGCATTCGCGCAGATGACACCCCTGCAGCCAATGCGGAGCCAGCGCATGCATTTCCGTCACGATGCGTCGCGCGTCGATATTGGGTGCGCCGAACAGCTCCAGCGGCCGCGTGGTGCCGCGACCTTCGGACAATGTCGTGCCTTCGAGCATCACGGTTCCCGCATAGGCGCGCGCCATCCACAGATTGGGCGCATTGGGGCTGGGATTGACCCAGGCGCGCTCGCCGAGAGGCCAACCGAATCCGGGCGCGGCATCGGGCCGCCAGCCTTCCATCTCTATCGTGCGATATGCGACATCGAGCTTGAGCGTCGCGACGAACCACAGTCCCAACTCGCCCAGCGTCAGGCCGTGACGCATGGGCAGCGGTCCCGCGCCGACAAAGCTTTCCCAACCGGGCCGCAATGTCAGGCCTTCGACGGGACGACCGACCGGATTGGGGCGATCGAGAACCCACACTTCCTTGCCGCGCTTCGCAGCCGCTTCCAGCATGTAGCGCAAGCTCGTGACGAAAGTGTAGATGCGGCAGCCGAGATCCTGCAGGTCGACGAGGACGACATCGAAGGTGTCCATCATCGCGTCGGTGGGTTTTCGCACCTTGCCGTACAAGCTGAACACGGGAATGCCGAGCGCGGGATCGTGGAAGTCCGGCGTCTCGATCATGTTGTCCTGCTTGTCGCCGCGCAGGCCATGCTGCGGACCGAAGGCCGCCGTCAGTCGGAGTTCGCCGCTCGCGGCCAATGCATCGAGCGAATGCGTCAGGTGATGGGTGAGCGACGCGGGATGGGCGAGCACGGCCACGCGCTTTCGCTTAAGAGGCGCGCGCAATGCCGGGTCCGAGAGCAGTCGATCGATGCCGAACTTCATCGCCTCTAGGCTGTCGGAACTTCCAGCGCAAAGCAATCGGAATGGTGGAAATCCGGTTTGCCGGAAGGATGCGCGAGAGCCCAATAGGATTTGCGGCCGCTCGTCTCCTCGATCACCGCGGAGAGTCCGACTTGCCAAATGGCGCCACCTGGCAGGTCCGGCAACCGATCGAGATCGAGCGAGACCTGAAATTCATAACGCGCTGCGTCGGATCGCACGACGACGCGCGGCGCGCCGATCTCGCTCGCGGCGCTCATCCCCGTGCGATAACCGTTGAAGCGATAGGCAGCCCATTGCGTCGTAGGCGCAAAGTTGAATTCGAAATACGCAGTGTCCGGCGCGGCGCGGAGGAATGCCTCGAAGCAGGTGCTCCGCCAAAGTTCATCGGTGCGCGCTGGGGGAGCGACAGGCGGCAGGCGCAAAGCGCCGATTTCGCCCGTCACGACATAGCGAAGCTCAAGCAGGCCCGCGCGCGAACGCGCCGCGTCCGCTTCGATTTTGATGGCGGCGTCGCAACGCGAGTCCGGATGACGGTTCAAAACCTGGCGCATCCGCAAACCTTAGCATCCCGGGCACGATGGGAAGGCCGCTCTCTCAATCGTTTAACCCATTTGCCATATCGGGTTAGTCGTGTATAATACGTAGTGAAGCTGGGGGCATCGCGGTCGTCATGGAAACAGGTGCGAAGATCGACCGGCGGCAATGGCTCGCCGGCGCGGTTGCGGTTTCAGGCGCGGCGGTTCTCGGCACGGCCAAATCGTTTGCGGCCGACAGCACCGTCTCGTTGCCGTTCGCCAATGGCGACCGGCCGCTGGTGCAATATCCGGGCAAGCGGCCGATGATCCGTCTGACGGCGCGTCCGCCGCAACTCGAAACCCCGTTCGAAGTGTTCAACGAAGGCGCGTTCACGCCGAACGATGCGTTCTTCGTGCGTTACCACCTCGCGGGATTGCCGACTTCCATCGATCCCGACACCTACAAAATCGCCGTCGGCGGCAAGGTCGCCACGCCGCTTTCGCTTTCGCTCGGCGATCTCAAGACCGGTTTCGAACCCGTTGAACTGGTCGCCGTGAACCAGTGTTCCGGCAACAGCCGCGGCTTCGTCACGCCGCGCGTGGGCGGCGGCCAGCTCGGCAACGGCGCGATGGGCAATGCGCGCTGGAAAGGCGTGAAGCTCAGCGACGTCCTCAACAAGTCAGGCGTCGCGGCCGGAGCGGTGCAGGTGAAATTCGACGGGCTCGATTCGCCCGTGCTTCCGGGCACTCCGGATTTCGCCAAGGCCCTCGATATCGATCACGCGCTCGATGGCGAAGTGATGATCGCTTACGAAATGAACGGCGAGGATTTGCCGTTCCTGAATGGATATCCCGTCCGCCTCGTCGTGCCGGGTTATTACGGCACCTATTGGATGAAGCATCTGAGCGCGATTACGGTTCTCGACACCGTCCTCGACAATTTCTGGATGAGCACGGCCTATCGCGTGCCCGACAATGACTGCCATTGCGTCGATCCCGGTACCAAACCCCAAAAGACCGTGCCCATCGGAAAATTCGACGTGCGCTCTTTCATCACCAACCTGCACGACGGACAGACCGTAAGGCCGGGCAGAGTCGCGCTGAAGGGCATCGCATTCGACGGCGGCGCCGGGATTTCCGAAGTGCTCGTGTCGGCCGACGGCGGAGAGAGCTGGTCGCCGGCCACGCTCGGCCCGGATCTGGGCAAATATTCGTTCCGGGAATGGACGGCGTCGGTGCATCTGAAGCCGGGAGCGCGCGCGCTCGCGGTGCGCGCCGTCAATCGCCTCAACCAGACGCAACCGGACAAGGCGCTGTGGAATCCTTCCGGCTATATGCGCAACGGCGTCGAAACCCTCACTGTCAACGCGGCCTAGCCATGAGACATGCCCTGCGACTTGGATTGCTGGCGGCGTTGCTTTCGGCCGTGGCCGCGCACGCGTCCCCGGTCGGAATCGATTTGCCGCAACCCGAACAGACGCTCAAGCCCGGTCCCGGTGTCGAGATCGCGTCGAACGATTGCCGGACTTGCCATTCCCTCGATTACATCCAGACCCAGCCGCCGCATATGGGGCCTGCATTCTGGAACGCCGAAGTGACGAAGATGATCAAGACCTACGGCGCACCGATTTCCGATCCGGATGCCAAGGCCATCGCCGACTATCTGGCACAGACCTATTGAAAAGTGCTCGCGTGCCGTAAGGCCGCCATTCGTGCAACTCCCGCCGAGCTATCAGTGATCGCTCCCAGAGGCGCGACGCTCTGCACAGGAGCACACGGTCGCTGTGGAACGCCGCTCCTCCAACGCGCGTTGTTCATGATGGAGAAAGCGTAGTGCGAGAGCGCGGACGCGTCCGGCTGAGATTTGAGGAGCTTTCGATGGTCTACACGAAATATTTGCGCCGCAGCGCGGCAGTCGTTTTTGCCGGTTGCCTGCTGGCTCTGCCGAGTATTGCCTTCGCGCAGGCTGGAGGCGCTGGAGGAGCTGGAGGAGCGAGTGGCGCCGGGGCCGGCGCAGCAACTGGCGCTCCGAGCGCCGTCGGCGGCACGACAGGCGCGACAGGAACGACAACGGGCACGATGACGGGGACGACCACACCGGGCGTGAATCCGAACGGCACGTCGAGCACGTCGACGGGAATCGGTGGGACGGGAACAAGCACGGGAATCGGCGGTACGAGCGGTACTTACAACAGCACAATGCCGATGCCCGGCAGCGTGGGTGGAACGACTTCGGGCACGACGACCACGACCGGTGCGCAGCTTCCGACCAGTGGCTCCGGACCCGGCGGCGTGGGTCCTTATCCCGCCAATTCGAGCGGCGCATACACAAATCCGAACTGCGCTATCGCAGGCTCGAGTTGCTACGGCGGATCGACCGCAGCGACGACGCCGGGAGTCTCGACCGCGCCGGGCACGCAAACCACGACACCGAACGCGTCCGCGGGCACGACGCCAAAATAAGCGGACACCGTTATTGTACCGTCTTGGTCCAGCGCAGATATTTCTTGAGCTCGCCGGCGCGCAATCCGAGTTCGATGTAGCGCGGCTGGGCGCTGCCTGCGGCGTGGAGCGCGTTCATGTTTTCCGAGAGGGTCAGCCCCGCGATGTCTTTTCTCGCCAAGGCTTGCTGTTTGGTTTGATCCGGCCGTCTGCCAAGCGTGCCGACGGTTCGCAGAATGCTGTTCGCGATCCAGAATTGGGGCCGTCCGTCGCGCTCCGCAAGTCGCGCCATGGCACCTCCTTGTTTCCGCACGCTGTCGAGGGCCGATTGGGCGGCGTCGGCCAGCCCGCGAGAGGTCGCATCCGAAGACGAACGCCAGAAGGCCAAACGCATGCTCTGTTCCCTTCGAGGGATAAGCGGCTTTCGGACTCCGCGGTCCCGCGCCGAATGGATCAAAATCGCATCGCCGTCCGCCGGGACATTGACTTAAATCAAGCCCATGGAGATAAACGTTTGACCCACCGTTTTTGATGTACTAAAGAAAAAATATAACGCAGTTCCACATCATCCCTGAAGATCGGCCCCGATGATCACCGCCGCACAATTGCGCGCCGCGAGGGCTCTTGCCGGGATCGATCAACGCCAGCTGGCGCTCAAATCCGGCCTGTCCGTGCCGACGATCCAGCGCATGGAAGCGAGCGAAGGCGTCGTCCGCGGCAACGTGGATTCGTTGATGAAGCTGATCGCCGCGCTGGAAGCGGCGGGGATCGTGCTCATTGGCGAAGGCGCCGCGAGTTCCGAAGGCGGCCGCGGCGTGCGGCTCAAGAAACCGGGTTAAGCCACGCCGATTTTCTGCAGGCCCCATTTGGCATCGTTGTGATAGACGGCGACGACCGCAGCCACCGGTCCCGAGAATTTTGTCGCGCTCTTGAGCGCCTTTGCGGCCGTCATCGCATCGTCGACGTGCTCGTCGTCGCCGACGGGATGCCCTGCGCATCGTTGATGGGCGACGACGGTCAAGGTCGTCGGCTTGTGAACTGCAATCAACAGCGAAATCTGACTGATGGCGCTTTGCCACTCGGCGGCGCGCTGGGGCAGAGCGAGACCGTCGGGACCGGGTACGGCAATCGTGTCGACGCCATCGACACGCAGAAGGCCAGCCAGACGCTTGTTGAGGTTGACCCTGCGATGATGGAGGCGCCAATCCGCGCAAACCAATGCGACCGCAAGTTTTTTGTGCCGGCGCCAGAACATTCGTCCCCCCACGTCCAACGTCGAATCCAAATTAACGATATGGCGCACGCCGCGCGCAATCTTGAAATCGTTGCGAATTCAAATTGCCTGGGGATGGCGCGGGGACGCCGGCGGGTCGAGGCGATGCGATAGAAGCATCGCTGATGAATGATGGAATATGGTTCTACTGCGCTCCCGCATGTGACTTGAGGTTTGAAACATTACTATTGGAAGCATGTCCGCGCGTCCGCGGTCGATTGGCACACTTTTATTTGATGGAGATGCGGCAGGCGCCAGCCGGCGCAGCCGAACAAGCCATTTTTGTCCGGCTGCATTTCCAGCCGCGGATGTCCCTAACCGTTCGCTTCCTGGTGATGATGCATCGGCCCGCCATGGCCCCTGCCGAAGCCGTGACGCGGTTGGTCGAACTGGGACTTTTGATCGGGCGCCAGCGATTGATACAACGCCGCCAGAGCGGGCTGCTCGGACTGCAGCGCGGCAAGCCGACTCTCGAGCCGCTTTTGCATCATGGCGGTGCGTTCGAGGATCGAATGCTGCTCGCCGGGCGTGAACTGATGGGCGAGGCACTCGCTTTTGCGCGACTGGACGTTTTGCAGAACCGCGTCGCGCCAATGATCGAACAACGGGCGCTGAGCCTCGGTGATGTTGAGTTTGGCTTCGATGAAAGCCAGGCGACCGGCCGCGTGCGCATAGTGGTCACCGCATCTCTGCGTATGCCATGCCGCCATTTGTTCCTTGGTTGGCATATTCCTGTGATGCGGATTCGTGTTCGTACCGTCCGTCGTATCCTGAGCCAGTGCCGGCGAAAACGAGATCAATCCCAGCGTCGCAAGTGCGATCGCAAATTTCCGGATACCCATAGATGTTCTCCTGAAGCTGGCGCCCGCCGGGACGATACGACCGTTTGTTTGCGGACATTTGGCCGGCGGCACGGCATTTGTCGCAAAACGTCTCCGACAATCCCTTTTCGACAGATTTGGACCAATTTCTCTGCGCCGGTCAGGCAAGAAAAAGGGCAGACCGAAGCCCGCCCTTTCCTTGACTTTCAGGACTTTCGTCCGGGCCGTTAGCCGCCGAGATCGATGACGGCACGCCGGTTCTGCGGTTCGCGCACACCCGGTCCCGTCGGCACGAGCGGATCGTGGAAGCTCTTGCCTTCGATCGAGATCGTGGACCCGTCCATGCCTTCGCGCGTCATTTCATCCTTGACGGCTTCTGCGCGACGGACCGAGAGGCCCTGGTTGTAGCTGTCCGAGCCGACCGTGTCGGTGTGGCCTGTCACCATCACCTTCACCATTCCTCTTGTCTGCGCGGTCTTCACCGCTTCCTGCACCACGCCGAGCGCTTCGGCTGTCAGATCCGACTTGTTGAAGTCGAAGAAGACAATGAACGTCTTGACCGATGGCGGCGCCACGACCGGAGGCGGAGCCGGTGGCGGCGGGGGTGGAGGAGGCGGCAGCGGAGGAGGTGGTGGCGGCGCGGATTCGAGATACCAGCGCAGCCCCAGCATCGCGGCCTGATCGTTCGGATTTTCGCCTCTCACCGTCGTTCCGACCAGGGTGGTCGCATAATCGGTGTGCTGCATCAGCGAGCGATAGCGATAATCCAATGTCAGATCGAGGTTCGGCGTCAGTGAGTAGCTGAAGCCAGCTATGCCCTGCCACATGAAACCGATTTTATCCTGATCGGCGAACACCGTCGTGGGGTTTTCCACGAGCACGTCGTCCCGTCCCGCGCCCGCGCCGCCGCCGATGTTGATGTCGAAGCGATTGGAAAGCGGGATATCGTACACGACGTTGACGAGGCCCGAGCCGATGCGGTCGTGTCCGTCATAGGTCGCGTCGCCGATCGTCGTGTCCTTGAAGTCATGCGGTGAATAGCCTGCCTCGAGTTCAAGCCGCAGATGATCCCGGAAGCGATATCCGAACGAGCCGGTCACAAGGTAGGAATCGCTCGATTTGAACTGATTGTTGGTGACGACACCGCCGGTACTGGTTTCCAGGTTGACGCTGTTCATGTAATCCCAGCCGCCCGCGACGCCGAGATACCAGCCGGTTGCATCGCTCGCATGCGCGGAGCCTGCAAGAACCATCGCCGCAACGCCCGCAAGCGCCATCGCACGAATTTTCATGGAACCCCTCGTAAATATCCGTGACGTGCCTCGCGGCACTCGCCAACTGCCTAACCGAAACCGCAGAGAACCGCGGCCTGCTTCCACGGCCTGTAACGGCTCATGGCGGATGCGGTTCCAGCTTTCGCGTCGACTATTCGAAATTAAGCATGCAGGTTCCGGCACATAGCTCGCTTCGGTTCGATTTTGGGCCGGCTATTCAACGCTGGCGGCGCCGGTTCCGGTTGCATAAGATCGATGAGGCTTTTGTTCGAACCCATCGGATCCCAATTATGGCGAATGATTCATGTGAGCGCGCGCACGACCGACGGTCGTCATTGGGCAAATTTGCGGCAGCGTTCGTAATGCTTGGCGCGCTGTGTTGTTCCGGAATCGCACCGGCGGCGGCGGACGTTCCGCCTGCCGTCTCCGCGGATCCTCAAATCGGCTCGCCTGCGGCCAAAGCGACGCTGGTCGTCTGGTTCGATTATCAATGTCCCTATTGCAAGCTTTTCTGGAGAGACACGCTTCCGCGCCTGAACGATACCTATGTGCGAACGGGCAAACTGCGGATCGTGTTCCGCGATTTTCAGTTTCTCGGGCCGGACTCCGCGACGGCGGCCTTGTTCGCGCGCGCCGTCTGGGAACTTTATCCCGCCCGGTTTTACGACTGGTCGCGCGCGATGTTCGGCGCACAGGACCAGGAGAATGGCGGTTTCGGAAATCTCGCGAGCATCCAGGAATTGACGCGCCACATATCCGGCATCGACGTGGCGCGCGTCACGGCGCGCATGAAAGATCGCTCGAAAGATTATGCCGCCGCGATCGTCGCGGACTACAACGACGCGCTCGCAATGGGCGTGAACGGCACGCCGACCGTCATCGTGAACGGAAACGCCGTCTCCGGCTCGGAGTCGTTCGACTCACTGGCGAAGCTGATCGATCGGAAACTGAAACACTGATGGGAGAGGCACGAATGAGTTTCGAGGGTTATGAACTTCTGCGGATCGAGATGCGCGGCAGAATCGTGATCGCGACGATCGATAATCCTCCCATCAACCTTCTCACCTTGCCGCTTTTCGGCGAACTGGCGCGGCTGTCGAGTGAGTTGGAGGCCGATCCGGACTCGCTCGTATTCGTCCTGCGCAGCGCCAATCCCGAGTTCTACATCGCTCATTTTGACGTGGAAGCAATCATCCGCTTCCCGGTCGACGAGCCCGCCTCGCGCGAAGACGCGGCGGACAATTCCTATCATGCGATGTGCGAACGCTTCCGGACGATGAACAAGGCGACTATCGCGCAGATCGAAGGCCGGGTGGGCGGCGGCGGATCGGAGCTTGCGATGTCGTTCGACATGCGCTTCGGCGTGAAGGGCAAAAGCGTTGTCAACCAGATGGAAGTTCCCATCGGCATATTGCCCGGCGGTTCGGGCACGCAGCGCATGCCGCGGCTGATCGGGCGGGGCCGCGCGCTGGAGGTGATCCTCGGCGGCATCGATCTCGATGCCGAAACGGGCGAGCGCTGGGGCTATTTCAATCGCGTGTTTGCGGCGCACGAGATCGGTCCCTATGTCGATGCGTTGGCCGCGCGCATTGCGTCGTTCCCGCCGGAAGCCGTGCGGCTTGCCAAGCAGGCTGTGAACGCGTCCGACCGTCCGCTGGCGGAAGGATTGCAGGAAGAAAGCTATCTGTTCCAATGCCTGCTTCGCACCGCGGAGGCGCAGCGCAACATGCCGAAATTTCTCGCGGCCGGCGGGCAGACGCGCGAAGGCGAGTTGAATGTCGCGGAGCTGAGCGCGTCGGTGGCGAAGTGACGCTTGCCTGCTACACGAATGTGCTCAGTGGATATCCGGGCGAGGCGGTAGAGTTGCATGCGTCTGCCGCGAACGGCCCTTGCGCGCTCGAAATCGCGCGCATCGGCCGAGCCCTCGAAGTCGTGCGGCGGATCGAGAACATCGCAATCGGCCATCATGAAACGCCGCCGCATCCGGACCGCGACGGCTGCGGCTGGCCGGTGGCATCATTTCGTGTGCGTGAAACCCGCGAAGAACGGTCCTCGCGCGAAGGCCGCGTTCGTGCTCGCGACCAACACCTATCATGCCTACAATTGGTGGGGCGGGGCGAATGCCTATTGCGATGTGACCTCGCTGATGGCGCGCGAGAAAGCCCTTCCGCTCGCGATGGAAGGCGCCATTGGTGTTCTGTCCAACCAGCGGCCGTTTGCGCCGCTGATCGTGGCGCCGCCGGAAGATGTGCCGCGATTGGTCAATCTCAGGCCGCGCGAATTCGGCGAAAGATCGTGGGCGGGAGATCGCGACTGGGGCAGGGTGCATCGGCCTTCGCCTTACGATGGCGCGGCGGGATTTTTGCATAAGTGGGAACATTTGTTTGCGGCGTGGGCCGAGATCGAAGGCATCGCGCTCGACTATTTCACGGATTACGACCTCGATTCCGAGCCGGATATTCTCTCGAACTACGGCGCGATGGTCGTCGTGGGCCACAGCGAATATTGGTCCGCGCCGCAACGTGCCCAGATCGAGCGTTTCGTCGATGGCGGCGGCAAGCTCGCGATCTTTTCCGGCAATACCTGCTTCTGGAAAGTGCGCTGGGAGAACCAGGGCAGGACTCTCATCTGCCACAAATGGCGGGGCATTGATGCCGAACCCGACGCCGGACGGAACGCCACGCATCTGTGGTCGCATCCCGCTTTCGCGAAGCCCGAAGCCGAGCTGACGGGACTGAGTTTCCTGTTCGGCGGTTACCATCGGCTGGGACTTTGCGCGGCGCGCGGCGCGGGCGGTTTCACCGTCTACGACAATCGCCATTGGGCACTCGAAGGCGCGGATCTTTTCTATGGCGACGTGATCGGGTCGCAGATTCCGTTGTTGGGCTACGAAAACGACGGCTGCGAATTCCAGTTCGGCGCCGACGGCTTGCCGAAACCGGTCGCGCGGCTCGGCGTGCCGGAGAATCTGCAAATCATCGCCGTCGCTCCTTGCGCGTTCGGCGAAGACGTTACAAGCGGATATCCCCCGCTCATTCCGCCGGAGAAGCTCGATGTTTGTGCCGGGATCGTCTATGGCGATGCGAGCGAAGCATCGCAGCAGCGCCTTCTGCGCGGCCACGCCGCGATGTCGTCGTTCGAACGCGGGCGTGGCGAGGTCTTCAACGGCGCCACGACAGAATG
>JBEKDC010000081.1:0-12325 GCA_050014535.1 Rhizomicrobium sp.
ACAATTCCTGCGCGACTCTGACGTGGACATCGTTTTGATCTTCAGTCCCCGGCGCAAAGATGAGCATTCGGCGCGGCACCATAACAACCCACGGCTTTGGAACATCGACATTTTCGATAAATGGCAAAGGTCTAGCGGCTACTATGATCGATTGGACGAATTGAGGGAGCTGCTCCCTAACCCGTACCTACATGGCTACCAGGCCAGATCGTGGATGCAACAGCGAATGCTTCATCCGCAGGCTCGGGGTCAGTATTTACAGTCATCATGGGGAGGACACAACGTGAAAATATCTGCGCGCGCATTGCTCGAAATGTTAGCCGGCCGAATGAGTGAGGCCGAGTTCAAAAGATGGATCACCGGCGACCACAACCCTTTTGAACATTGGCTTTCCCAAGGATATTCAATATCGGAAATCGAAATTGAGCCGCAAGGATCCGAGGCCGATGATGATTATATCGTCGTAAAGCTGGCTCCCGACGCGAACGCCTCCGCCTTGCGATTGCCACCGCAATTGCTAGATAGCCCTATCGACAAGAAATAGTGGGCCCTTTAATCCATAGAACCAAGTACTGACCCGAGGCCTTGCCACAAACGAGTTGCCAGATTGCGTTCTTCCTCACCTAAGGCCCCCGCATATATTGCAGTCGTTTCTAATCTTGCATGCCCCAACCAACGCTGCACGATATTCAACGGCACGCCTCTTTGTCCCGCTTCGATGGCAAATCCATGCCTAAGCGCCTTCGGCTTGGAGAGAGCATCGGGTATGCCCGCGTCTTTCATGATGCGCTTCACGTGCTTCCATGCGGTTGTTCGCCCCCATGGCCAAAGCCGATCAGCCTTCGTTACTGTTCTCTGACTTGCGGTCGTATTGGTGATAAGGTCGAGCAGTTGCCGCGGCGCAGGAACAGCGCGAAACATCCCTCGTTTTCGTTGCTTCAGTGTTTCGAAGACGATAGAGGCGTTGCCTGCATCAATCCGATCTGCCGTTAGCGCCAAAACTTCGGATATTCGTGCTCCTGTAGGGGCGAGCGTCAGGCAAAATGTGCCGACATCGTGCCCTTCGGCACGGGTCTGCCGTGCGGATGCGAGCCGCTCATGGGCAACGAGGTATTTCCGAATCCCGTCCCGATCGAATAATGAACCGCTCATGAACGGCACCAGACCCCGTGCAGAAAAATATTGCGTGCGGGACCGGTTGACGAAGAAAAGGCGGCGTGAACAGAATACATTCTGTTCACGAACACGTCGCTCTAAGATGAGTTGTTCACCGATTCGTAGCGGGTTGCGCGCACCGTTGTGTGGTATTAAGGGGATATAACGCAATCTGGCCCATTTGGCATTATGTCCCAGTAAGACCGTTATTCCCGTCAATTCGTCGCGACGATTCGAATAACGACGCGGCAATCAATTCTCGAATTGTTCGGGCAACTGGCCTGCCTTGAAGATGATGGTGGGCGTGTCGTCGAATTCGCCCAGTTCCCGATCCCCCGAATTCGAGAATGCAACAACGCCGGCTTTCGTCGGTGCGAGCCTTTCGGCCATGCGCCGCGCCGCTTCCGCCGAGTTGCAGGGGATTGGCGTGTCGGGTCTCAAGCGGCTTCCTTTGCCGATGCTGAACGCTTGTACGACGTGAATCGTCTCACGGGCCATAAGGTTCGTCCTGGGGGTGCGAGGAATCTGCTTTAAAGGACATCATACACAATCGGGACGGAACCGATCGACAAATCGGGTGATGATTACGACTTTGCCGCAATCGCATTTCCGTGCGATCGACGGCTTTCCACGTCGAACATGTCCTCATACGAAAAAGCCCGCCCGTGAGGGCGGGCCTCTTTGTGGTGACGAGCGCAGATCAGCAGCCTGCAGCGTCCTTCAGCTGCGACGCCGGCTTGAAACGCAAGCCCTTCGACGCCTTGATCTTGATCGCCTCGCCGGTGCGCGGATTGCGTCCCATGCGGGGTGCGCGCTTGGACACGGTGAACGTGCCGAAGGTGCCGATCTGATACTTGCCGCCGTTCTTGACCGTCTTCAGTCCCGTTTCGATCGCCTCGAAGACAATCTCGACCGTGCGCTTGGCGTCGGCCTTGCTGAGGTTGCCCTTTTTCGCGACGACTCCGATGAAATCCGCTTTGCTCATTTTTATCCCCTTGATGCGGCGTTGAGAGGGCGAGATATAGCCAAGCGGCAAGTCCGCGCATACCGAATCCTTGCCGTTTATTGCCTTTCAGCGCGACAGGCGCCAAAAAGCCTTATATTTCCTGGGTTTTGCGAACCAAACTAATTTGCGGCCGTTCGCGAATGCAGCCCGCAGAGCAACGGACTCCGCTCCGGAATGCGCAAATCGGGCGAATCACCCCGGCGCGGAAACCGCGATACGAGGCGGCGGCGCGGGTCGATTGACTCGGCCGGGAAAGATCAGGGTCGCCTTCAGGCCGGGCTTGTTGTCTTCGAGATCGAGACGCGCGTCGTGCAGCCGTGCAACTGCCGCGACGAGACTGAGACCGAGGCCCGTGCCGGGCGAATTGCGGCTCGCTTCCAACCGCACAAAGCGCTCGAGCACATGCGCGCGCGCTTCCGCCGGAATGCCGGGACCGTTGTCGGCGACGGAGAGCGCCACGCCCGCAGGCGTGTCCTCCACCGCAACAATCACCTCGCCGCCGGAAGGCGTGTATTTGATCGCATTGTCGAGCAGATTGGCGAGCGCCTGGGAGATCAGCCGCTTGTTCCCGGCGATCGTCACCGTGCCGCTGGGGGCGACATGGAGCGAAATGCCTTTCTCCTCGGCCACCGGATCGTAAAGTTCCACCACGCCTTCCACCACGACGGGAAGATCTACCGGCGCCATCGCTTCGCGGGCCACGCCGGCTTCCGCTTCGGCAATCAGCAGCAGCGCGTTGAAGGTGCCGATCAGCTGGTCCGTTTCGTCCACGGCGGCGCCGATCCCCTTGCCCTCGCGGCTCTCGCTGTCGACATGGGACAGCACGCCTTCGAGCCGGTTGCGCAGCCGGTTGAGAGGCGTGCGCAGATCATGCGCGATCGAATCCGTCACGTCGCGCATGCCGCGCATCAGGCGCTCGGTGCGGTCGAGCATGCGGTTGAGATTGGAGGCCAACTCGTCGAATTCGTCGCCGGTTCGGGTGACGGGAATGCGCTGCGTGAGATCCCCCGCCATGATTTCGCGGCTGGTGCGATTGATGGAATCGAGCCGCGTCAGCAGATTGCGGCTGATGAGGCCGCCGCCGACGAGCCCCAGCACCATCATCAGCAAGAGGCTCCAGGGCAAGGTCGTCGTGAACAGCTTTTCGGTCTTGTAGCGCTCGTCGACATCGCGCGCGACGAGCAGCTGAAAGTCGCCGGCCAGCGGGAAGACCCGGCCGCGCGCGCGATGGCTCACGAGCTGGCCGCCGACATGGCGCTGATAATCGAATTCGACGAAATCTCCCGCCGTAGATTCGAAGCTCGGCCAGCCGTCGAGATTGCCTGCGATGGGCCGGTCCAGCCGGTCGGTCAGCAGATAGAGACCCTGACCGCCACGATTCGAGCGGCCGAGAATGACATCGGCCAATCCCGCCAGGCCGAGACGTTGATATTGCTCGGCCAGACCCGTGACTTCGGCGTCGATCGTCTGGTCGGTTTCCAGATCGAGCGCGCGCTTGGTGTTCCAGTAGGTAAAATAGAGCAGCGACGCCGCGGAAATGGCGAACAATGCGATGTAGACAACGACGATCCGAAACGCGAGCGTACGGAATAGTCTAGGCGCGCGCACGGATCATATAGCCTGCGCCGCGCACGGTATGGAGCAGAGGCGCCTCGAAGCCCTTGTCGATTTTCGCGCGAAGCCGCGAGATGTGCACGTCGATCACGTTGGTCTGCGGATCGAAATGATATTCCCACACGCTTTCGAGCAGCATCGTGCGCGTGACGACTTGTCCCGCATGCCGCATCAGATATTCCAGCAGCCGGAACTCGCGCGGCTGAAGCTCGATGGCGATCGTACCGCGCTTGGCCGTGCGCGTGAGGAGATCGAGTTCGAGATCGCCCACCTGCAGCCGCGTCTTGACCGCGGAGGGGTGGCGACGGCGCATCAGCGCATCGATCCGCGCCAGCAACTCGACGAACGCATAGGGCTTGGTCAGATAGTCGTCGCCCCCGGCCTTGAGGCCTTTGACGCGATCGTCCACCTCGGACAGAGCGCTGAGGAACAGCACCGGCGTGACGTTTCCGTGCTCGCGAATTTCCTCGACCAGCCGCAAGCCGTCGACCTTGGGCAACATGCGATCGATGATCGCCACATCGTAAGGCCGCGACAGCGCCAAAGTGAGTCCGATATCGCCGTCCCCGGCGTCATCGACCACATGGCCCGCTTCCTTGAGGCCATTCACCAGATAGCGCTGAGCTTCGAGATCGTCCTCCACAACGAGGATTCGCATGTCTCCGCTCCTTCTTGTCGGCCCCCGGTTGAAACGGGTCCGCGTCGGCAGCGGCAACGGGGGGGATGGGGCCACCGCCGCCGACGCGGGGGCCGGACGCCGCCGGCCCGAAAGCCCGCGCCGTCCGGTACGCGTGAAACTCAGGTTTTCGCGATGCTCAACGCGACGAAGCGTTGTCCGTTCGATCCCGTCACCAGAACGAGCACGCTCTTGCGGCCCTGTGCCGCCGCCTCGCCGATCCGGCTCTTGATGTCCTGCGGTGTCCGCACGGCCTTGTTGGCGACCGTGACGACGACGTCGCCCGGCTGGATGCCCTTGTCCGCCGCGTCGCTGTCCGGATCGACACGCGTGATCAGAACGCCGGAGACATTTTCCTCGAGATTGTAGGCGCGGCGCACTTCCGGTGTAACGGCAGCGAGACCGAGACCCATGGCCTCGCCGGTGTTCGCGGGACCGCCATGCTGTTGGGCAGGCGCGTTCGAGGCGACCTGATCTTCCTTACGCGTACCGATGCCTGCGGTGATCGTCTTCTGCTGACCGTCGCGCATGACCGTGAATGTCGCGGTGGAACCGGCCAGGAGCGTCGCGACGCGGCGGGTCAGATCGCGCGAGTCCTGAACGGACTTGCCGTTGAGGGCGAGAACGACGTCGCCTTGATGGAACCCGGCCTTCGCGGCCGGACCTCCCGGAACGATGCTCGCCACCATTGCGCCTTTCATGTCGTTTCCGCCCACGCTGGCCGCGAGTTCCGGCGTCATGTCCTGGATCTCGACGCCCAGATAGCCGCGCGCGACATGGCCGTGCGCCTGCAACTGCGCCACCACATCGTGAATCGTGGCGGACGGAATCGCGAAGCCGATGCCGACGCTGCCCCCCGAAGGCGAGAAGATCATCGAATTCATTCCGATGACCTTGCCCTGGAGATCGAATGTGGGGCCGCCGGAATTGCCGCGGTTGATCGGCGCATCGATTTGCAGGAAGTCCGTATACGGACCGCTGCCGACATTTCGGCCGATGGATGAGACGATGCCGGCCGTGACCGTGTTGCTGAGCCCGAAGGGATTGCCGACTGCAATCACCCAGTCTCCAACGCGAACCTGGCGGTCGTCGCCGAACTCGACCGACGGCAGGGGCTTGTCGCTTTTGACCTTGAGGAGCGCTACATCCGTGGGCGCATCCGTGCCGATCAGCTTGGCTTCGAATTCGCGTCCGTCGGGAAGCTTGACGGTAATCTTCTTGCCGTCCGCGATGACATGGTTGTTGGTGACGATTAATCCGGACTTGTCGATGATGAAGCCGGAGCCCATCGCAACCGCCTTGTGAGGCGCGGAGAACTGCCGGCCTTGGTTGCCTTCGCCGAACTGATTGAAGAAATCGCGGAACGGCTCGGGAAGATCGTCGGGATTGACGCCTTGCTGGGCCGTGACCTGTTCCTCGACCGTCACCGTCACGACAGCCGGGCTCACGCGTTCCACGAGGTCGGCGAAGCTGAACGGCGCGCCGTTCTCCAGCATGCGCGGCTGGGCGGCACGGGCCGGAGCCTGCGGAGCGGGATGGGAGTCGATATTGGCGACCGGCACGAGTACCGGTTTATGCTGCGGCGTTGCTGTCGCCGCGCCAAGGCCAACGACGAGGATCGCCGCGGCGGAACACGCCGCCAGGAAGCGGGCGCGCACTCTTGTTTTTGTCTGAACCCGTTGAACGTCGCTCATAGCTGTCTCCTTGTTGCCGAGACGGCCGCGCTTCCCCCGAATACGTCGACCGGTACACTCCAGAACCAAGGTCTACGGCACCATGGTTACGAGTTTCTGTCTATAACATTAATCGTGCGATTGGTACCCTAAATTGAAGTCCATCGCACGGACGTGATCGCCGACGCCTCTTTTTGCTTAATTTTGTTGACGCGATTTTTCTCGCGCCCGCACAACAATCACGGCGACCACACTACCGCAAAGCATCAACACGAGAAAAGGGCCGAACCACAATAAGTATGTTTCCGGGTTGAGCGGCGGCTCCATCAAGATGACATCGCCGTAACGTGCGACCAGTTCCTGCTTGATTTGGTCGTTGCTTTCACCGCCGGCAATCCGCATGCGAACGAAATGGCGCAGATCCGCGGCAAGCGGCGCGGTCGACTCGTCGAGCGACTGGCCCTGACAGACCAGGCAGCGCAATTCCTTCTGCAATTCGACCGCGCGTGCCTCGAGCCTGGGATCGGCCAGCGCGTCGGGGCGAGTTTGCGCGACGGAGGCTTGCGCGAAGAAGATCAACAGCGTTGCGAGGATCGCGGCGCGCATCATTCTGCCGGCGCCATACGTATTGGCCGCAAACGGCCCCACAGGCTTGCGAGACCTCCCAGCGCCATGATGGCCCCGCCGAACCAGATGAACGGCGCGAGCGGATTGAAATAGGCGCGCACCGTCCAGCGTCCGCCGCCGCGGTCGTCTCCCAACGCAACATAGAGGTCGGAGAATCCGTTGGTGCGGATCGAAGTGTCGGTGATGGCCTGGCCCTCGGCCGGATAGGAGCGCTTCTCCGGCGAGATGGTGGCGATCGCTTTTCCGTTTCGCATCACGTCAAGCGTGGCGCGATCGGCGAAATAATTCGGGCCCTCGCGCGGCGCGACCCCATCGAAACGCAGTTGATACGCCGCCACCTGCATCGATTGTCCCGGCGCAAGTACTTCCAGCGCCTCGCTGCGCCACAACGTCGTGCCCGCAATGCCGAGAAGCGAAATGCCGAGCCCCGCATGCGCGAGAACCGACGCAAAATTCTGCGCGCCGACCGCGCGGGCCTTCCAACGCTCGCGAAAATCGACGGCGCTCGCTCCGATCAACCACGCGGCCAGCGCGAACGCGCCTGCGGCCGCGAGCATGTGGGGAGCCTGAATCGCGAAAATGACAATCGCGGCGAGGAGCGCGAGACCGGCGCCGGGTGCGAGCAGCCTGAGCGTGGCCTTGAGATCGCCTTTCCGCCAGGCGAGTCGTGGTCCCAAAGGAACCAGCAGCAGGAGCCCGATGAAGATCGGCGCGAAGGTGATCGCGAAATAAGGCGGCCCGACGGAAATCCGCGTGCCCGTCAAGGCATCGAGCAGCAACGGATAGAGCGTGCCCAAAAACACGGTTGCCGCCGCGGCCGTGAGGAACACATTGTTGAGCAACAGCAGCGTTTCGCGGCTCGCGGGCTCGAACGACGCGCCTTCCTCGATGCCCGGTGCGCGCCAGGCGAACAACGCAAGCGCGCCGCCGATCGCCAGACCGAGCAACCACAGAATGTATTCGCCGCGTTCCGGATCGTTGGCGAAGCTGTGCACCGATGCAAGCACGCCCGAACGTACGAGGAATGTTCCGATCAGGCTCAAGGAAAACGCGGCAATCGCGAGCAGCAAGGTCCAGCTGCGGAACGCGCCGGTGCGTTCTGTCGCCAAGGTCGAATGAATCAAAGCGGTCGCGACCAGCCACGGCATCAGGGCCGCGTTCTCGACCGGATCCCAGAACCAGAATCCGCCCCAGCCGAGCACATAATAGGCCCACCAGCTGCCGAGCGTGATGCCGAGGGTGAGTGCGATCCACGCCACCAGCATGAAGGGCCGCGCGGCGCGGGCCCAGTGAGAACCGGTTTCCTGCGTGATGAGAGCGGCGGCGGCATAGGCAAACGTCGCGGACAATCCGACATAGCCCAGATACAGCATCGGCGGATGCATCGCGAGGCCGGGATCCTGCAACAGCGGATTGAGCCCCTCGCCCTGGAACGGCATGGGATCGAGACGCCGAAACGGATCCGACGTGAGCAAAATGAAGAGAACGAAGGCGGCCGCCAGCAATCCTTCAACGCCGAGCGCGCCCGACGTCAGCCGCGCACCGCCCCGCACCGCAATCGCCATCAACGCGGAATAGATCGCAAGCACCAGCACCCACAGCAGCATCGAGCCTTCATGGTTTCCCCACACGCCGGAGATTTTGTAGATCAGCGGCTTCAAGGTGTGCGAATTCTGCGCCACCGTCAGGATGCTGAAATCCGACGTGACGAAACCGAACGTCAGCGCGCCGAACGCGAGCGCGATGAAGGCGAAAAATCCGAAGGCGGACATTCTTGCGATCCGGCGCGACAGATCGAGCGATCCGCTCCCGTCAGCGCGCGCGCCCCACAAACCTGCGCCCGCCTGAACCAGCGCGAGCGCCAAGGCGAGGCACAGCGCAAGCTGGCCGATTTCTCCCGTCACTGGGTGCCTTCGCCTTCTTTCCAACGGCCGGAGCGTTTCAACGCATCCACGACCTCGGGAGGCATATAGCGTTCATCGTGCTTGGCAAGCACTTCGCTCGCGTTGAAAACTCTCCCGGGACCGAGCGCGCCGAGCGCCACCACACCCTGCCCTTCGCGGAACAGGTCCGGCAGGACGCCGCGAAATAGAACCGGCACGCTGGCGCGTCCGTCGGTCACGACGAAGCGCACATCGGCAGAAGGACCGCGCACGACGCTGCCGCGCGCCACCAGGCCTCCGATGCGAAATGCCACGCCTTCCGACACATGTTTCGCGGCGATGTCGCTCGGGCTGTAGAAATAAAGGACATTGTCCTTGAGCGCCCCCAGCACGAGCGCGGCTCCGCCGGCGCCGGCAACGACCAGTGCCAGCGCGAAGGCAAGCCGTCGGCGCTTCTTGGGAGTCATGGAATTCCAGCCTGGAATCGGGCGACACGGACTATAGGGGTGCCGAGACGCCGCGCCAACGAAGGGCTTCTACCGATCCGCCCCCGTTCCGCCCAAATCCGTTGTAAAGGTTTCCGGAGTGTTGAGAGGATACCTTTCATGAACGCACTTCGCGCCGCGTTTGCGCTTGCCGTTTCGCTGCTGGTGACCGCTTGCCTGCCCGTTACCAGTTCGACCCCGGTGGGCTCGACGGTGGGATTTGCGGCCGACCCCGCGCTGTCGGGCTTGTGGCGCGGACAAGTGCATCAACCGGAGGGCTGGGTCTACATGACCTTCTTCCCCCAAACGGACGGCACAACCACCGCACTGTTGATTTCCCCACCCGATCCATCGCGAAAGGACAGTTCGGCCCAAGGCGACTGGAGCGTCTATTCGCTGCAGACCGCGACGCTGGGACCCTATCGCTACATGAATGCGCAGGAAGTGAGCAACAACGGCAAGGCTCCCGACGAAGCGCAGGCCGGCAAGACGTTTCCTCTCCTCTATCGCGTCAACAGCGACGGCGCGCTGGTGATCTATCTGCTCGACGAGAAGGCAGCGGCTGTCGCGATCAAATCCGGTGCAATCGCGGGCGCCATCGGCCAAGGACAATTCGCCGACATCACGATCACGGCAGCGCCTGCCGACCTCGACGCGTTCATGACGACGCCAGCCGGCCGCGCGCTATTCGTGAAGCCGCTGATCCTGTTGAAGAAGGTGAAATAGGAACTTCGCACAAGTCGCTAAGCGGCGGGCTCGTCCGGCGGAGACGTATCGAGACCGATGATTCCGGAGGCGGCCAGAGCATCGACTTCTTGGTCGCTGTAACCGCACTCACGCAGCACTTCGCGCGTGTGCCGGCCGACCGCTGCCGCGCCGGTTTTCACGGCGACCGGCGTCTCGGACAGCGTGATCGGCGCGCGCGTGAACCGTCGACCGTCGACTTCGACCAAGAGGCCGCGTGCCTCGATTTGGGGATCGTTCACGGCCTGCGCGATGGTGTTGACAGGACCGCACGGAACGCCCTGTGCCAAGAGCTGCTCCATCCAGTACTCCGTAGAATGTGTTCCGAGCAGCGCTTCGAGACGCTCCTGAAGCATATCCCGGTTGGCGACGCGCTCAGCGGGGGTGGCGAAGTGGGGCATGGTCTCCAGTCCATCCGCACCTAACGCCTTGCAGAACTTGGACCAAAGGCGCTGGCTCGTGACTCCAACCGCCATGTAGCCATCTGCCGTCTTTAATGCTTCGTACGGTGCGGCAAGCCTGTGTCGCGATCCTCTTGGTTTGGCGACTTCGCCGGTCGCCAAATACAGGCCTGTCTCCCAAAACGCATATCCCAACGCAGATTCGAGAAGAGAGGATTCGACCTTTTGGCCCACTCCGGTTGCGCGTCGATAGTTGAGAGCAGCCAAAATTCCCAGAGCACCGAAGCAACCAGCAGAGAGGTCGGAGAGGGGAACACCGGCCGCGACCGGTCGTGTGCTCCCGATCTCGCCGGTGAAGCTCGCGATCCCGCTCATGGCTTGAGCTACAAGGTCGAAGCCGCCGCGCTCGCGATAGGGTCCCGTGTGTCCGAATCCCGAAATCGCGCAATATATCAGGCCGGGGTTTTCGACTTTCAGGTCATCGTAACCGAGGCCGAGCTTGTCGAATACACCGGGTCGAAAATTCTCGACGAAAACGTCGGCCGTCCCTGCCAAGCGGCGGATGATGTCTGCACCCTCGGGACGTCGAATGTCGACGGCGATGGCGCGCTTGTTTCGGTTCGCCAACTCGAACGGCCTGAAATCTCTGTTTGAATTTATGCGGTCGCCTTCGCCGCCGATCGGTTCAACCTTGATCACGTCTGCGCCGAGATCGGCCAGCAGCATCGAGCAATAGGCTCCGGCAATGACATGCGTGCAGTCGACAACACGAATATCAGCCAATGCGGACTCCGGCATTTTCATCTCCCTTATTTCTTCGGCCGGAACGGCAGTCTCCACTTAGACTCGGGAGAACACCAGAGCCTATTGCATGGACCAGCCGTGACTGACGACGAGGGATTGGCCTGTCAGCGCGTTGGAACCGAAGGAAGCGAAGAGCAGCGCTGCGGCGGCCACGTCCTCGACCGTGGTGAATTCGCCGTCGACCGTGTCTTTGAGCATGACCTTTTTAATCACATCGTCTTCGGAAATCCCCAGCGCTTTCGCCTGTTCGGGAATCTGCTTGTCGACCAGCGGCGTGCGCACGAAGCCGGGGCAGATCACATTGGCGCGCACGCCATGCTTCGCGCCTTCTTTCGCAACCGCTTTGGCGAGACCGATCAGCCCGTGTTTCGCGGTCACGTAAGGCGCCTTCAACACGGACGCCTCCTTCGAATGGACCGAACCCATATAGATGATGCTGCCGCCGCGGCCCTGTTTGTACATCTGGCGCAGCGCCGCGCGCGTCGTCAGGAAAGCGCCGTCGAGATGGATCGCCAGCATCAGTTTCCACTTCGAGAATTCGAATTCGTCGAGCGGCGCCACGATCTGGATGCCGGCATTGCTGACGAGAATATCGATGCCGCCGAACGCCGCGATGGCCTTCGCCATGCCGGCCTCGACTTGCCCCTCGTCGGTCACGTCCATCGCGACGCCGATCGCCTGCGCGCCGGTCTTTGCGATTTCCGCCGCGGTGGCGTTCGCGCCGTCGAGATTGAGATCGGCGATGACGACCTTCGCGCCTTCGCGCGCATAGGTGAATGCGATTTCCCTGCCGATGCCGCTGGCCGCGCCGGTGACGACGGCGATTTTGTCTTTCAAAAGCATATGCGTTCCCCGTTATTCGGTCCCCTGCACGGTGAAATCGAAACAGGCGATTCCGTCCTTGTTTTTCGTGGGCTCCAGCCCGTCACGATGGAACTAAGGGCGCCGCACAATTTTCCTAAAAGATCAGCTGCCAGAGCAAACTATGAGTTCTTGCATGCAGAAGCACGCAGATTCTCTGATCCTCTTCCCCCACGAGTGGGGGAAGCGCCGAGCGAAGCGAGGTGCAGGGGGAAGTCAGCATGACACCCCCCTGTGTCACGCGCACTATCGCGCGCGTGACACTTCCCCCGCTCGCGCAGGGCTGTCCGGGGAAAGTGCTTCTGCAATGCAGACGAGTCTTTTCGCGCGGCATTGCAATCCAAGGTGGGTGCATTTGGCGCTCCCTCGACGGTCCGGCTCTTCCAATCCTCGCGT
>JBEKDC010000082.1:0-13932 GCA_050014535.1 Rhizomicrobium sp.
ACGAAGACAAACAAATGATGGCGGGGACCTGCAGGCGAACTTTGAGGGGGCATTTGGCTCACGTGAATCGGAGAGAAATCGGTAAGATGCTTGGGCTTCTCATAACCCGGGCGGTTGCGAACATCCAGAACCCTTCGCTGGAACGGTTTATCGCCCCCTTGAAAGATACAGCCACCCGGGCGACACAACGGGGAAATCTGGGATTGCCTGCATGCGCATCGCCATGATCGGAACCGGATATGTCGGGCTCGTCTCGGCGGCGTGTCTGTCGGAGTTCGGCCACGATGTTGTCTGCGTAGACAAAGACGTGGCCAAAATCGCCGGTCTGAACGCGGGCAAAGTTCCCATCTTCGAGCCCGGTCTCGACGAGGTGGTGGCTGCCAATGCCAAGGCCGGCCGACTTTCGTTTACCGACGACCTGGCCTCGGCCGTGCCGGGAGCCGACGCCGTTTTCATCGCCGTGGGCACCCCAAGCCGCCGAGGCGACGGCCATGCCGACTTAAGCTTCGTGTTCGGCGCGGCCGAGGAAATCGCCGCTGCGCTCGAGGGCTATACGGTGGTCGTAACCAAATCCACCGTTCCGGTGGGCACCGGGCGCAAGGTGGAAGACATCATCCGCAAGCTGCGGCCCACTGCCGATTTCGATGTGGCGTCAAACCCGGAATTCCTGCGGGAAGGCTCCGCGATCGAGGATTTTCGCCGACCGGATCGCGTGATCGTGGGCTGCGAGACCGAGCGCGCCCGAGCGGTCGTCGAGGAGATCTACAGGCCGCTCTATCTCCATGAAACGCCGATCGTTTTCACGTCCCGGGAGACCTCCGAACTGATCAAATATGCAGCCAATGCCTTTCTTGCGACGAAAATTACCTTCATCAACGAAATGGCGGACCTCTGCGAGAAGGTGGGTGCCGACATCCAGGACGTGGCGCGCGGCATCGGTCTGGACGGGCGAATCGGCTCGAAATTCCTGCACGCCGGACCGGGCTTCGGAGGGTCCTGCTTTCCCAAGGACACGCTCGCATTGCTTAAGACGTCACATGATTCGGGGGCGCCCGCCCGGATCGTGGAAACGGTGGTCGAGGTCAACGAAGCCCGCAAGAGGCTGATGGCCGGCAAGATCGTCGAGGCCTTTGGCGGCGTCAGCGGCAAGACGGTGGCTGTGCTGGGACTCACATTCAAGCCGAACACCGACGATATGCGCGAGGCGCCCAGTCTCGTGATCGTACCGGTATTGCAGGCAGCCGGTGCGCGCGTGCGCGGCTACGATCCGGAAGGCATGAAGGAAGCAAAAAAGCTGCTCAATATCGAGCTGTGCGACGACGCCTATGAAGCGATTGCGGGAGCCGACGGCGTGGTGATTCTCACCGAATGGAACGAGTTCCGGGCGCTGGACCTGGCCCGGCTCCGCAGCCTGCTCTCACGGCCCCTAATGGTCGATCTGCGGAATATCTATCGCCCGACCCATATGGCCGAAGCAGGTTTCACATATGTGAGCGTCGGCCGCTCGACCCTGGATCCAACCGTGATCTAAACGCAACATTACAAACGCAAAAAGGCGCGAAACAGCGCCTTTTTGGCAAAACCCGAACGAACCGAAATACTTAGTGGGTACCCGTGGTCGACGACGTTGAGTGGAGCACGACGACGATTCCACCAATCAAGGCCGCTACACCGACGGTGCCGATTATCGCCGCAGTTCCAAACCCTGTGGCAGCCGCTCCAGCCGCTCCGCCAACAGCGAGCGGTGTAGCCGCTACGGTACCACCTACAGCGGCTCCGCCGCCGACCGCAGCACCACCGCTGGTGGCGCCGCCTGATCCAACACCCGCCCCTGCGCCAGCGGCTCCGCCGCTCATTTGAGAAAATGCCGGCACACTTGTCCCGAAAATCATCGCGGCCGCGACCAACGACGTAAATAGCTTGCCGTGCATAGTCTTCATCCCTCTCTTGGCGCCTAATTCGTACTTTTGGCAGGCTAGAACAGCAATGGTGAATTTGTCAACCGAACAGCTTGGTTGTCCATTTCCGGCTCCGGAATACGCGATCAAATAACGGGACCGGGCGACCCAGGCCTGCAAACAGTCACAGGCCCGGCATCGCCCCAAATTTTTGTCGGACTTGCAAGGTTGACTTATCGGCGGCAGGAACCATTTTTTTCTGATGGAACCAAGCGCGCACTCGAATCGTTGTGATTCAGCGCTTAATTTGGGGAATTCAAATGAAAACATTAGCTTCGGTTTGTGCAATAGCTCTCACCGGCTTAGCGTTAACGGCTTGCTCGATCTTCGGTGGCGGGGGCAGTGTGACCGCTCTCGATCCGGGATACAGAGCCTTGGATACGGGCGATTATGGCAAGGCTCGCGACGTTTTCGCGCCGGCGCAGGCGGAATCTCCGCATGATCCGTACCTCCAGCTGGACTTGGGTCTTGCGTATCAGGGCTTGGGACAGATGAATTTAGCCGAGCCGCTTTACCGTCAGGTTCTGGTGGATGGGCGAGGCGTCATCCCTGCCGTGACCACGAACCCAGCGGACGCGGGCAGAGATCTCGCCTACATCGCCTGCCAGAACTTGCGGGTCGGTCTCAAATCGAATTCAGCCTGCTAGGCGATTTCACCGCGACTTGCGCGTTCTGACGTTCGCGTTCGGTACCCTGTTCTTTAGATGTCGTGTGTGCTGTCGGCCAGTGAACGGCCGGCAGCACAATGACACTACTGTCCGGCGATGGGCTGCGAATTGTTGACGCCTGCCAGCTGAGTCGCTCGGCTATCGTCGCGAGAGCGGGTGTCTTTTCCCGCTGCGAAAAGACGATTCAACGCGAGCGCGAACACGCTTGGCGCCGCAGCGGCGCCGCCTGGTTTTCGCTCTCCGGCCACTGGCGCAATCGCCCCGGTCTGAGTTGACTCGGATTGTGCTTTTCCGGTTGCGAAAAAGCGATTCAACGCAAGCGCGAACACGCTCGGCGCCGCAGCAGCGCCTCCGGGTGTGCGCTCTTGAGCCGCTGTCACATTCGCCCCGCTCGGCGCCGACACGGATTGTGCAAGGAGGGTCTGCGTGCTGCAGACAAGCAGTGCGACCGCGATTGCTCCTGTAAAGAATTTCCCTCTCACGATTATTCTCTCCGCAAACTTGCTTCGGGAGTAGGCTAAGCCAGCGGCACCTAATTTCCATTTAAGCTATTCGGCTCAATTTGACGAACGAAGATGCCGGTAGCAAGGAGTGCATCCGCTGCCGACGTTGGAATCGGCTCCGCGTCCGACCGGGTGAAAGAAGGGAATATCGTCGCAAAGATCAGTTGGACGTCGGCGCCGACATCGGCTCACGAGCGGTGGACGCCACGCCGCCTATAAATCTCTCGCAACGCGAAAGCCGATCAGCGCAGAGCGTAACTCCCCCACTTCCCAGAACCGGGACGCGGAGCGGACAAAATCCCAGGAACTGTTGAAGGCGCCGCCGCGCACCACGCGACGTTCGCAATCTCCCGCCAGCATCGGCTCGCCGTCGCCAGGCATGTGCGGCGCACGATAATTTTCATTCCAGCAATCGTCCAGCCATTCCCAGGCGTTACCGTTCATGTCGAATAGACCGAAATCGTTGGCGGCGAATTGTCCGACCTCAGTTGTCGTTTTTCGGTAGGTGCCCCCAATGCCTTCTCCGTCGTAATTGGCTTGGGCTGTAGATAGGGCATTCCCGACTGCAAACGGGGTCAGTGTGCCCGCGCGCGCCGCATATTCCCATTCGGTCTCCGATGGCAGACGATAATGCATGCCCGTCTTCACGCTCAGCCAAGTCACGTAAGCTTGGGCGTCTCTCCAGCTCACATTGATCACGGGATGGTCACCGCGGCCCCAATTTTCATCGCCGGGCCTGTACGATGCGCATCCGCCATCCGCGACACAGGCATCCCACTCGTTGAAGGTTACGAGATATTTGCTGAGAGCAAAGGCCCGACCGATGACAACGCGATGTTGCGGCCCCTCGCTGCTGCGTCGGCCCGCCTCGTAGCCGGGCGATCCCATCAGGTAGGCGCCTGGGGGAACGATGACCATTTCAGGCGCGTCCGGCCGGTCCCAGATGTCGGTGCGCGAGACGGCAGTTGGAGAACTGGATTGCGCGGAACCGTTCGCGGGCAATTCGACCAAATTCGCGCTTGCGACCCGCGTGTTTCCGCCTTGGCGGTCGGATTGCCAATGATCGAAGCGAGATTTCTGCGCAGCCAGCCAATCGGCCGGATTCTCGGTCGGTAAAGCCGGCTGAACCGGAACGTCGTCGACGGGGCCCCTCAACGCCACGACCTGAGGTGCTACGACCTGACGCGCAACAACGCTGCCGTGCATGGAGACGAGATAGCCGCGCGCGTCGGTCTCCGGCGGCGACATGACACCCTTGCCGGGACCCGGCTCCTTCAGCTCGGGCAACGAGAAATTCATCTGCGCATCGTAAGTACGATCGATCTGATTGCGCAGATTCTGCTCGGCGCCATACCAGGCGCTCTTCAGGTTGTCGTCGCGGCAGCTCGACAACTCGCCCGCGTCGCTCGCACCCCAGCGCCGTTCGATGCATTGATAGGGATCGAACGAGAAAAGAAAAAGTCGTTTGCGCGCTTCTTCATAGGAAAGCGTGACCGGGACACCGTCGGACCGCAAATAGGTGAGCGTGCACTTGCCGGCTTCCCGGTCGTAGGCATCGAGCATATCGCCCACAAGATCGCTGCCGGAATAAAGCAGATGCGTATCGTCGGCACGCTGATACATTTCGACAAAGCGTTGCGCCTTGTCGCGCAATTCTTTGAACGCGGTCTTCAGGCGCGCGTCGCGCGAAGGCGTGGAATAGATCTCCCAATCCCCTTCGGTGCCGTAGATGTTCCGGGGGAGGCGATCCGGCTCGCTCCGGTTCTCAATCCCCGCGGAGACGGCCAGGTCCACCGCCTGCGCGCGATAGTGCAGGTCGTTGCAGTTCGAATCGACCATCTCTCCCGTTTCTTTGACGGGATCGAATTGCAGCTTTCCGCCAGCCAGCCTGGCGCGCACATAGTCGTAATAATCGAGCTTCTCCCCGTTTAGAGTGAACCCACCGTCCGACCAGTTGTCGTCGTTCGGCCGGACCCCATTGCCAAAATATTGTTCGTCGGAGAAATCAGATATCTCGGCATTGGCCGCGAGTTCGATATGTCCGCCCAGCAGGGAGCCATCCGATCCCTGACGATAGCCGACGAGCTTCAGGGGCCGCCAATTCTTGAAGCCCGCACCTTCGCCGGGCGGGGCGCGAATGAAACGCAAATCATAGTACCCGCGCGTGATGGAGTTGTCGGGGTGAGCGTCGAAATACTGGACCCGCCCATCGGATTCGACGCGGAAAATCTGTGCGACATGACCGTTGGGATCGTAGATGATGGTTCCCGGGCGGATCGATTTCGTTTGGATCGCTGCCGAATAGAGGTCCGGCCGAAGCGGTGCATCGAGATCCGGGTGGATTCGATAGGATGCCGAAGACGTTGCGTCGAGCAATGCTTCCAGCAGGGCGTAGCCATTGGTCGATCCGCTCAGCACATCGACTCGGCCCGTGACTCGATTGCCGTCCCGGGAGTAGCGCGTGTCGGCGGCGATCCCGCGCGAATCGACCGCGCGTTCGTAAGAAAACGGCAAACCGCGCTTCCACGCGAAATACGCCCGCAAGATGTAGGGAAGATTGGCGCAGTCCGAGGTAAAGACTACGTTGGGCGGATCCGAATTGCGGAATGGATTTGCTGCGATCTTGAGACACGCGTTGACCGTCGTGCAATCGGAATCGCCGATGGCGGCGACGAATTCACCGTAGTCGCGCTCATCTGCATCGGTCCAATGATCGAATCGCACGTAATAGTCGCCGCCGCCGGGTTTGGCATCGCACATCGCCGGCACAAACACGCAGCAAAACAGGAATTGGGAGACCAAAATTCGCAGGATTGCGCGCGGCACCATTCTTTCTACGCGACCGGCCCTGCGGCAGCGCCCCCGTTTCTTTAACCGGCAATCGTCCCCACCAACGCTAACCATATTCACGTCGAAGCCATCGAGACTTGCAACGATCGCTTCGACAACAAACTCCGTTCAAAGTTAAACCCGCAAAGCTTGGCGCAGTTTCCAAAAAGAACAAATACTGCCAGAAGGTTGCATCGTTCCGCAACGCGCACTCTGCGCGCGAAATCGGCCAGATGGTCCGTCCTTCTCAAGGACACGATCGGTCTTGCAACCCTCGGGCCAATTGTGATCCGACCGGGACCGCAAAGACGAAAAAAGGCGCGAAACCGCGCCCTTTTTTGACAAAATCTGACGAACCGAATTACTTCCCGCTCGTCGACGGCGTCGAATTTGTGTGCGCGCTCAGCACAATCGCCGTGCCGACGCCAACCGTAATGAGACCGCCTGCAACCCACAGGCCCCACGGAGCCCAAATCGCCTGAGCGTTGTCGACGCCGGCCGCTCCGCCGGGTGCAAGAGGAGCTGCAGACGTCGGAGACGATTGTACACCGTCAGCCGATGCGGCCATCGCCGATGCGAGAAATGCCGCCGCAGCTACAACAGATACCGATTTCCGCATGTCCAATTTCTCCGTCAGGACCCTGAGACGCTTGAATGTTGCCCACTCATGCGCTGTCAACCAAATCCCGAAACGTGCCGGCTAAACGCTGCCATTGAAGGCGACCGTTGCACCGGTGCAACATTCGTCGGCACAACTTTATTGCGAGACCGACGCACGCTTACCGAGCATGCGAGGGAAACTCACCTGTCAGGGAATCAGTTCCCGCGAACGCAGAAAGTCCACGACCTGTTCCGCCAGCGCCGCCGGATCGGTTTCGATGGTGTGGAGGGTTAATTCGGCACTCTCCGGCGCTTCATAGGGGCTGTCGATGCCGGTGAAGTTCTTGATTTCGCCGTCCATCGCCTTGCGATAGAGGCCCTTGGGGTCGCGCTGCATGCAGATTTCGATGGGGGTATCGACGTAGACCTCCATGAATTCCGCCGGCCCCAGGAGTTCGCGCGCCATGCGCCGTTCGGACCGGAACGGCGAAATAAACGAGACCAGCACAATCAGGCCCGCATCGACGAATAGCCTGGCCGCTTCGGCGACCCGGCGGATGTTCTCCACCCGATCGACATCGGTGAATCCCAAGTCCCGGTTGAGGCCGTGTCGGACGTTGTCGCCGTCGAGCAGATAGGTGTGGCGGCCCTGTGCGAACAGTGCGCCTTCGACGAGATTGGCGATGGTGGACTTGCCCGAGCCCGACAGACCCGTGAACCACAACACGCCCGGCTTCTGGCCTTTCGCTTCCGCGCGCAGCGTCTTGTTCACGTCGAGCGCTTGCCAATGGACATTGGTGGCGCGCCGCAGACCGAAATCGATCATGCCGGCGGCGACCGTCGAATTTGTGAAGCGGTCGATCAGGATAAAGCCGCCGGTGTCGCGGTTGTCGGCATAGGCGTCGAACGCGATCGGCTGCGCTGCGGAAATGTTGCCGTAGCCCACTTCGTTGAGCGCAAGCGTTTTGCCTGCCATGTGATCGAGCGTATTCACGTCGACCTTGTGCTTGAGCTCGCTGATGGACACCGGGACGGTGCGGGCGCCGATTTTCAGCAAATATTGCCGACCCGGGAGCATCTCGTCTTCCGCCATCCACAGCAGATGTGCAGAGAATTGATCCGACACTTCGGGCCGCGCCGTGGGCGGGCTCATAAGATCGCCGCGAGAAATGTCGATTTCGTCGGCGAGCGTCAGAGTTACGGCTTCGCCCGCCAGCGCCTCGTCAAGATCTCCGTCCATTGTCACAATGCGCTTGATCTTGCTGCGGCGTCCGGATTTCGCCACCACGACTTCGTCGCCCGGCTTGATCCGACCGCTGACGATCGTTCCCGAAAATCCGCGAAAATCGAGATTGGGTCGATTGACCCACTGCACCGGCAACCTAAAAGGCTTTCCGCCCAGCGCAGTCTCTACGTCGACCGTTTCCAGATGCTCGAGCAGCGAGGGACCCGTGTACCACGGCGTATTTTCGCTCTTGCCGATCACGTTGTCGCCGAAGCGCGCCGAAATGGGGATTGGCGCGAAACTCTGAAACTGGAGTTTCTTCGCAAAGTTCGAAAAATCCGCGACGATGCCGTCATAAACATCCTCGGAGAACCCGACCAGGTCGATCTTGTTGATCGCCAAGACCACGTGGCGGATGCCCAGGAGCGAAGCGATATAGGAGTGGCGGCGCGTCTGCGTGAGCACGCCCTTGCGCGCATCGATCAGGATGATCGCAAGCTCCGAGTTCGATGCGCCGGTCGCCATATTGCGCGTATATTGTTCGTGACCCGGCGTGTCGGCGACAATGAATTTTCGCCGGTCGGTCGCGAAGAATCGATACGCAACGTCGATCGTGATGCCCTGCTCGCGCTCGGCCTCCAGTCCGTCGACGAGGAGCGCGAAATCGATGTCCGCGCCGGTGGTGCCGTGTTTTTTCGAATCCTTCTCGAGGGCCGCGAGATGATCTTCGAACAGGAGCTTCGAATCGTAGAGCAGGCGGCCGATCAGCGTCGATTTGCCGTCATCGACGCTGCCGCAGGTGAGGAAGCGGAGGAGCGATTTCTTCTCCTGCTCCGCGAGATAGGCCGCAAGCGACGTCATGGGTGCGGTCATCAGAAATAGCCTTCCCGCTTCTTCTTCTCCATGGACGAGTTCTCGTCGTGATCGATAACGCGGCCCTGTCGCTCGGACGTGCGGGCAGTCAGCATTTCACTCACGATTTCTTCCAGAGTGCCGGCCGGCGACTCGATGGCGCCCGTCAGAGGATAGCAACCCAGCGTCCGGAACCGGACCAGCCGCATTTCGGGCGCCTCGCCGGGCTTCATTTTCATGCGCGCGTCGTCGACCATGATCAACGAGCCGTCGCGCTCCACCACGGGCCGTTTTTTTGCATAATAAAGCGGCACAATGGGGATATCTTCCATCATCACATACTGCCAGACATCGAGTTCGGTCCAGTTCGACAACGGAAACACGCGAATGGATTCGCCGGGCCGGACGCGCGTGTTGTAGAGGCGCCAGAGTTCGGGGCGCTGGCTTTTCGGATCCCACGCATGGGTCGCGGTGCGAAACGAGAACACCCGCTCCTTGGCCCGGGATTTTTCCTCGTCGCGGCGCGCGCCGCCGAAAGCCGCATCGAAGCCGTATTTGTCCAGCGCCTGCTTGAGGCCCTCGGTCTTCATCACTTGGGTGTGGAGCGCCGAGCCGGAATCGAACGGATTGATGCCGCGGCGAACCCCGTCCTCGTTGATGTGGACGATCAGCTTAAGGCCCAACCTCTTCACCGTCTCGTCGCGAAAGGCAATCATTTCCTTGAATTTCCACGTGGTATCGACGTGGAGCAGCGGAAATGGCGGAAGCGACGGGTAAAACGCCTTCATCGCGAGATGAAGCATCACCGACGAATCCTTGCCGATCGAATAGAGCATGACCGGATTGCGGAATTCGGACGCGACCTCGCGCATGATGTGGATGCTCTCCGCCTCCAGGCGCTTTAAATGCGTCAGGCGCGAAGCCACAGGAGCAACGGACGAATTCATGCAGTCCCCTAACGTGATGTTTTCAGGATACAGCCAATCTAGGTAGGATTGTCCGGCGACTCAACCCATGCGCGGCCCGCTGCCCAACATGGCTCTCCGAATTCGTTAATTTCGTTCCGCGCAGCGATCATCTGCGTCTATTGTAGGGTTTTGTTGCCGCCTTCGTCGTGCGGCAGTTTGAGCGTGGGCTGCCTTTGTGCCGGCCGACCGTCGGCGGCGGGAATAATCCGAACCGCGACATCCTGCCTTAGAGCCTTCGATGGGCTATCGGAAATCGGCAATGCGCGCGGGCGCCAGCCGACGAGATCAGGCCGCAGCAGGACGACATAAGAGATCGCAAGCAGTCCCAGATAGATATCGTCGAACTGCGGCGCAAAGGTCGCCGCCGTCGACGAAATGACCACCAGCCCGACATAGGCCCAGCGTGCGGTCTGAGCGCCGAACGCCTGCGCAAGACGATGATGGAAATGGTTCCGGTCGGGGCTGAGCGGCGAGCGCCCGGAGATCCGGCGGCTCACCATCAGCCGGAAGCAATCCACGACGGGGATGAAATACCACACGACGACAGTCTCGACCCGCAGCCGTCCGGCGTTGTGCGCAGCGACCGTCATCAACCCAAGGGCGAAAGCCACGCCGAATGCGCCGCAATCGCCAAGGAACAGGCGACCGCGCAGATTGAAGAGAAACGTCACTGCGGCGCCGACCGCGACCACCCTTGCCGAAGCGGCAACCGAGCCTGCCGACGAGAATACGATGCAGAGCGCCCATACGAAAAAGAGCGACACGACGACACCGTTCACGCCGTCCGCCATATTGACCGCGCTCGGGAAGCCGACCAGGGCCAGCACCACCAGCGCAGCAAACAGCCACGACGGAATGGCCACCGCGCCCCAGTTCGCGGTGTCGATGTGAGTGCCGATCAGCGCCTGGTCGATCGCGAGGGCTGCGGCGGCAACCATCGCGAGCAGAAGCAGGCGCGCGCCGGCCGACACATAACGCTGATCGTCGATAAAGCCGGCGATGGCGACCGCGCCGCCGCCCAGAACTATGGCCACGAAAAACTTGTTGGGCTCAGTCGCATGTACACTCGCGATGCGGGCGAGGCACCACAGAATCAGCGGAACCATGATGGCAATACCGCCCACCAGCGGCGTGGGAAGCGGGTGCATCTTGCGGCCGCTATCGGGAAAATCGATGACTTTCAGCCGCCGCGCAATCGGCATGGCGAACAGGCAAATCGCCATGCTCAGCAACGCGGCATAGGTCAATTCCAAGCCTGCTTTCACGTATTTCCCCGCCAGATTTCGTATCCTAGCGGCGACCTTCAGGCCGCGCTAGCGTGGCCGGACTGAAAATTCACGCGTTAACATAGATGGTGTGATCGTTGTACGCCAACCCTCCGCATACGGACGGCCGCACACGGCCCATTCGGCTCGTCAGCGTGGTGGGGGCCCGGCCGCAATTCATCAAGGCTTTTCCATTTTCCAAAGCCGCTCGCGCCGGTCCCGGATTCGAGGAGATCCTCGTCCATACCGGACAGCATTTCGACGCCAACATGTCCGAAATCTTTTTTGCGGAACTCGGAATTTCACCGCCGCGCTATCATTTCGACATTCACGGCGGCAGCCACGGCGCGATGACGGGCCGCATGCTCGAGGCGATCGAGGAGGTGCTCGTCGCCGAAAAACCGGACGCCGTTCTCGTCTATGGCGACACGAACTCGACATTGGCCGGCGCGCTCGCGGCCGCGAAGCTCTCCATCCCCGTCGTGCATGCCGAAGCGGGCCTGCGGTCGTTCAACCGGCATATGCCCGAGGAAATCAACCGCATCGTCGCCGATCGCCTGAGCTCCGTGCTGCTGTGCCCGACAGCGGCGGCGGTCGAAAATCTGGTACGCGAAGGCATCACGCAAGGCGTCCACCGAACCGGCGATCTGATGCAGGACGCGACGCTCCTCGCGACCGGGCTGGCCGCAAAGCACTCGAATATTCTCGCGCGCCTGGGGCTCGAGCCGCACACCTATGGTGTCGCAACCGTCCATCGCGCCGAGAACACCGATGATCCGAATACGCTTGCGAGGATCGCGGCCTTCATCGCCGCGGAGGGGCAGAAGCAACCTATGATATTGCCGCTGCATCCGCGAACGCGGGAAGCAGCGAAGGCTGCCGGAATCGATTTCGCGTCAAGCGGGGTCGTTCCCATCGAGCCCTTGGGCTATCTCGACATGTGCCGGCTGATGCAGTCCGCAAGCATCGTGCTGACCGACTCGGGGGGATTGCAGAAAGAGGCCTATTTCCATCGCGTGCCCTGCGTGACTATGCGCAGCGAAACGGAATGGGTCGAAACCGTCGACTGCGGCTGGAACAGGCTTTGGACGGTTCCGGACTATCGGCCTCGCCGACCGATCCTCGAATATGGCGACGGCCACGCGGCGGAGGAGATTCTCCGCATTCTGTCCGACGCGCTGAGGCCGTCCGCGGCAGTCCGCTAGAAAAGCGTCAGATGGCCTGTAAGCCGGGTTCTGTTCCCGGTTGCCCGGGAGACGGCCATTCCTCTGGGACGTTCGTCGCCGAACGCCTCGCGCGACCTACCCGGATGACGACCCGGAAACAGGTCATTCGCCATCCCTATTTGGTCTTGCTCCCGGTGGGGCTTGCCCTGCCGCGTTTCGGGGCTTCGCCGCAGCAGGCCTCTTCAGGCTTGCCACGCCGAAGCAGCGCAAGCTGCAAAGGCGGGCGGTTTCTTCTCTGTGGCGCTATCCCTGGGGTCGCCCCCGCCGGACGTTATCCGGCACCGTATCTCCGTGGAGCCCGGACTTTCCTCCAGGAGCTTTCGCCCCCAGCAGCCATCCGGCCATCTGACGCGGTCGCGATATAAACCAAATCGTGACGGCAGGCGAATGCCGGCCGGGGCTAGGATCGCCGCATGAACGCAATCAGACCCGCGCGCGCCGACGAAGCCGGCCGGCTCACGGACGTGTGCAAGCGTGCGAAGGCGCATTGGGGTTACGACGCCGATTTCATGGCGGCATCCGCCGACGCGCTGACCATCACCCCGGCAATGATCGCGCGCGGCCGCGTGCTCGTGGCCGAAAGCGCGCAAGGCGAAGTGCTGGGTGTGGCAACGGCCGTGCCGCTCGAAGCGAAAGGCACATTCGATTTGGGACACATGTTTGTGGAGCCGCGCGCGATCGGCACAGGCGTGGGCCGCAAATTGTTCCTGGCGATCGTCGCGCTGATCGCGGCCGAAGGCGCGAAAAAGCTGGTGATCCTCGCCGACCCCAATGCGGAGGCATTCTATCGCCGCATGGGCGCCAAGCGCGTGGGCGACGCGCCGTCGGAATCGATTCCCGGACGGCATTTGCCGTTGTTGGAGTTTGAGATCGGCTGAACCGCTTTTGAATTCGGCGTCGGCCCCCCTTCCGTCACGCGGCGGGCGCCGCGCGACACCTTCCCCCGCGAGGGGTGAAGGTTAGAAAGAAGAGCGCCATTCAATTATTCTTAGCCTTCACCCCTTGCGGGGGAAGGTGCCGAGCGTAGCGAGGCGGAAGGGGGCCGCGCCGATTCAACTGGCTGTATTTAGCTGAGCGCCATATCGACGGCGGCCATTGCGTGCAATGTCGTCGTGTCGAACAGCGGTACCGCGGAGTCTTCGGCCATCACGAGCATCGGCAATTCCGTGCAGCCGAGAATGACGCAATCGGCCCTCCTGGCCACGAGGCGCGCGATGATGTCGCGATAGGCCTTGCGCGACGAATCGAGGAATTTGCCGCGAACGAGTTCTTCATAGATAACGCGGCTCACCTCGGCGGCATCTGCTCCTTCGGGCACGACGACGTCGATGCCGTAACGCGTCTTGAGGCGCCCGCGCAGGATATCGTCCTGCTCCATGGTGAATTTGGAGCCCAGCAGCGCGGGACGCGAGAACCCGCTCTGCACAATCGCGGCTCCCAGCGGATCGGCGATATGCAGCAGCGGAATACGGGCCGCTTGTTCCATCAGCGCGGAGGCCGTGTGCATCGTGTTGCAGCAGATCATCAGGAAATCGGCGCCGGATTTGGCGAGATTGACCGCCACGGTCGCCATGAGATCGTTGGCCTCCGCCATTTTTCCGGAATGCTGCAGGACGGACATCTCGCCGAAATCGAAGGAATACATCAGCGTCTTCGCCGAATGGACGACGCCCAATCGTGTCTGAACTTCGCGATTGAGGATGCGGTAATAGACGGCGGAGGATTCCCAACTCATTCCGCCCAACATCCCGATCGTTTTCATGGCGCCGTTCCCGTTCCGCGAAACGGAACAATGGATGCACCGCGCGACTTAAGGAAGGGTGGAGACGACAGTGCCG
>JBEKDC010000083.1:0-12594 GCA_050014535.1 Rhizomicrobium sp.
AAAGCCGACGACTATCCCGTTCACCAGCTGCCGGAGCCCATCGCCACTTCGGGCACCGACCGCAATTTCTACGACCGCTATTTCTTCAACGGCTACACGATGGACGGCCAGGTGTTCTTCGCAGCCGCGCTCGGCGTCTATCCGCATCTGAATGTGATGGATGCGGCGTTCTCCGTCATCGAGAATGGCGTGCAGCACAATCTGCACGCGTCGCGCCTGCTCCGCTCCGAAAGAATGGACACGAAGGTCGGTCCCATCTCCATCGAAGTAGTCGAGCCGCTCAGGAAGCTGCGCTTGCGGGTCGATGATAACAAACATGGCATCTCGGCCGATCTCCTGTTCGAGGCGCGCGCGAATGCGGTGGAGGAACCGCGCTTCACCTATCGCCACGGTCCCCGCACGGTGATGGATTATACGCGGCTGACGCAGAACGGCAGTTACGAAGGCTTTGTGAGCGTGAAGGGCAAGCGCATCGATCCCGACATGATGGTCGGAACGCGCGACCGTTCCTGGGGTGTGCGGCCCATCGGGCTTAGGCGGATCGTTTCATGCTTTATCACAACAATGCGGAAGCGAGCGGAATCCCCTGGAACACGGCCTCGGTGCTGGGAGGGCTCGGCGACACGGAGCCCGTGCATATGGCGCGCTGCGGATCCGAGATCGTCTACAAATCCGGAACGCGGCATGCGAAGAGCGCAATCATCGAAACGCTTGCGCCGGACGGCGGTGCATGGCGCGCGGAACTCGTGCCGCGATTCAATTTCTACATGTCCGGCATCGGCTACATGCATCCCGAATGGGGCCACGGCCATTACAAAGGCGAGAACGCGCTCGGCTACGACACCTATGACCTCGCAAGCGTCAACGAGAACGATCCCCGTTTCTGGCATGTGCAGGCGTTCTGCACCGCGCGGCTGATCGGGCCGGAGACGGAGCGCGTGGGAGCAGGCGTGCTCGAGCAACTCGTGATCGGCCCGCACGCGCCGTCGGGTTTCAAAGAGCTGGCGGATACCGCGCTGTGAGCGGAGCGAGTCACGTTATTGATCCTCCTCCCCCGCGCGCGGGGGAGGTGCCGAGCGCAGCGAGGCGGAGGGGGCCCCCTTCGTCCGACTACCTCGGACACTTCCCCCGCAAGCGGGGGAAGAGAAAACCGGTCGCCGTGACATGATCGAGGACCTTTCGATCCGGCTGCAGACCTATCTCGCGCCGAAATTGGCGGCGCCGGATCTCGTCGTGTCGGATCTTGCGCGCATCCCGGGCGGGGCGAGCCGCGAGACATATCGCTTCCGTGTGCATTACACGAAGAACGACAGACCCATCGAACGCGCGCTGGTGCTGCGCCGCGATCCGGTGGCGAGCCTGATCGAAACCGACCGCACGACGGAATTCCGCGCCTATGGCGCCTTTCACAAATTGGGATTGCCGGTTCCCGAACCCATCGCGCTCGAATTGAACACAGCAGCGCTCGAGCGGCCTTTCTTCATCATGGAAGAAATTACGGATTGCAGCGCGGGCTCGATCCTCGCACCCGATCCCTATGGCGAACATCGCGAGAAAGTCGGACAGCAGTTCTGGAGCATCCTCGGGCGCATCGCAAAACCAGATCCCACAGATATCGGGCTCGGCGATTTCGACGGTGCGCGCGATACGAGCTCTTGCTGGCGTCATGAACTGGCGCGCTGGGAAAAAGTGATCGACGAAGACGAAAGCGAGCCGCAGCCCATCGCGCGGGCCGCCATTCGCCGGTTGCGGCGCAACCCGCCGCCGCAGGCGCAGAAAATCTCGGTCGTGCATGGCGATTATCGCACGGGCAATTTCCTCTCCGATACGAACGGCAATATCCGCGCCATTCTCGACTGGGAGATGGCGCATCTGGGCGACCCGCTCGAGGATCTCGCCTGGGCGCTCGATCCTTTGTGGTCGCATGGCGATCCCACGCATCCGGCCGGCACGATCGAACGCGAACGCGCAATCGCGGTGTGGGAGAAATCGAGCGGTCTTCGCGTCGAACCGCAGGCGCTCGCGTGGTGGGAGACATTCGCAAGTCTCAAGGGACTGGCGATCTGGATTTCCGCCGCGCGCGAATATGCGCAAGGACGCAACACCGAAGGGGTCAACGCATTTTCCGGCTGGTTTTGCCTTGCCTTCCACAACAAGGTTCTGGCGGATCGTTTGTGTGGCGCGTCATGACACCGGAAGCCGATCGGATTCTGAAGGTTTCGGCAGGACAGTTGATGGCAGGTGTCATTCCGCTCCTGCCCAATGCCTATTCGCAAGGCTCGACGGCGCTGCTGGCGTTCCTGATGCTGTTCGCGGCAGAGGAATATGAGCGCGGCGCAGACATCCGCGCGACCGACAACGCCGAAATGCGTGCGGCTTTCGGTGCGGTGACGCCGCTGGTCGGCGACACGAAGTTGAAAGCGAAACTCGACGAAGCCGCCGCGTCCGCCGACGCCTCGCTGCTGATATCGGCGCTCGACAAAAGCAACGCACATCTGCGCGCGCTCCTGATCGAACTGCAGATCTATCTCGAAGAGCAGCCCGGCGACGACGCACGCACGGGCGAAAAGCGCATCTGGACCGTGCTCCAAGCATCTGCAGCGAGGCGGCTGCTGAAGTCTCCCCTCGGATGAAACCCTATCGCGGCGTGGCTTTCCGCCTTGCGCTGGCGCAGGGCGCGTCCGGATTGATCGGAGGCGCAGGCACGCCTTTCTTCGGCGCGTGGCTGGGTTGGAAAGGCCTTTCGCCGACGGAGATTGGCACCTTGCTCTCGGCAGGATTGCTGCTGCGCGTGGCCGTATTGCCCCTGACGGGCCTGATAGCGGATGCGCGCAACGACCGGCGCAGCATGATGATCGCGCTCTATCTCGTGGTGACGGCGGGTTATCTCGCGCTCAACGGCGTCGGCACGCCGCTTCTGCTTTTCGTCGCGGCGGTTCCCGCCAGCGTCGCTTTGGGCGCGGTCAATCCGCTCCTGGAAAGCGTCAGCGTGCGTCTCGCCGACCGTTTCGGCTTCGATTACGGCCATGTGCGGTTGTGGGCCTCGACGGCGTTCGTGGCGGGAAATCTCGTGGCAGGCGAGTGCGTGTCGCTGTTCGGACTTGTCGTGATCGCGCCATGGCTGGCCGTGGCGGTGATCCTGAATGTTGTCGCAGTTTGGGCACTCCCGGCCGCGCCTCCCACCCGCGAGCCCGGAAACCTGCGCGTGCGCATGCGGGCGACTTTCGCCGAAGCGCACGAACTGATGCGCTCGCGCAGCTTTATGCTGTTTCTCGCTGCCGCAAGCTTCGACCAGGGTTCTCACGCGCTTTACTATTCCTTCGGCGGTCTGCACTGGCGCGCGCTCGGCTATAGCGGCAGGTTGATTGGAATCATTTGGCCCTTGGGTGTGCTGGCGGAGATCGCGCTGTTTTCGGTGTCGCTGAAGCTGTTCCGGCGCGTCGGCGCGATGACGCTTTTGATCGCAGGCACGCTTTGCTGTGTCGCACGCTGGTCGATCCTCGCCTTCGATCCTCCGCTGCCGTTTGTGATCTTCGCGCAGCTTCTCCATGGCGGCACGTTTGCGCTTGCCCATCTGGGTGCGATGTATTTCATTCTCAAGGCCGTGCCGCCGCGCCTCGCGGCCACGGCACAGAGTCTTTATGCGGTCTGCTCGGCAGGTCTTGTCATGGGAGTGGCGACCTACGCCTCCGGCCCGCTCTATGCCGCCTATGGCGGTCGCGCCTATCTCCTGATGTCGGCGATGGGTGTCGCCGCTCTCGTCTTCGCCTTGTTGCTGGCCCAATCCTGGTCGGGAGCCCGCATCACGCAATCGGTATCCGAGGAAGCGCCGGATACGATTTGAATTTATACCAACTGCCGCAAATTGTGACTCGCTCTTCCCGTACGTGTCATGGCCCGCAAAAGCGGGCCACCTAGGTGACGCGTCTCTGATCTCGAAGAAGGAGCGCCGATGTGAGTGTCACATGCACGATGAACAAGCTCCACCTGGGTAGCCCGCTTTCGCGGGCTATGACAACGAGAGGGTGAAGGGCCGGGGCCGTTGGTATTGCATTCGGTTCGCCGTTTACGCGGCTTTCTTCTTGGGACGCGCTTTCCCCTTGGGATGCGCTTTCTTGTAGACGTCCATGAGGCGCTTGGTGTCGATCTCGGTGTAGAGCTGCGTGGTTGAGAGCGACGCGTGACCCAACAGCTCCTGCACCGCGCGCAGGTCGCCGCCATTGGAGAGCAGATGCGTCGCAAAGGAATGTCGCAGTGCGTGCGGCGTGGCCCGTTCGGACAATCCCAGTCGTCCGCGCAGATGCTGCATCAGGGCCTGCGCCTCGCGCGCGCTCATCGGTTTGCCCCGGCGCGACAGGAACAGCGGCCCGCTAGGCGGCTGCGCGAAGGCCAGTTCGCCGGCACATTCCACATAGCGCGCAACCGCTTCGCGCACGACCGGCAGCACGGGAATGCTGCGTTCCTTCTGCCGCTTGCCCATCACGGTCAGCGACGGCCCCAAAGGTACATCGCCGCGCTTGAGGCTCAATGCCTCGGAAATGCGAAGCCCGGCGCCGTAAAGCAGCGTGAGAAGTGCTGCGTCGCGCGCGGCGATCCATTCGACATCGTGTTCGCCCGCTTCTGCAATCGTGCGAGCGGCGTCCTTTTCGCTGAGCGGTCGCGGCAGGGTGCGCGGCAGGCGCGGACCGCGTACGGCGCGCGATGCGGGGTTTTCCAGAATCTCCTCGCGCGCAAGATAGCGGAAGAAACTTCGCGTCGCCGACAGTGCGCGCCTGACGCCGCGCGCACCCAACCCTTCTTCCCGCCGCAAGGTCACAAAGGCGCGAATATCGGCCGGCGACAGCCTGGCCAACGCGCGCTCGTCGATCGTGCCGCTCAAATGATCCAGCAGGAAATCGAGAAAGCGCGAAACGTCGTCGCCATAGGCGCGCAAGGTGTGCGGGCTCGCGCGCTTTTCATGGGCGAGCGAAGCCAGCCAACCGGACTTCAGAGTTTCGGCAGATCGAGCCATGCGCGGATGGCGCGCTCCAGTCCGCGGGCAAAGAATCCGAGATCGGCGGTCGCATCGTCGCCCTCGAAGGCGCCTTCGGCATGCGAGCCGAGAACGTAAAGCGCCTGCGGCGCGTCGCGCCAGATCCGTAACCGGAACGCGGCGAGGCTGCGGCACTCGGCGCCGCCATTGCCGAGAAGCAGTTCGCCGCCGCCCGAGAGAATTGCGCCCATGCCTTCGCGGCCCAGCACCGCTGCAATCGTGCCCGGCGCGATCAGGCGAACGCCTTCGGTGCCTTTCGGCGCTTTGCCGTTTTCGCCTTCGACACAGAGAGACGCGCGGTCGGCGCCGAAGGCAGGCGCGGAGGATGTCGCGACGGCAATCGCTTCTTCGAAGCTGCGCGCATCGATCAGATCGAGCACCGCGCGATGGACGCCTTCGCCGAGCCGCACCGCCTGGTCCCGCGCGCCTCTGAGCCCGTCGCGTTCGGCGCGCAACGCCGCGTTCTCTGTCGTGAGCCGGTCGATGACGAAACGCTGGAGATCGCGCACGTCGCTGGAATCGAAGCGCTCCGGCAGCAGCAGCGCCATCAACTCGCCGTCCGCCGCGAGCCGCGCGCGGTTCATTCTGATATAGGCCTTCACCGCTTCGGCGGCGGCTTCGGCGGGTGCGCGGGATTCGGCGCGATTGCTCATCGGCTTGCCGGCTTTGTGCGGGTCTTGCGCGCATCCTCGAGGAATGCCGCGAGGCCGCTCGTGGTCACACCCAGGCCGGTGGCCGCCGGTTCGGAGATCTCCCTGGGATCGGCACTATCGATGAAAAGCGTCATGGATTGACCAATGAGAATCGGTCTGGAAAGTGTACCCATGAAGGACGCTGCCTTGAAGCCCTGCCCCGCGACAGAACGCGCGGGAGTGCTCCTGCCGCTGCCGCTATCCGGCGCCTATGACTATCGCCTCGCGGAACCTCTGCCGCGTGGAACGGTAGTCCTGGCCCCGTTGGGCGCGCGCGAGGCGCTAGGCGTTGTGTGGGGCAAAGGCGAGGGCACGATCGCCGATGCGCGTCTCAAAGATGCCACACCCCTCGAAGGAAATCCGCGTCTGCCGGAACGGCTGTGCGATTTCATCGACTGGGTGGCGCGCTATACGCTTGCGCCGCCGGGCTCGGTTCTTGCGCTCGCTCTGCGCACGCGCCAGGCCTTCGAGCCGGAGATTCCCCGCATCGCTTATGCCCGAGGAGATGTCACGCCGAAAAGGATGACGCCGGCGCGGGCACGCGCGCTCGCGCTCGCAGGCGATGGTTTGGCGCGCAGCGTCGCGGCCCTCGCGCAGGAAGCCAATGTCACGCCGCAAGTCGTGCGCGGACTGATCGAATGCGGCGCGCTGATGGAAACCGAGCTGCCAGAATTTTCGCCGCTGGAGATGCCAGATCCGACTTTCACGCACACCACGCTCAATGCGGAACAGCAAAGCGCCGCGCAGGCGCTCGCTGCGGACGTGAAAGCGGGCCACTATTCCGTGACATTGCTCGACGGCGTGACAGGCTCGGGCAAGACGGAGACCTATTTTGACGCCGTCGCCGAAGCGCTCAGATGCGGCAAGCAATGTCTGATCCTGCTGCCGGAGATCGCGCTCACGGTGCAGTTCCTCGAGCGCTTTGCCGAGCGTTTCGGTTGCCGTCCTGCGGAATGGCATTCCGATCTGTCGCAGAAGGAACGGCGCCGCAATTACCGCGCCGTGATGCGCGGCGAAGCGCGAGTCGTGGTCGGCGCGCGTTCGGCTCTGTTCCTCCCGTTCCACGAACTCGGGCTAATTATCGTCGATGAGGAGCACGAGCAGGCTTACAAACAGGAAGACGGCGTCATTTATAACGCGCGCGACATGGCCGTCGTGCGCGGACATATCGAGCAGTGCCCCGTCGTACTCGCCAGCGCCACGCCGTCGCTCGAAACCTATGTCAACGCCACCAGCGGGCGATATCACTGGCTCAAACTGCCGGAGCGCCACGGGCTCGCCAACATGCCCGAGATCCGGATGATCGATCTGCGCCAAACGCACAACGAGCCGGGCACCTGGCTTTCGTCGCCTTTGCGCGAGGCGTTGGCGGCCACGCTCAGCAGCGGCGAGCAGGCGATGCTGTTCCTCAATCGCCGCGGTTATGCGCCGCTCACGCTATGCGAAGCGTGCGGACACAAGATGATCTGCCGCAATTGCTCCGCGTGGCTGGTCGAGCATCGTTATCACCGAAGGCTCGTCTGCCATCATTGCGGCTTCGCGATGCCGACACCCGTCAATTGCCCGAACTGCAATGCGGAGAAATCGCTCGTCGCCTGCGGACCCGGCGTCGAGCGCGTGGCGGAGGAGTTCGCGGCGATCTTTCCGGAGGCCCGCATGGCGATTGCCTCCAGCGATACGATGCACGGCCCCGCCGAAACGCAGGCCGCCATCCGCGCCATGGCGAAACGCGAAATCGATGTGCTGGTGGGAACGCAGATCGTGGCCAAGGGCCATCATTTTCCGCAATTGACTCTCGTTGGCGTGGTCGATGCCGATCTCGGCGGATCGGACGGCGATCTGAGGTCGCGCGAGCGCACCTTCCAAATGCTGCATCAGGTCTCGGGCCGCGCGGGCCGCGCCGAACGGCCGGGGCTGGTCATGATCCAGACGCGCAATCCGGAAGACGCGGTGATGAAGGCGCTGGCAAGCGGCGACCGCGACGCCTTTCTCGAGCAGGAACGCATTTTTCGCGAACGCGCCGGCGCACCGCCTTTCGGTCGCCTGGCGGCACTCATACTTTCAAGCCCGGACGGCGAAGCGGTGCGCGATGCGGGACGCACGCTTGCCAAAGCCGCACCAACGGCGCGCGGCACGAAAGTGTGGGGACCGACTCCCGCCTTCTATCACGTGTTGCGCGGCCAAACCCGCGAGCGGCTCCTGCTTCAGACGGAACGCAGCGTCGACATCCAGGCCTACCTCCGCACCTGGCTCGCGCCGGTGAAGCTGCCGGGGAGCATTCGGCTGACGGTGGATGTCGATCCGATCAGTTTTTTCTAATTTCCCTCGCCCCCGCAGGGGGAGAGGGCAGGGTGAGGGGGCGCTCATGCAGCAGGAAATGCTTGAGAGATTTGATGCTGCACTAGCACCCCCTCACCGCTCGCTGTCGCTCGCTGCCTCTCCCCAAAGTGGGAGAGGCAAAATGACTATTGAAACTCTCTCGCATCCACCAAATGTCCGGCTATCGCCGCCGCCGCCATGCGGGCTCACCAGATGCGTGCGCCCACTTCTGTCTCCTGCTAAGCTGCTGATCTAGGGGATGAGCATGACGCATTGGCGAGCAACTGTTTGCGCGTTCCTGATGTCGATTTTCACGACGACGTCTGTCTTTGCGGAAGATAAGCCGCCTTCTGCGCCAGAGTCTGCGATAGCTGCCATCGGGGTGGCACTTCCGCCGCTAAGTGACCAAGCGCGGCAAAAGCTCACCGCTCGCGCCAATGCGGGCGACCTCGACGCCATGTACGAGCTCGCCCACCACGCTCTGCGGTCCGGTGATGGCGCTATGGGCGGGCCGATGTACTATTGGGGAAGTTGGAACAATCCCAAGGAATCTGAACACTGGTGGCGCAAGGCGGCCGCTCTTGGCGATCCGAAAGCGATGATCTTGCTTGGCCACTTATACGCCGAACCGTGGGGTGTTCCACAGGACATCAAAGAAGCGGCGCACTGGTTCAAGCAGGCGGCCGATCTCAACAATCTGGAAGCCGTCCAGGCGCTCGTGGACCTTTACATTGGGGCGTGGAGCGATGAGCGCGACGATGTGGAAGCCAATCGGTGGCTGATGCGCGCCGTGTCCATGGGCGACCGGCATGCCATGCTGCTGCTGGGCTTGCGCTATGACGTAGGCTGGGGAATCCGCGAGGATCCTGCCGAAGCTGCGCGCTGGTACGAGAAGGTGATCGCGGGTGGATGGGAAAGAAACCAGTTCGGCGATCTGCACATCGCCTTGAACAATCTCGGCGCGCTCTACGAAGAGGGGCGCGGCGCGCCGAAAGATGAAAGCAAAGCGGCGACGTTATACGGTAGAGCCGCGCACACATGGAGTGCTGCCCCCTACAATCTTGCCGTCTTGTGCGAGTCCGGGCGCGGCGTTCAACAGGACAGGGTCGCGGCCGTCTGGCTATATCGTGAAGCCGCGATACGCGACATGCCCGAAGCCATCGCAGCCTTGCAACGCTTGGGCTTCAAGGTCCCGACCAGCGCCAAAGAGCAGAACGACGAAGCCGGTGCGCTGCTGGCGCACGACAAGGAAAAGAGGACAAAGACTGCATGCGATCCCTGAAAGTCTGGCTGTGCTTCATCGGCCTGAGCTTCGTCGCGGTCGCTTCCGCGGCGCCCTTGCGTGACGGGTATCCCCCGGCCATTACGGGTCTCATCTATAAGGACACGACGGCCAACGTCATCATCTATGTCGAAACCGACGGCCGACATGTTGTGGCGATCAGTTCCGGTGGCCGAATCCTGTGGCGCAAAAATCCGTTCGTCGATGCCGGGCTTGAACCCTACCGCGGCCCCCATCCGACCATCGACTTCGTCGGATCATCTGGTCCGCGGTGCATGTTGCGCCCTGGAGACGTTGGGAAGACTTTCTGTCTCTCGTTCTCGTCCTCCCAATTCGGCGAGATGGACATCGCCACCGGAAAATTCACTTTCGACGGCCAAAATTAAGATCCGTGAAACAGCCGGACAGCATTCGGCTTACCGTAGACATCGATCCGATTAGTTTTTTTTGAAGGCGGTCGAATCTGGCGGGCCCCCTTCCGTCACGCGGCTAACGCCGCGCGACACCTTCCCCCGCGAGGGGGGAAGGTTAGAAAAAGGGCGAAGCGCCGACCTATTTCTTAGCCTTCCCCCCTCGCGGGGGAAGGTGCCGAGCGAAGCGAGGCGGAAGGGGGCCCGCGCCGAGTTACTGAAACTCCCGCACATCCACCAAATGCCCGGCAATCGCCGCCGCTGCCGCCATGGCGGGGCTCATCAGATGGGTGCGGCCGCCTCGGCCCTGGCGGCCTTCGAAATTGCGGTTCGAAGTCGAGGCGCAACGCTCGCCCGGCTCCAGACGGTCCGCGTTCATCGCCAGACACATCGAGCATCCCGGTTCGCGCCACTCGAATCCCGCGGCGGTGAAAATCTCGTCGAGGCCTTCCTGTTCGGCCTGCTCCTTCACCAGCCCCGAACCGGGCACCACCATCGCGCCGACATGATGAGCCACTTTGCGTCCGCGCGCGATGGAAGCGGCGGCGCGCAGATCTTCGATGCGGCCATTGGTGCAGGAGCCGATAAAGACCCGATCGATGCGCACATCCTTGAGCGCCGTTCCGGGCTTCAAATCCATATAGGCGAGCGCGCGTTCGAGGCCGGCCCGGATTCCGTCGTCGGAAACGCCGGCGGGATCCGGCACGCGCGCCGTCACCGGCAGCGCCTGCTCCGGGCTCGTGCCCCAGGTGACCATCGGCGGAATCTCGGCTGCGTCGAGCTGCAGCTCGACATCGAATTTCGCGTCGTCGTCGGATTTGAGCGTGCGCCAATAGCGGACGGCGCCTTCGAACGACGCCGCCTTCGGTGCGCGGGGACGGCCCGCGACATAGGCGAATGTGATCTCGTCCGGCGCCACGAGACCCGCGCGCGCACCTGCTTCGATGGTCATGTTGCAGAGCGTCATGCGGCCTTCCATCGAAAGTGCCGTGACCGCGTCGCCCGCATATTCGATCACATGGCCGGTGCCGCCTGCCGTTCCGACTTTGGCGATGATGGCGAGCGCCATGTCTTTCGCGGTGACGCCGAGCGGCAGCTTCCCGGCGACGGTCACGCGCATATTTTTGGCGCGGTTCATCAACAGCGTCTGCGTCGCGAGCACATGCTCCACTTCGCTCGTTCCGATGCCGAAGGCGAGCGCGCCGAACGCGCCATGCGTGGAGGTATGCGAATCGCCGCAGACGATGGTCGTTCCCGGCAAGGTCCAGCCCTGTTCCGGCCCCACGATATGCACGATGCCCTGGCGGATATCGCTCATGGGAAAATATTCGATGCCGAACTCGCGCGTATTCGCTTCTAGGGTTGCGATCTGCTGGGCCGATTCCGGATCGGCGATGCCGGCGGCGCGATTGGTGGTCGGCACGTTGTGATCGGCCACGGCCAAAGTCAGATCGGGACGGCGCACCTTTCGTCCTGCCGTGCGCAGCCCTTCGAACGCCTGCGGACTCGTCACTTCATGGACGAGATGGCGGTCGATATAGAGCACACTCGTTTCGCCGGGCGTCTCGTGGACGAGATGCGCATCCCAGATTTTGTCGTAAAGCGTCCTGGCCATGGCCGGTCCTTTCCGGCCCCGTAACAACACGAGGCACGCAATCTCTGCAAGAAGAATCGGGCGGCGGGCTCAATGGCTCGAAAAATAGAGCAGTCCCATGATGATGACGATGGCGACGAACTGGGCGACTATGCGGTAGCGCATCAGCCGGTTCGACCATTTGCGCGCAAAATCTCCGCCAACCCACAAGGTGGAAAGCCCCGCGACCAGGATCGCGAGCACGACGAAAATTGCCAAGGCGACGAGAATTTTTCCGTTCATGTTCCGGCCGTGTCCGGAGAAGCCGCGCCGCTCCGGTTTGATGCGGGGGCTTTATAGGCGATTTCAAGGACCGGCGCATATGCGACCTACAGCCCGGGATTACCAAACTCCCGTGTTCGGCATGGAGGCCCACGGTTCGGCCGGAGTCTTCGGCGCGCCTTCCTGAAGCAATTCGACGGATATGCCGTCTGGCGAGCGCACGAACGCCATATGGCCGTCGCGCGGCGGCCGATTGATCGTGACGCCGCCGGCCATCAGCCTGGCGCAGGTCTCGTAGATATCGTCCACATGATAAGCGAGATGGCCGAAATTGCGGCCGCCTTTGTAATCCTCGGGATCCCAATTGTGGGTGAGCTCCACCATCGGCGCCTGCTCGGATTTCGCGCGGTCTGCATCGCCCGGTGCTGCGAGAAACACCAGCGTGAAACGGCCCATCTTGTTGTCCACGCGCCTTATTTCCTTGAGACCCAGCAACTCGCAATAGAAGGCGAGCGATTTGTCGAGGTCCGCCACGCGGACCATAGTGTGCAGATAGCGCATGTCGTTGCTCCGTGCGGGGTGAGTTCGTTCGGACCGACTTTATCTTGCACAAATTATCGACAAAGTTGATCCCTTTCTCATGCGTCGAAGGCAAGACAACTTTCGGGAAACTCACTCCAGGATAGTCGGACGGGGACAGATAGGCTCTATTCCGTCAGATTGTCGGAAGTAAATCTCGCCGACTTCTTCAGTGCTGCATCTAACCCGTCCCGTCGCTTTTTTGAATTGTCCTTCGGAACAAAAGGGGTTATAGGCACAGTTGCGGGTGAACATTTTGGGGGGGCTCATTTGACCGAGGCACAAAAACGCGCGGCTATCAGAAGGTATTTTGCCAAGTTTCCGATGCCGGCCCTGATCTTAGGAGGTGCGGGAGTCGTCCTGTTCTTCGTTCAAGTATATCTGATCGGCATAGTCCTCGTGGCAGCTGCAGGTGCGTGGATCTA
>JBEKDC010000084.1:0-12094 GCA_050014535.1 Rhizomicrobium sp.
TCCTTCTTTCCGCCGTCGTCCATGCCGTCGTCAACCTCCTGACGAAACGGGCCGACGACCCCTACGCCATGCGCCTCCTCATCGGCACGTTTTCGGCCGTGCTGGTGGCGCCGTTTTTGTTCCTCGTGCCCCTCCCCCACGGGCTCGCCGTCTGGCTCTTGTTCGCGACGGCGGCGGTGCATGCCGTCTACGAATTGCTGCTGGTCAAATCCTATGAGAGCGCGGCGTTCTCGGCGGTCTATCCCGTCGCGCGCGGCACGGGACCGCTGTTCACGGCCATCGGCGCGATTCTGATCCTGCACGAGCGCGCGCCGCTCTCGGAAATCGCAGGCATCGCCATGGTGTGCGGAGGCGTGATCGCGATGGGGCTTTCGCACCGCGCCACGGACGGCGCGCTGCGCGGCCTCGCTTTTGCGCTCGGCACGGGATTGACCATCGGCATCTACACCCTGATCGACGCCACGGGCGTGCGCGCGGTGCCCGAGCCGTTCACTTATGTGCTGTGGTTCTTCGTGGCGCATGGCGCCTGCGTGCTCGCCACCGCGCCGGGGATACGAGGCCGCCGCATCATCGTCGAAGCGCGCAAGCAATGGAAACTCGGCGCGCTGGCAGGCGCACTCTCGATCACCACTTACGGCTCGGCCATGCTCGCTTACCGTTACGGCGCGACAGCGCAACTCGCGGCGTTGCGGGAAACCAGCGTATTGTTCGGCACCGCGCTCGCAATGCACTTCCTCGGCGACAAAATGACCTGGCGCCGCTGGTGTGCCGCGGGAGCGATCGCGGCAGGCGCGGTGTTGCTGCAGGTGGGGTAGACTTGCACAATCGTCAAAGCGCAAATGGCTGCGGGGCCTGCGCATGCTCGAAAACGACATCTACTCCGTCGTGCGTCTGCGATGACGGCAATGGCTGCGCCGGATCGACGCCCACCCAAACATAATATCCGCGTGGCCCACGCTTCACTCCGACCGTGTGCGCACCTTGGCGGCGCCATTCTTGGCCGTATGTCGCCTTTACGCGCCGTGCGTCTTCGTCCGAAACTTCGCTCATTGACCTCCTGTCAGACGAGCGAAACGTTCATGCCCGTCAACACGTCTTCGATGTGGTTCGCGATCGTATACGCCGCCGATCCGGCGAACAACAAGCCGACTGCATTGCCGGTCTGACGATTGACTATCAACGAACCTGAATCTCCCGCAGCGCTGAACGGCTGGCCGCTCAATCCTTCCACAATGATTTGATCGAAAAACGTGTAGTTGCCCGTCTCATACCCGACCGTCACGTCGGTTGCGATGCTCGTCACGTGCCCGACGGTGTAACTCGTCGTGCGGCCGAACTTGTGCACGACCATGTCCACGGCGGCGGGCTCGGTTCCGTTCACCGCTCCGATATACAAAATCTGGGGAGACAGGACTCCGGGGCCGATAGCTTCGGCAATGGCGGCGTCGATCTTGAGGGGCGCAGCTTTGAAGTTCGAAAAGCGCGAAAGCTTGGCAATGACCTGAGCAGACGCGCCACCCGGCTCATCCAGCAACCCCGCCTGATAGATCAGCGCACCGACCGAGAGCTGACTTTCGTCCGCCAGAACGTGATTGTTGCTGAGTACATATTGCTTACCACCGCTGTCCCGCACGACGGCGCCGAACGTTCCCGCCATAATCTCGCTCCCGGACGGAAAGCGGAATCCCACAGAACACCCCGGTTGCGCCGGCCTGATTTGCGATCTCGGATTGGGCATCGCCGCGAGAGGTCGCAAATCTCCGATCTCCTCGACGTCGACCGGCAGGCCATCGATCTCCGTGGGCAACGCGTGAGATTCAGAGATCTGTTCCAAGGGGTATTTCTTGCGGACAAAAAGTTTTACGGCCGTGATGCCCGTGCGCACATCGCCGCTGATCATCTCGCCCAGACCGACGGCCTGGACATTGATCGCGGGCACCGGAGAAATTCCGCGCGCATTCGCGGATAAGGTCACTGCGTTTTTCGAGGTCAAATACAACCGTGAAAGCTTGGCCTTGGCCTCTCGCAGGGCCGCGTGCGGCGCTCTCGAAATATCGAGCGGCGATTTCGCAACTGCCGCGCTACGGATTGGCTTGGTCGGCGCCGACGCGGCACGCGATCGACTGGATACCGACGCGGATTTTACGCCGGCTTTCGATTTTGCCTGTTTGGGCATCGTTTCCCCCGAAGTAATAGAGGCTGGTAGTCGAAATTGTAGCGCGTGGCTTGTCAAGCATTTTTTGGCCAAAACTCGCCTTTGCTCCACCGTTTCTTTGAAAAACAATTTCGAATATTGCCATCTCCACTGTCCGCCCCTTTCGAAGTGACGCAATCGCCCGGTTTGGGGTCACCCTCGAACCGCGGGTCCTCTTCGGGGAGGCACTCGCGATGCACTTTCTTTGTGCCAAAAAAATGTAGGATTTTGGCTGCATACAAATCCGTGCTTCCGGGTGATGAGCGGGAATTTGCCGAATTGAGAATCTTCGGCCAAAAATTGGGCTCCGGCTCCACGACTTCCCTTTGCCGACGATCGATCACAATCGTTGCAAAAAAAGAACTTGCCTCGCCAAACTCGCGGCAACCCCTCATCGCCCGTTCGCGAAGCTGAGGAGGTCGAGGACGCATTTGCGGATGCGGCGGTCTTCGACTCCCAGATAATCAAGATTGAGCCGCAGGCCTTCCTCGCTGCCGAGGAAGTTCTCGATGCGTCGCAAGTCTTCCCTCGGACGCGCGCCGTCGCGCGGCGGGGCCGGCCCTTCGTAGAATTCCGCGACACCGGCGCCCGGGAATCGCGCCACGATGAAAACCCGGCCTGCGCCGAGCTAGTTCGGCAGATTGGGGTCGATTGCGACAAAGAGCGAATGGATCTATCGCTTCATTTCTTCTTGCTTTGGCGCGCTTTCGCAGGCCGGGCCTGTCGCGCGGCTTTCGTCGCGCGGCGGGCGCGCTGCTTCTGTTCCTCCGCTTTCACGATCATCGCGCCCTTCGCATTCGGATCGAGACGCAGCTTCGCGCGCTTCACCGCGTCCGCGATCAGCTGCTCGATCTCGGCGCGGTCGAAGTCCGCAACCGAGTTCAGCTCGACGTAACGCGCCGTCTTGCCATGACCTTGCAGCAGCTTGTTCGGGTCCGACTTCGACAACTCCGCGCCCTTCCCAAATCCCAGCTTCACCAAATGCGGGTACACCGAGATCGAGCACACTGCCTCGTAGCCGCGCTCGGTCGGCGAATATGAGATCACGAGCGCGTTCTGGTTCTCGTACACGTACACGATCTCGAAAAGACCGGGCAACCGGGCCCGCAGCTTCGCGCGCAAGGCCTTTCCGAGTTTGGCCATCGCCGGCTCGACCTTCGCGAAGTAGCCCGCGAGCTGCGTTTCGGCGTTCGTCATTGGCAGTCCCTTTCATCGAACAAGCGCATAGCGCAGTTGCCGAAAAAGTTTTCCGGGATCGACGATTTCATGACCGTCCCACGCTCGCGCCCGGGGAGACGAGAAGCGCGTCCAGTTGCTCGAACGCCTCGCCACACCCGCTTGTACTCCCGGAGTCGATGGCGCCGTCGAGAGCGTCCTTCGAGGGATAGAGGTCGCGCATGACGACCAGCGTCTCGGCACCTCGTTCGTCGAAGGTCACCGTGGTGACGGCCCCATCTTCGCCGCCTTCGTCATTCGTCCAGACAAGGCGGACGTTCGGAATCACTTCGATATAACGACCGAAGAACGCCAAGGGCTGATCCGAGGAAGCGTGGCCGAACACGAAACGGTATGTGCCTCCCGTGCGAGCATCGGTTTCGCAGGAAATGAAGGATATCCCGAACGACTTCGGCGCCCACCACCGCTTGAGCATCTCGGGCCTGGTCCACGCCTCGAACACGATGCGCGCCGGGCCGTTGAAGGTTCGCGTCACGACCAGCTCACGCTCGGACGTCCGTTCCACCGTCGTGCGGTTCTTCATGGGAGTGGGTTCACTCTCGCTTCTTGCGTCCATCGACCTTCTCCTTCCGTTTCAGTTCCTCGACAATTTTGTCCAGCTCGTCGAAGCGTGCGCTCCAGAGCCGGCGGTATCCCTCGATCCATGTCGCCTCTTCCTCCAGCCGGCGAGAGCCCAGCCTGCAGGTCCGCACGCGCCCGACCTTCTCCGTGGCGACAAGCCCCGCTTGCTCCAGGACACCGACATGCTTCTTCATGCCCGTGAGGGTCATGTGGAACTTCTGGGCCAAGTCCGTGATCGAAGCGTCTGCACGCCCGAGCTGCTCCAGAACTCCGCGTCTTGTGGCGTCCGACAGCGCGGCGAACGAGGTATCGAAGCGGGCTTGGCTATACTGAACCATTAGGTTCAGTATGTAACAGACGGATCGGCGGCATGCAAGGGGAGGCCGAACGCGCGGCTCGCGTTGGCAGCCGCCTTAACTCGACCTCGTTTCGCTGGCTTTCAGCCTGCCGCGCCGATCCGTCGATAAATATAGGGAGGGGCGAGACCTGCGGTTGAGATTTCCTCGGCGATGGCCGCAACGATACCGTGGTCCGCCGACAGATTGCAGACGGGATCCGTACGCGCAGCATCGCCCGTGAGCGCCAGCGCCTGGCAACGGCAGCCGCCCCAATCGATCTCCTTGCGCTCGCAAGATGCGCAGGGTTCCGGCATCCAATCCGTGCCGCGAAAGCGATTGAAAGAGTCCGAGTTCCGCCAGATGTCCGCGAGATTTCGCTGCCGGACATTTTCGAAAATCATATCGCTTATCGTTTCCGCGGCATGACAGGGCAGCACCTGACCCGACGGAGAGATATTCAGAAACCGCCTGCCCCATCCGCCCATGCAGCTCTTCGGCCGGCGCGCATAATAGTCGGGCACCACATAGTCGATGACCAGGCGTCCCTTCAGCCTCTCGCGGGCTTCGTTGACGATTTCGGTGGCCCGATCGACCTGCGCACGTGATGGAAGGAGCGCCGCGCGGTTCCTGAGCGCCCAGCCGTAATATTGGGTGTGGGCAATCTCGACTCGTCCCGCGCCGATTTTCTCGGCAAGGTCGAGCATGGCCTCGATATTTTCAATATTGCGGCGGTGAACGACGAAATTGAGGGTAAGCGCCAAACCGGAAGAACGGACAAGTGCTGCCATTTGCAGCTTCTTCCCATGACCTCCCGCATAGCCCCCGATCAAATCGGCGCCTTGGGCTTGCGAATCCTGGAAGCTCAGTTGGACATGTTCGAGGCCCGCCAAAGCCAGGTTTTCGATCCGAGGTTTATCGAGCAGAACGCCCGAGGTGATCAGATTGGTATAGAGCCCTGCCCGGCCGGCCGCTTCGACCAATGTCTCGAGATCGCGCCGCACCGTCGGTTCGCCTCCCGAGAAGTGCACCTGCATGCAGCCCAGCTCGGCGGCTTCCCCGAGGACGCGAACCCAGTCATCCGTCTCGAGCTCGTCGCTCGCGCGCTGCAAGGCAAGCGGATTCGAACAATAGGGACATTGCAGCGGGCAGCGGTGCGTCAGTTCCGCGAGCAGCGCCAATGGCGGTTCAAGAGAGCTCACAGGATCATGACGCCTTTGTCGACGAAGTTTTGCAGCAATTCGTATGTATCGGCTTTTATGGCATCCGGCGGCGCGTCGCGATAGGCTGAACAAAGATCGTCGACGATCGCGCCGATAGTCGCCGCGCCGTCGCAACGCGAGACGATCGCATGCGCTACGGCATCGAGCATGAACACCCGCTCAGGCGCCTGAATGGTCCAGGAATCCCGCGACGTGTCGAACCGCAGCCGCGCGTGAGGCGCCAGGCGCGGCGTATCCGATGCGAAAAGCTTCCCCGCGTCGTTCATCGCCGATCCTTCGGCACAAACGCGCCGGGCGGAATGAGTCCCGGATTGACATAGGCATGATGCAGCGCGTCGAGCTGGGCCCACAGGACATCGGTCTTGAACCGCAGCGCCGCCAGGCACAAATCCTGCTGTTCGCGGGTTTTCGCTCCCGACAGCACATAATCGAGACCGAACGCGACATCCTGCGGCGCCTGGACGAGGCGCGTCCGAAAATAGCTGAGCGTGGTTTCGTTGGCGAAGGGATAGTGTTCGAGCAGCGCCGCAATACGCGTCTGGTGCAGGTTCGGCGCAAACAATTCGGTCAGCGAGGACGCCACGGCCTCCAACAGGCTTTTCTCGCGTACGAAATGCACATAGGCGTCGCACGCGAATCTTGTGCCGGGCAAAACGCCTTGGCAGCTTGCGACATAGTCGCGATCGAGCCCGACACCTTCCGCGAGAATGAGCCAGCGCGCGATGCCGCCTTCTCCCGGCGCGCTGCCATCGTGGTCGACGATGCGCCCGATCCATTCGCGCCTGAGCGCGATATCGTCTGCCCGCCCCATCAAGCTCGCATCTTTGAGCGGAATCGATTTCTGATAGTAGAAGCGGTTAAGCACCCAGGCCTGCACCTGGCCTTCGTTCAGGCTGCCCTCGTGCAGCAGACGGTGAAAAACATGCCGGTCGTGGTAGCGCTCTTCGCCTGTCTTTCTCAACGCTTGCTCGAATTCGATCCGGGATAAGAACTCCGTCACAGCACAATCTCCATGCCGTCATAGGCAACTTCCCAACCGAGCCGTGCCGCCATCGCACGTTCCGGGGAATCGTCCAGGAGCAACGGGTTCGTGTTGTTGATATGGATGAACACTTTGCGATCGACATTGAGGCTCGCGAATGCCGCCATGGTTCCCGTTTCGCCCGAGCAACTCATATGTCCCATACGCTGACCCGTTTTCGAGCCCACACCTTGAACAATCATTTCGTCGTCCCGCCAAAGCGTGCCGTCGAAAAACACCAGCGCCGCGCCCAAAAGCCGCGAACCGACATCGGGATTCAATGCGGCACAGCCCGGGATATAGAAGAAGGGCCGCGAACCCGGCGCCGCCAGCATGAGGCCGATCGTGTCGCCCGGCGATGCTCCGATGTCCGACACGTCCTCCAGCCACAGAGCGACCTTTCCCGGCACGGCGAATGCCAGCAGAGTGATCCCCAGAGGCCGGCCGCTGTGGTCCGACAATTCGAACGGAGTGTCGAGCGCAATCGGTCTGCGCGCGACGAATTTGCCGTCGAGAACGTTGAAGATCGTGTTGGCCGCAAGCACGTCGAGCACGCGTGCGTGGCCGTAGACCGCAAGCATTTGGCGTTCGCGCAAACTCAAGAGCCCGGCCGTATGATCGACGTCGGCGTTCGTCAACACGACTGCGGATATTGGGCTCGATCGTCGGGCCGAGTCGGGTAACGGATGAAGCTGAGGTCGTTCGCTTATTTGCTGCCGCAAATCCGGCGAGGCATTGAGGAGGACCCAACGCTTGCCGTCTGCAGTGACCGCGATCGACGATTGCGTGCGCGGCCTTGCCGCGGGATCGCCGCTGCGCGCCCGCCGCGAGGAGGCGTCATTGCTGTTCCATTGCGGGAATCCGCCACCCGCTGCCGACCCCAAAACCAGAATCCGCAGCATCGATCACACGCAGAAATTGCGGTGTCGGGAGGCCACTTCCAATTGAGATGGTGCGCTTAGAGTTCCGCGCAGGCGTAGCAATTGATTTCCATGCCGACGCAAATCTCGACGACACGCGGTGTGGTCCACTTCATCACGATCTCTCCATTTTGGGCCATTCAGGCTACCTTAAGCTCAGGGAACGCGCAACAAGCCCAAATCGTGCCGGGAAACGGCCCGAAAATCGGAAACCCGCAGCTTGCCCCTGCCTCGCCGGACTCCGGGCAGCCCCTCATCGACCGTTCGCGAAGCTGAGAAGGTCGAGCACGCATTTGCGGATGCGGCGGTCTTCAACTCCCAGATAATCCAGATTGAGCCGCAGGCCCTCCTCGCTGCCGAGGAAGCTGTCGATACGTCGCAAGTCTTCCCTCGGCCGCGCGCCTTCGCGCGGCGGAGTCAGCCCTTCGTAGAATTCCGCGACATCCGCGCCGAAGAACCGCGCCAGGACGAAAAGCCGGCCCGCGCCGATCTTGTTCGTGCCGTTCTCGTATTTCTGCACCTGCTGAAAGGTGACGCCGGCCGCTTTTGCGACCTCCGCCTGGGTCGCTCCCGAGAGCAACCGCAGCCGGCGCAGCCTGGCGCCGACATACACATCGATCCCGGTGGTCGCGCGGTTGCTGCGCATGGCGCTCACCGAGTCGGGACGGCTTCGTCGCCGCGCCGTCGCCAAAGAACGAAAGCCCCGCGATCACGGAACGCGGCGGCAATCTCCCAAAGGGCTTCGAGGGGAGTGAACTTTCGATTCGCCAAGTTCACTGCGCGCCCCCGGACAGACTTTGAAAACTTCCTCTCGGCGGACTAGCAGATTTTCTGTCGACTCCGAAAGTCTAGATTCCGTTTGACAACCGATTTGGTGATTATCGCCAAATCCTGCCGATAGAATTGGTTATTATCCCCAAATCGGTGGCGGCATTTTATTTGGCGTCCATTCTCCGTGCCATGGTCACCGGACGCCAAATCCGCGCCGCGCGCGCACTACTGGGCTGGACGCAACAAGCGCTGGCCGACCGCGCGCTGGTGGCGATCAACACCGTGCGCGCCATCGAGTCCGGCCGGCGCTATCCCAAGCCCGGTTCGCTGTCGGCCGTCCGTCGCGCACTGGAAAAAGGAGGCATCGTCTTCCTACCCAACGAAACAATGGGCGAAGGCGTTCACCTGGCAAGACCGAAAGCGACGTGAACCCGATTTCGTCGGAAATCAGCGCGTACGGTTCTGGGCGCTCCGCAATTCGCGTTCCTACCGCAATCCCCGATTTTCGCTGAAAATTCCGTAACGATGAGGGACGACTATGTCGAGAATCGTCTCTAAGTCCACATCGTGCAGCGCAGCGCCGTGTTGAAGCTTCCAAGTTGCAACGCTCCGAGTCACTCCAAAGTTTTTCGTCAACTCATCGACGATTTTTATAATCGTTGCTCGATCGGTAGGACGTCGGGCTTGGAGCCAAATTCTTGCGGCGGCTTCCGTCGGCAACAAGAACTCGCCCGCAAAAGCTCTCGCACGCGCTTCGACTCCAACGGGCATACGAGCTTTGAGTACTTCAACGGCACTCAACGCGTGATCACCGTCGAGCAGAAGATGACAAAGTTCGTGCGCTAACGTCACGCGGGTCGCGAAATCATCCTCGATCCTTTCGATGTTTCGATCTCCAACTCGTAAGCTTCCCGCGTTAAGGAATACTCCCGGACCATAGTGATCCCCCCAAATAGCAAGGCCATCGAAAGTAGTAGGCTCCGCGGCTTCACTATGCACGGCAATGGCCAAATCGTCGGCGACATCAAAAATGTCAACTCTGCCATCGTTGGGGATGCCGAGTTTCTCTCGAGCAAACAGAGCGGCAGCTTCTCCTTGAACAAATGGCGGCTTGCGGGTGAAACGCTCCGCAACATACCTCATGCATTCGTTCGCCAATCCCCGAAGTTTAGCGGCGTCGTGCCCGCTGAATTGACGTGCAAGACCTAGGATTGATCGGATCTGCTCCGGCGGCAGAGCGCCGGCCATTCGCGCTGCTATCCGCAACTCGTCATAATCGTTCGCGGCATCTTCAAAGTCCCGCGGCGCTTTCAAGTTCCCTTCTGCGATGAGCGCTTCGGCCAGATTTCTGGCAATACCTACCGACCAAGCGAGGAGCCCGATATCGTCAGATGCGTCACGCCGTTGCCAAGCCTCAATTGCTTTGTCCCACCGTTCAGAGTCGACTTTAGCCAAGTGCTTGCTGATTTCGTCTCCAACAGATCGCAAGCTCGTCCGCGCTACTTCAAATGGAAGGTGCCAGACAGTGTTGGCGGTCTCGAGAATCATTTGATTGGCCGAGCGCATCATCCAGAAGTGAGGAAGATCGAAGATGCCGCCAAAAGCGGTCGCGATATCGTGAGCTTCCTCGAAAGAAGATACTAAGTCCTCCTCCTTCTCGATAGTCGCCGGTTGCATTCCCGCCCAGCGGTGCTCCGCCTCTCGGCGCAGATCGGAAGGACGAAGCGGCGATACTGCGATGGGGAAAACCTGGCCAAGCATGAGGGGCTTCCAGAATTCCGTAAGGTAAGCAAGAAGATCGTCAATCTGAATTTCCAGAGTTGCTTTCGTTTCACCGCAGACAGGCCAAACCGTCTCGCCATCGATCGCGATGGCAAGTTGGTATGTCGTCTGACGCTCCCTGTCTTGAAGCGGACGCAGGCTAATATCCAGCGCGGAAGCAGTCGTTATCATGATCCATGCATCGTAATATGCCGCTTAACCCATTCGTCGAACTGTTTCTCGCAGTCCTTTTCGACCGCCATCTCTCTCAGTTCGTCTACTAGTCTCCTGGGAAGTTTACCGCGATAAGGATAGCCATGATATGATTTTCCTCGATCCGTAGTGGCAGCCTCGTAAATGGCACCGTCGTTAACGATGTATAGGTTCTTTGGAAAGTCGATATCGCGGTCGCCTTTGCTCCCCGGGATGGCTTCATTGAGCAGCCGGACCTGATCCGCAGCCGACAAGGTGTTGGGGCATTTCCCCTCCCATCGCTTTGGTTCGTCAGGCAAAAACTCGATTTCCGGTTTGGGTCCTTTACCCACGTGTTTGAACCGCCGCTCGCCCTTATCGTACCGGCGGCCTGGAATTTTGTCATTCGAGGGGTCGTTTGGCACCATTTTTCGATTTTGCGGCGATCAGCGAGAATCCAGGACTTTTACCTTCGGAAAACAGTAGCAGAATTTACAGTTTTCACTGTTTCAAGCAACGTGAGCGACTTGGGCTCAGACACGAGTTCGAGCTTCCAGCCGACAGGCGGGAATCCGCTGCCTTGAGAATATGCGTCCCAGCTAGGGGATTCGCGGCGGCAAATGCGGCGCCGAATCGACCCGGAACCCCCCGGCCAAAGATGCGCGGTGGGAACCGTCTGCGGGAAATCTGCAGGTACGATTCCGCGCGGGCGCGCTCGGCAATGAGCATCCTCACCCCGATTTCAGACCTTACACCCCGGGGGTTAGTGCGAGCGCCACGGAAGAGTGCGATAGTTCGCGGCCTTCCGAATTCGGTCTTGACAATTATGGTGAAACAACCATAGGATCGCATGGCGTCGAAAAACCTGAGGCCCGTCGAGTGGGTCGGATCGAGCTAAAAGGATTTCGTGTCCTTTCCGGATGCCGCTCAGGACACGATGGGTCACGCGCTGTATCTGGCGCAGACGGGCCGCATGCATGTGTCGGCGAAGCCGCTGAGGGGCTTCGGCGGGGCCGGTGTCATCGAGTTGATCCAGGACGACCGGCATGGAACCTATCGTGCGGTCTACACCGTGAAGTTCGAGAGCGCAGTCTATGTGCTGCATGCGTTTCAAAAGAAATCCCGGAAAGGGAGCGCGACGCCCCGCGAGGAGATCGAACTGGTGCGCCGCCGTTTGAAAATCGCCGAAGAAGACGCACGCAATCGAGGCAAAGGATGAGCGCAAAACGGGACGCCTCCATCAGGCGCGGAACGAAGAATGTGTTTGCCGATCTCGGCTTCCCGAACGCGCAGACGCATCTGCTCAAGGCGCAGCTGATGAGCCGCGTCCAGGACACGATGCAGGATCGCAAGCTCAATCAGACGAATGCCGCGCGAATCATGGGCGTGAGCCAACCCGACCTGTCGCGCATGCTGAAAGGCCAGTTCCGCGACGTATCGGTCGAGCGCATCATGCGCATGCTCACCAAACTCGGCTGCGAAGTGGATATTGTCATCAAATCGCAAAGCCGCAAGCGCGCATTCGCGACGATTCATCTGGAAGCGGCGGAGTGAAAATCGACGTCGGCAATGCGCGCCTTCGGCTTCGAACGCGATCTTTGAGCGCGCTCGGGTCACGCGAGTGTTCCGTCGAAGCGTGCTGTCGGATGAATTGCGCTGACCACTCTTCAGAGCGCGACGCTGACGATGGACCGCGGGCGTCTCGCCCGCATAGGTGGTGAAGTGAGAAGAAAGGCGGGCGGGACGCCCGCGGTCCGATTTCGAAGTTGAGTGTGTTCGTCGGAACAAGGCTGTCAGTCACGATTTTGTGCTCGCAGCGGATATTTGAAACTCCGCCGCTCCCGGGATAATTGCGCTAAAATCATTCGGCGCGTACCGCG
>JBEKDC010000085.1:0-11753 GCA_050014535.1 Rhizomicrobium sp.
GCAGGTATCATCGATCGCATTCGCACGCGTCCCCAAGTGACGATTCATGCGCGTAGCGTTTTTCTGCAAGGATTGCTGGCAGCAGACGACCCGTCGATCTGGCCGTGGATCGAAGGCGTCGACATATCGTCGCTGACCGCAAAGATTGTGGAAGTCGCGCGCGATTTCGGCCGGCAGAGCGCAGCCGATCTTTGCGTCGCCTATGCGCGCGGCCAGGACTGGATCGACGGCGTTGTCGTCGGAATGGAGACTGAGGATCAGCTCGACGACAATCTGCGACTGTTCTTGCGCTCGCCTCTGGCGCCGGAGGATTGCGCGGAGGTTGCGAGGCGCTTGCCGCGCGTGCCCGCGCAACTTCTCAATCCGGCGCAATGGCCGCAAAAGGCACAATGATGGCGTCTTCCGCGCACGCGCTTGAGACGTTTCGCCTGGACGGACGCGTTGCCTTCATTTCAGGCGCCGCGGGCCATCTCGGACGCGCAATGACTCTGGCGCTTGCCGGTGCCGGAGCGCATGTGATCGTGAACGGTCGCAATGATGCACGCCTCAAGGACTTCCAAGGCGAACTCGCGTCGCTGGGTTACTCGGTGGAACGCGCCGCCTTCGATGTGGCCGCGCCGGATCGCGTGCGGGCATTCTTTTCCAGCCGTTCCCGCATCGATATTCTCGTCAACAACGCCATCGCGATGACGCCGAAGCCGTTCGCGGCGCTGGAGACGGCCGACTTCGACGAAACCTATCGCTCGAGCGTCACGGCGGCATTCGAGGCCGTACGCGCGGCGCTTCCCGCGCTTCGCAAAGCAGCGGAGGCGGCCGGAGACGCGAGCGTCGTCAACATTGCGTCGATGTACGGTGCCGTTTCCCCCGACCGGCGCATCTATGCGAAGCCCCAGCAGGCGAGCCCGTTCCATTACGGCCCGGCCAAGGCGGCTTTGCTGCAATTGACCCGCCATCTCGCGGCCGAACTGGGTCCGTCCGGGATTCGCGTGAATGCGATGATGCCGGGTCCGTTTCCCCGTGAGCAGGTTGCACTCGACGATCCCGCCTTTGCCGAACGCCTCGCGTCGCGAACGATGCTGGGGCGGACCGGCAGGCCGGACGAAATTGCGGGACCACTCCTATTCCTTGCCTCGAAGGCTTCCACTTTTGTGACCGGCTCGACGCTCGCAATCGATGGCGGTTGGACGGCCTGGTAAGCTACAAGGCGACGGGCAATCGATGAACATGGCATTTCTGTCCTCCTTTCGCGTCGGTCGCGAGACGGTTTATCCGGACTCGCTGCGCGCGCGTCTGCGCAATTTTCCGTTGCTGAACGAGGTGGGCGAAGCAGCGCTGAAACGGCTCCTCGCCGAGGCGAACTGGTTCGGCCTGCCGGGCGGCACGCTTCTCAAGCGCGACGGCGAGAACAATCACGCGCTGTTTCTCGTCGTCACCGGAAGCCTGGGCGTGTTCGTCGAAGACGACAATGGCGCAAGACGTCTGGTCGCGCATGTGCAGGCCGGCGAGACCGTCGGCGAGATGTCGTTGATTTCCGGCGAGCCGCATTCCGCGCAACTCGTGGCGCTGCGCGACACGGAGCTGCTGCGCATCGGCCGCGACGGGTTCGACGCCCTCATCGCGCGCCATCCGCGCGTGCTGCTCAATCTGATGCGCATCGTCGTGCGCCGATTGCAGGAGACCACGCATCGGCCGACCGACGGTTCGCGGCCCAAGACGTTCGCCATTGTTCCTCTTCAGGAAGGGTTGCAGAACGAACCGATCGCGCAGCGCGTCGCGGCGGCGCTGGTCAGCATGGGCTCCAAGGCGGCGGTTCTCGATTCGAGCGCGACCGATCAACCCGCCGAATGGTTCAATGCGTTCGAAGCGGCGCACGATATCGTATTCTACCGCGGCGAGGCGCCCGACAGTCCGTGGACCAATCTGTGCCTCAGACAGGCCGACCGCATCTATCTACTGGCGCGTTCGGATCAGCCGCTCCCGTTGCGTCCGCTCGACATGCCGGCCTTCAAGGAACGCGCGACGGGCAGGCCGCAGCTTCTCCTCTTGCATCCGCAGGGCCGCAGCGAAGGGCTTCCCGATCATTTCCAGCTGCGCAGCGGCATCTTCCAATCGCACCACCATGTCCGCGCCGGTCAGCCCGACGACATTAAGCGGCTGGCGCGGTTCGTTTCCGGCCGCGCGGTCGGACTTGTGCTGGCGGGCGGCGGCGCGCGCGGCTTCGCCCATATCGGTGTCATCAAGGCGTTGATGGAAGCGCATGTGCCGATCGATCAGCTGGGCGGCACGAGCATGGGCGCCATCATCGCCGCGGGCCTCGCGCTCGAATGGGGCATCGAAGAATTGACGGCGCGCATGCGCGCGGCCTTCGTCGACAACAATCCGCTGTCCGACTACACGCTCCCCCTCATCGCGCTGGTGCGCGGCCGCAAGGTGTCGAACTTATTGCGCGAGAATTTCGGCGAAGGCCGCATCGAGGAAATGGCCAAGCCTTTTTTCTGCGTGTCGTCCGATCTCACCTTGGGCCGCATCCATGTGCATCGCGCCGGCCCGGTGTGGCGCGCCTTGCGCGCGAGCGTGGCGCTGCCGGGAATTCTTCCACCCGTGACCCATCACGGCCATTTGCTGGTCGATGGCGGCGTGATGAACAACCTGCCTGTCGACGTGATGTCGCAGAATGCGCAAGGACCGATCATTGCGTCGGACGTCACGGGCGAGCTCGATCTGCGCGTGGCCGACGACCAATATGGCGAGCGGCCGATCTGGTGGTTGCTGGCGCAGCGCATGCGCGGGACTCCCTCCATCGTCTCGATCCTGATGCGTTCGGGCACGGTCGGTTCGGAAGCGCAGCGCCGCGTGGTGCGCGAGCAGGCGGATTACCTGTTCGAGCCGCCGCTCAAGGATATGGGCTTGCGCGACTGGAAGGCGTTCGATCGCGCAATCGCGGAGGGCTATGCCCACGCCACCCAGATGATCGAGCAGCGCGGTATCCCGTTGACCGACGTCTGGAGCGAAGGCCCAGCCGTTGCCATCCCGCACAAGGAAGCGGTTTAGCGCGCGGTCAGTGCGAGCCGTCGATATCGGTGAATTGTGCTCCGACGGCGCAAAAAGGCGCAGGCTTTCGCGTCAGATCGTCTGAGTGGCGTATTCGCCCGCAATAAATCTGTCCCTCAAGACAAATTTCTGGATTTTTCCGGATGCCGTCAGCGGAAATGCATCGACGACGATCCAATAAGCCGGTGTTTTTGGCGCCGCCAAATCCCGACGCACGCGCCGAATGAGATCGGATTTGTCGATGATCCGTCCGGCCACAGGGCGCAGGAAGCAGATTGCGATCTCGCCCCATTTCGGATCCGGCACGCCCACGACGGCCACTTCGGCCACGTCGGGATGCGTCGCCAAGACGTTCTCGATCTCCGCCGGAAACAGATTTTCTCCGCCGCGGATAATCATGTCCTTGACACGGCCGGTGACTCGCACAAATCCGCGCCCATCCATGGTTCCGAGATCGCCCGTATGCAGCCAGCCGTCGCGATCGATCGTTTTCATCGTGGCGTCCGGGTTGTCGTTGTATCCAATCATGTTGCAATAGCCGCGCGAACAGATTTCGCCCACGGCGTTTATCGGCACGACACTGCCCGTCGCAGGATCGCGAATGGAAATTTCGGTTTGGGGAAATGCCTGACCGACAGTCTGCGTCTGATCTGCGAACGAATCCGTCAGTCTGACATGCGTGAGGCCGGGAGATGTTTCGGTCTGGCCGTAGATGATGGAAAGCCGGCAGCCGAATGTATCTTGCACTTTGCGCACGAGTTCCGGCGGCACCATCGTACCGCCGGATATAACGAACCGCAGTGACGACATATTGCGTGGGCGTCGCTCATGCGCTTCCAGCATTGCGATCAGCATAGTGGGCACGCCGGCCATCAGATCGACGTGCTCCTGCGCGATGAGCGCGTTCATGTTCATCGGCTCGAACAGCTTGGCGAGGATCGTTCGACAGCGCCATTGCACAGCACCGAGAAGGCCGGTGGCGCAGCCGCTGGTATGAAACATGGGCATCATATTCAGATAGACGTCGCCGCGCCGTACCTCCCACATGCGCATGCAAAAGCGCGCATTGTTCGTCAGCGAAAGATGAGACAGCACGGCGCCCTTCGGAAAACCCGTTGTGCCGGAGGTGTACTGGATTTGCGCCGGGTCGGCGGGCGCGACGGGCGGAAGCGCTTGCGCGTGCCCAAGCGAAGCGAAAAGCACGGCCGGATCGTCCATATCGACCACATGCCGGATGGCAGGCAATTGCGCGCACACGTCGCGTGCGAGCGCGGCCATCGGGTTGCCGCGGAACTCTTGAACCAGAAACAGCCCTGCCGAACGCGATTGTTCGAGCACGTAACGCAGCTCTTTTGCCTGGTAGGCCGGATTGACGGTGACGACCGTAAGGCCGGCCAGCGCCGCCGCGAATTCGAGAATCACCCATTCGGGAGTATTGGGCGACCACACGGCCATCCGTTCGCCCGGCTCGAAGCGCGTCGTAAGTGCGAATGCCAGGCGTTCGGCGTCCGCAAGCAATTCACCGTAAGTCCACGAGCGTCCGATCGTGCCGTCGGCGCGCGCTTCCGTGAGCGCCGTGGCGTCTGGTACTTCCATTGCGGCATCTCGCAAGATGCCGCCGACAGTGGTTGGGAGTATTTCCCCGTCGGCCTGTGCCGGGAAATACGATTCCCTCAGTGAAACGGCATACACTCGGGACTCCCCCGTTCGTCCGGTGCAGCGCTGCGGCGCCGCTGCTCTACAGCGCCACCTTCCGCAACGGCTCCAGGTCCGCGAATTTCGGCGCGCGCTTTTCGGATTTGGCGACGAAGGATTCGCGCATGTCGACTTCCGGATTGTACATTCCGGCCTGCCAGGTCGCGATGTAGTCGAGGCCGTCGGCGATCGAATGATCGCGCGCGTAATTGATCATGACCTTCGAGCCGTGAACGGCGAGTGGCGATTTCTCGGCGATATCCCTTGCAAGCGCCATCACGTGGCTGAGCATTTCTTCCTGAGTCGCAAACACCTCGTTGACGAGGCCGATCTCCTTGGCCCGCTGCGCCGGCAGCCTGCGTCCGGAATAGGCCAGTTCGCGCACCCAGCCTTGCGGCATCAGATTGCACAGGCGTGGGAAGGTGCCGACGTCGGCCGTCATGCCGATATTTATTTCCTGAACGACAAAGAACGCATCCTGTGTCGCATAGCGGCAGTCGCAGGCGCTTGAAAGATCGACGGCGCCGCCGATGCAGCCGCCCTGGATTGCGATCAGCACGGGAATGCGCGCGCGATCGATGATGTTGAATGTTTCCTGGATCTCGAGCACGTGCAGGCGGAGATTTGCCGCGGAGCGTCCGCGTTCCGGCCGCTCGTTGGGAGCCTTGCCTTGCGCCGCCGTGAAGACGGAAAGATCCATTCCGGCCGAGAAATGCTTGCCGGTCGAGGAGATCACGATCACGCGCGCCTTGGACTCGTGATCGATCTCGCGCACGATTTCGGGAAGTTCGCGCCAGAACTCCGGCACCATCGTGTTCAGCTCGCTTGCGCGCTTGAGCTGGACATGCGCGACGTTGTCAGCGATCTCGACGTTGAAGCAGCGATAGGTCATGGCGGTCTCCGGTTCCGGTCGCCCGAGCCATAGCATGCTCGCGGCCGCGCCGGGAACACCCTTGCCGACCCGGAGGTTCGGGGCTCTACTCGCGGCCAGGGAAAAACCAGGAAGCAGGCCATGCCGATCAATTACGACGAGATCATGCAGCTCAAATCCGGCGTCGACAATTTCCGTTACACGGAGCGGGACTCGATGCTGTACGCGCTGGGGATCGGCTTCGGCCGCGATCCCATGAATCCGGCGGAGCTGCCTTTCGTCTATGAGAACAGCCTGCGCACCATTCCCACCATGGCGACGGTGGTCGCGTGGGGAAACTCGACCATGGGCAAGACGGGCATCAACTATCTCATGGTCGTTCACGGCGAGCAGCGCCTCACCATCCACAAGACGCTCCCTACGTCCGCCGAGATCACGGCGGAGGAACGCGTGGTCGGCGCCTTCGACAAAGGCAAGGACAAAGGCGCCGTGGTGGTGACGGAGAAAGTCATCAAGCTGAAGGAGACCGGCGAGAAGCTCTGCACCTTGAGCTCGACCACGTTCGCGCGTGGCGATGGCGGCTTCGGCGGACCGAAGGATGGCGCGCCTGCGCCCCATCCGATTCCGGATCGTGCGCCGGATCTCGTGCAGGCCTGCGACACGCGGCCCGATCAGGCTTTCATCTACGCGCTGTCGGGTGACCGCAATCCTCTGCATCGTGATCCGAACGTGGCTAAGATGGCGGGCTTCCCGCGTCCGATCCTGCACGGGCTGTGTTCCTACGGCACGGCGTGTCGCGCCATCGTCTCGAGCGTCTGCAAATACGATGCGGCGAAGATCGTGGGCTTCGATGTGCGCTTCTCTGCGCCGGTATTTCCCGGCGAAACGATCGTGACGGAGATGTGGGTCGACGGTCCCGTCGTTTCGTTCCGCTCGAAGCTCAAGGAGCGCGACGTCGTCGCGATCAACAACGGCAAGTGCACGCTTGCATCCTGACGACGATCCGCTGGCGCGAGCCGACGCGCTGGTGGCGCAAGGCCGCGCGGCTGAGGCGGTTGCACAGCTGCAGGCGATGGTCGCCGAGAACCGTGGCGGGCTGTTGCTGCGCAGCAGCTTGGTGCGCGCGTTGATCGCTGCAGGCGATACCGCCCAGGCACTCGATATCGCGCGCCAGAGCGCATCGCTCGATCCGGGAGTGGCCGTGGCCGCCTTGACGTTGGGCGAGGCACTTCTGGCCGCCGGTCATCTGCCGACAGCCATCGGCGAATTCCAGCGCGCGTTGCGTCTCGATCCGTCATTTGCAGAAGCGCGATTGCGCCTGGGTGAAGCATGGCTCGCTGCAGGAGAAGCCGAAAAAGCGTTGGAGGCTTTCAACGCGATCGACGGCGACGAAACGCTGCCGCATCTCGGGGACCGGATTGCCGAGGCGAACGCAATGCACGAAAGGGCCAGATCCGATCCCCGCTATGTGCGCCATCTGTTCGATCAGTTCTCGTCCGACTATGACGTGCGCATGTTGGGGCAACTCGGATATGGCGCGCCTGCCATCCTGCGTGGCCTCGCCGATCTCACGATCCCGGATCGCAGCCGAAGCTATTCGATTCTCGATCTTGGATGCGGCACGGGGCTCGCGGGCATGGCATTCAAAGATGTTGTGTCGGCGCTCGATGGAATCGATCTGAGCCCGGCGATGATCGAGAAAGCGCGGTCACGCGCGATCTATGGGACGTTGCGCGTCGCCGATCTTGAAACGGCCCTGGAGGAAGCAGGCGGCCAATATGATTTGATTCTCGCGGCCGACACGCTCGTCTATCTGGGCGATCTCGGCAGGGTCTTTGCCGGCGCGTATCGCACGCTCAACCGGAATGGATCGTTCCTGTTCACGGTCGAGAGAATGGAGGGCGACGGATTCGAACTGGGACCGAAGCGCCGCTGGCGGCACTCCCAATCCTACCTTCGCCGGGAAGCATCAGGCGCAGGCTTCGAAATTTCGGGAATTCTGGATTGCCATCCCCGCACCGAAGCCGGTGTGCCAGTGGACGGCTATGCACTCGCGCTCAAGAAAACCTGACGGGATTTCGCGGCTGCCTTGCGGCAGCCGCGTATCCCAGAGGCAACTCAGAAAGCTTAGTGGTGACCGTGGCCCCAACCGCCATGGCCCCATCCGCCGCGACCCCAACCGCCGTGGCCCCAACCACCGCGACCCCAGCCGCCGTGGCCCCAGCCGTAACCGCCGAAGCCGACACCGACATAGCCCGGGCCATAATAGCCGGGATAGCCGCAATAATACGGGTTGCCATAACAGCCGCCGTAACCTGGGCCATAATAGCCCGGTCCGATCGGCACGCCGACGCCGATACCGACATGGACGCCGGCTTCCGCCGGGGCTGCCGCCGCTACGGCGACGCCGCAAGCCATCAAGGCGCCTGCTGCAATTTTCGCGATTGTTTTCATAACGAAGTCTCCTTCTGGGGTTTCCGTGCCGGCTTCCCGGACGCGTTTTCGTCTTGTGTCGAATATGGAGACTGGTGATGAACCTCCCCCACGCGACCCGTTCATCCTGTGTTCATCGCTGCGGTATTGCAGAAAAACTCGACGTTTTGCTGGGTTTTGGAACCTCTGTTGAGGATAAGAATTCGCATCACGTTTTCGTGATCAGCCTCTTTCAGGGGAGTCGTATTGCCCGCGAGTGTCCCGACACACATAGGTTAATCCAATTTGGCGGAAAAAGTGGGTAGATTGTCATTTCCGCCAGTCGGGCCGCAGCCTAGGATCGGCTCATGCCCAAGCCTGAAACACCCAAACGGATCGTGATGCTCGCATTCGAGGGAGCGCAACTTCTCGACGTCACCGGTCCCTTGCAGATTCTGTCGGCGGTCAACGACGAGCGGCCGCACGAGACACCGGGCTATGCGCTGACCCTGCTGGCCGGGAAAGCAGGCCCCTTCGCAAGTTCCAGCGGCGTGCGTCTCGTCGCCGATGGGGACTACTCGGCATTGCCGGCAAATATCGACACGCTGATGGTGGCCGGCGGCGATGGTGTTCGCGCCGCGATGCGCGATCCGCGAATGCGCGCGTGTCTCGTGAGGGGCGCCATGCGCGCCAGGCGGATCGCGTCGGTCTGCACGGGAGCGTTCCTGCTGGCAGATGCGGGTCTTCTCGCGGGCAAGCGCGCCACGACTCACTGGCGCAGTTTGGAACTGCTCGCGCGCAGCTATCCGGACATCACGGTCGAACCGGACGCCATCTTTGTGCGGGACGGCAAAGTCTGGACGTCTGCCGGCGTGACGGCAGGAATGGATCTCGCACTGGCGCTTGTGCGTGAGGATTTCGGCGACGACATGGCGCTCGCAATCGCGCGCCGCCATGTCCTGTTTTTGATGCGGCCGGGCGGGCAATCGCAATTCAGTGCGCATCTCGCGCCGGACGCAAATGCGCGCGGACGGCTTGCGCCGTTGCTGCGCTGGATCCCGGAACATGTGAACGAAGACCTGGATGTGCCCGCGCTCGCGCGTACCGCAAAAATGAGCGAGCGCAGCTTTGCGCGCGCTTTCCGAAAGGAAACGGGGGATACGCCTGCGCGCTATGTTGAACGCGCGCGTGTCGATGCGGCGCGGCGCATGTTGAGTGCCTCGCAAATCGCGGTCGGGTTGGTGGCTGCGCGCACGGGCTTTGGGTCCGAAGAGCGCATGCGGCGGGCCTTCCAGCGACATCTCAAGGTCAGCCCCGCGTCATTCCGCGCGCGGTTCCAGATAATTGGAGAAGAGACGTGACTTCAACGATCGGAATTCTCATCTTCGACGACGCGGAGGAACTCGATTTCGTGGGTCCCTACGAGGTCTTCACGATGATCAACGAAGTGGTCCAGCGCAGCGGCAAAGCGCGCCCGCACGACGTGCTGCTCATAGCCGAACGCGACACTCGGGTGCGATGCGCCAAGGGCATGAACGTGGTGCCGCACACGACCATCGACAAATGCCCGAAACTCGACGTGCTGTTGATACCGGGCGGGCAGGGCACGCGACGCGAAGTGAAAAACGAGGCGCTGCTGTCCTGGATCGCGGCAACTTCCACGTCCTGCCAATGGGTCACGAGCGTGTGCACCGGCGCGCTGCTCCTGACGGCGGCCGGTCCGGCGCGCGGCAAGCGCGTCACCACCCATTGGGGATTTGTCGAACAACTTCGCGCCAGAGGCGAGGCGTCGGAGGTGCTGGAACGCGTCCGCTATGTGCGCGACGGCAATGTGGTGACGGCCGCCGGCGTGTCGGCCGGCATCGATATGGCATTGTGGTTGGCGGGCCAGATTCATAGCCCCGCCCTTGCCCGCAACGTCCAGCGCGCGATGGAATACGACCCTGCGCCGCCCTATGCGGCAGAGGTGTAACGACGCAGATTGTGGCCCTGGCGGTAACCAAGTCCGGAGTCCGGCATCGTGCCGGGGACGCCTCGGACTTTATTCTTCCGTATCAGATGTGCTTTGATCCCGCCCCATCGGCAGCAAGCGTCAGCAGGAGTCTTCGAATGCTTAGGAAATTTGCACTGTCCATTGTGGTGGCGATCGTGTCGGCAGGGCCGGCGCTCGCTGACGAGAGCTGCGGCGAGTTGCCGATCGCGCCCGTGTTACCCACGGTGGCAGAAATTCAACAGAAGCCGCCGGCCGATGCACTGTCTGCAAAACACAACGCATTCGAGGACGTCAAACGTTGGCAACAGGACTTGAAGGGGTATCGCGATTGTCTCGATGCTTTGACAAATTCGCAAAAGCGCGACCTGCAAAACGCCAAAGCGGCAACGAAGCCGGACCAATCCAAGATCAAGGACATCCAGGCTCAGATCGCCCAGACCTCGCACAATTATGACGTTTCTGTGGATACCGAAGAGAAATTGGTGAACGAATTCCACGGCGTGCAGGTTGCGTTCTGTGGCCGCACGGACGTCGACCGCTCCACTTGCCCGAAGACTTAGCGCCGCGCCATCGGCGTCGCCGATGGAAGCTCCCGCAGATATGTGCTTGGGTTTTGGCCTGAAAACCGGAAGGATCGGGCCATGCCCAAGGGCGCGACAATCGATTTCGACTCCACGCGGCCGCCTTCGCCGTTCCTGAAGGACACGCATGTCGCGTGGCGGCGCGAACTTCGCCGCTTCATCGAGCGCGAGATCATGCCGTATGTGGAGGAGTGGGAAGAAGCGGGAGAGATTCCGCTGTCGCTCTCCAAGAAGGCTTCCGATTTCGGCCTGCTGCGGATGGGATATCCGGAAGAATATGGCGGTATCTCGGAAGGGCTCGACCGCTTTCACGGCATCGTGACGTCGGAAGAACTGGCGCGCATCGGTGCGGGTGGAATTTCGGCGAGCCTGATGGTGCATGGCATCGGGCTGCCGCCGATTCTGGCGCTCGGTCCCGAGGAGATGAAACGCAAGATCGCGCCCGCCGTGCTTGCGGGCGACAAACGCATCAGTCTCGCCATCACCGAACCGTCCGGCGGCTCCGACGTCGCACAGATCAAGACGCGCGCCCGGCGCGACGGCGATGAGTTCGTCGTCGATGGCTCCAAGATGTTTATCACCGGCGGCATGCGGGCGGATTATTTCACCACCGCGGTGCGGACGGGTGGTGCCGGCATGGGCGGCCTTTCACTGTTGCTGATCGAAGCGGACCGGCCGGGTGTTTCGCGCACCAAACTGAAAAAGCAGGGTTGGTGGGCGTCCGATACCGCCGCGCTCTATTTCGATTCCGTGCGCGTGCCCGCGGAGAACCTGATCGGCGGTGAAAACCTGGGCTTCACGGGCATCGTCAACAATTTCAACGGTGAGCGATTGGGCATGTCGGCGGGAGCCTGCGCCTCGGCGCGTGTATGCCTGTAAGAAGCGGCGGCCTGGGCGCCGCAGCGCTATACCTTCGGAACGCGGCTCGCCGACCAACAGTTGATCGTCACAAGATCGCGGAGATGCTGCGCCAGATCAACGCGACGACCGCCTATCTCGACATGTGCGCGTGGCGGGTCATGAACGGAGAGCGGCCGGCGGCGGATCTCGCACTGCTCAAGGTGCAGGCGACGTTGACACTCGAATTCTGCGCCCGAGAAGCGATGCAGATATTGGGCGGCGCGGGTTATATGCGCGGCGGACGGGTCGA
>JBEKDC010000086.1:0-11665 GCA_050014535.1 Rhizomicrobium sp.
CGTTCTGCGCGAAGGCGCCGACGTGGCGATCCTCAGTCTCGGCACGCGCCTCGCCGCCGCTTTGGAAGCTGCATCGTTGCTGGACGAACAGGGCATTTCCTGCACGGTCGCCGATGCGCGCTTTGCGAAGCCCATCGACACCGATCTCGTGAACCGGCTCGTCCGGCATCACCGCGCGTTGATCACGGTGGAAGAAGGCGCCGCCGGCGGCTTCGGCTCGCAGGTGCTGCACTATTTGGCGAACGCGGGCCTGCTGGATCGTGGCCTGACGGTGCGCGCGCTCACCCTCCCCGACCGCCTTCAGGACCACGACGACCAGGCTGCGCAATACGCCGAAGCCGGCTTGGACGCGAAGGGCATTGCGAAAGTGGTCATCGGAGCGGTTCCTGCAAAAACAGCGATCCGCACCCGCCACGTCGCGGCGGCGGCGCGGAGTTCATGAAACATCGGGACAATAATTCCGGCCATTTCGCTGACCGCGATTCGACCGTGGATAACGCAGGCTCCTGAACAATAGGTAGATCCCGAGCACCCAAGGAAGGCTGACGTTAACCCCTTTCTGCCAGGCTAACCTCTCGCGCTTAGGCGCAACGGAAAGCCATCGCCTCTTGCATGGCGCCGACAAGCGAATCTGCGGCATGACCAGTTCGTACGACAAGACCCGGCTCGCATTCGATGAGTTGCGAATCGTCGCGAACAATCTGAAGCCGAACGTCGTCATGATGCCGCTATTGGCGGCACTCATAAGCCTCATGTTCTCGCAGTGGGTGCCGCACAGCGTCTTGTTCGTTTGGTGCGGCCTCGTGCTCGTCGCGGTATTTCCGCTTCACTTCGTGTCGCGAAGATTCTCGCAGACCGAACAATTGACTTCCCCCACCAGATGGACTGCGATCTTCTGCGTCGCCATTGTGACGTTCGAACTGGCATGGGGCAGCCTCGCAGTCCTGCTGTGGGTGCCCAACAGCGATTTCGATCACGTCCTTATCCTGCTCCTGCTCGGCTCGACGATCGCCGGCAATTGTGTGCTGGCCGGCGCGAGTTCGCGAGTTACGCTCACGGCATTTCTGGTCTATGGACCGGCAATGGTGCTGACGCCGCTACGGTCTGGCGGCATGGTTTACGACACATTGTCCGTCGTCGCTCTCGTGTACATCGTCTTCCTCCTCTACATGGCGCATGTGTACCATGACGTTTCGCGTGGAATGCTGCTGCTGCGGGAAGAGAAGAAGGATCTGATCGAACGTCTCGAAATCGCTCTTGCCGACGCGCAGTCGGCTCGCGAGCGCGCGGAGGGCGCAAACCGCGCCAAATCGCAATTCCTCGCGAGCATGAGCCATGAGCTGCGCACGCCTTTGAACGCCATTCTGGGATTCTCCGAACTGATAACCATGCGCGTGTTCGGGGACGACCCCGACCGCCAGGTTCAATATGCAGGCCTCGTTCACGGCGCAGGCCGGCACCTTCTCTCCCTTATCGACGATGTTCTCGATCTCGCGAAGATCGAGGCCGGTCGGCTGGAGCTTCATGAGCGCGAAATCGATCTACCGAGACTGATCGAGGAGGCGCTCACCTTCATTGCGCCAAAGGCGGCCGCGGCGGGCAGCGCTCTCGCGAGCGAGTTCGGGGGCGATCTTCCGCTGGTCGTGTGCGACGAGCGCGCGCTGAAACAGGTTCTGCTCAATCTTCTTTCCAATGCCGTCAAGTTCACGCTGGCTGGGGGAACGATCACTTCGTTTGCAAGGATGACCGACCAGGGAGATTTAGAGTTTGGCGTCCGCGACACCGGTGTCGGCATCGCGGCCGAGGACCTCGGTCGCGCGTTCGAAAAATTCGGCCAAGGCCGTCACGACGCGCTTTCCGGTGACAAGGGCACCGGACTGGGCCTCCCCATCGTGAAGGGGCTCGTCGAACTGCATGGGGGCGCGATCACGCTGGAAAGTGCCGTTGGCAAAGGCACCTGCGCCACCATCACCTTGCCTGCCACGCGTCTGCGCGACCGCCGGAAACAGGCATCCTGAACGTCAGCCAGGGCTGCTCTTTTCGTTGTTTCTCAGCCGTGCAGTATTCCACGGTCATCGCGACCAGGGTGGGACTCGTCCGGCGACGCAAATCTCATTCATCCATCGGCTTGCCGCAACGGGCGAGCACGGTGCGCAGATCGCGAATGGCCGGGAACACTTCGTTGTTCCAGTCGCCGCCTTGCGAATCGTAGGCGCGCTGTTCGTGTTCGACGATGTCCTTGTCCTCGGCGAAAATATTTTCCGTGAACCAGACGACGAACGGCCACACCGCATGGATGAGGCCGGGGACCGGCGGCTTCTTCACCGACAGATAACCGAAGGTGCGGTTGGTGCGTTGCGCGGCGTCGAGGGGTGTATAGCCGAGCCACACATCGAGCACGGGATCCTGCGTGTCCTTGATATCTCGCCCGACCCAGACCCTCAGGCTCTGGCTGGGATAATCGGTGCGGATGCGCATGCGATCCGAGAAATCCTTTTTCGCTTCGTTGCGCTTGCGCACGAGATCGACGATCACCTGCTCGCCGAGCGACGGTTTCCCCTCGGTTCGGCTGAAGGTGTATTCGACCTGCGCCCAGTCGTCGCCGTGATCGCGCCCGATGCAGCGCGCCTTGATCGAGCCCATCTGCTTGCGATGCATGAACTGGTGATTCATGTCGAACAGGTTTTCGTGCATAAAGGTGTAGTGGCACGCGACCTGGCGATTGAGTCGGCGCGTCTTGTAATCCTTGCGCTGGGACGAGCCGAGCGTTGTGGGCACGCGGGCCGCCGCGAGAACCGGATCGCCCGGGAACACGAAAATGAGGCCGTCGATCTCGCGCGCCGGATAGCTCCTCACTCCGTTGGGCAGCCGCTCCTTGCCGAGATAAGGCACGTCCACGCATTTGCCGGCTGAGTCGTACGTCCAGCCGTGATAGTGGCATTTGAGTTCGTTGCCGCAGACGACACCCAGATGCAGCGGCACCTGACGATGCGCGCAGCGGTCTTCGAGCGCCACGACCTGCCCGTCCTTGCCGCGATAAAGCGCAATGGGCTGATCGGCGAAACGCCGACCGATCACCTTGCCCGGCTTCAATTCGTCGGACCAGGCGAGGGGATACCAATGATCGGGATGCGCGCCGACGCGGCGCAGATCGAACGAGTTGGGCATATTTGCGGGTCGCATCGCGACGAGCGTCGAACCATCTTCAGCCATCTATCACTCCCCAGCAACCGCCCGGAGCGGGCAACCACTTGACGGATGTGGATAATAGCGCCTGCCTGGTCCGCGTCCACTGCCGGGGAAGCGACCCAAAGAATTCTTTCGCGCGTCATGGGGGCGGAATTCGGCCCGGCGCTACCGCGACAATTCGCAGATCCAGTTTACTTCCCAGGTCTTGCCGCCGTCGGGCGAGAACGACTGCTCCATACGCGCGGCATTGGGCGAGATATCCGACCAGACGTATCGCACAATGATTGCGCGGCCCTTATAGTCTTCCTGGTCGAAAAATTCTCCGCGCCGGCCCGTGAATTGACCGACGACCGGCGGCAGACCGATCGTGCCGTTGTCGACGTCGACCAGGTAAATGGACCATTGGTGCGAAGTCGGATTGTACAGGCGCAGCGTCTGCGCCTTGATGCGCATGTGCTTCTCGGGATTTTCGACGTCGAATTCCTCGAAATTCGAATTGCTGTCGAGAATCTTTTTGTGATTGGAAATGCCGTCATACTCGATCCAGTCGGTCGAGCCGACGAGACGGTTGGGAAGCCGCCGGACATGCGCCTTCCAGTCGCCGATAAGAAAGTCGAAATCGTGCGCGCCGTTGCGATTCGGGTCGAACGTCAGTGCGGCTTCTTCCGATGACGAAGCCGCGGAGGCGGAAAGCGCGATGCCCCCGCCGGCGACAAGAGCCGTCGCGATGACACTACGGCGCGTTTGCGATTGATCGGTCATAAGGGCCTCCTTCGTTGCGAGGGAGGCACAATATGACGCTATACCTGACACCGAATGTCATATATTAACATGACGTTCGAAAAACTTGCGTGCCGGGCCTTCGCTGGAATCTTTTAGGGTCGGCCCGCGTGCGGTGCATCCACCTTTGCAATCAGGATTTTGCCTTTCGGCGACAGCGCGGCCTCATGCCCGAGCGATGTCGGCGCGACCAGCATGAACAACGTTCGGCCGTCGTCGCCGCCAAGCATGCAGGCGAAACAAGGTTGGCCGGTGTCGATCACTTCCAGCACCGTGCCGCCCTCGGCGATGCGCGCGCATTCCGGCGCGATGGGATTGGCGATCCAGATGGCGCCTTCGGCATCGAGCGCAATCCCGTCCGGCACGCGCGGCCATATCGAAGCCCAGACCCGGCGATGGCTCAACGCTCCGTCGTTGCCGATGTCGAACGCCGTCAGGCATCCGCCCAGTGTCTCGCCCACGATCAGAGTCTTGCCGTCCGGCGCGATCACCGATCCGTTGGGAAAATGCATGTCGGCCGCCGCCACGCTCACGGCGCCTTCGAGCGAAATGCAGGCGAGTTTCGCCGTAGGGTGCTCGGCAATGACGCTCTGGGCACCGCGCGCGACGATTTCGGCGTCGAGATCGAAACCGAAATTGCCGACATAGGCGCGGCCCGACGCATCCACCACCATATCGTTGCAATGAAACCCGGCGATGCCGGCCAGATCGGCGTGCACGCTCATCTTGCCGTCGTGCGAACGGCGAAGCACGCGCCGCTTCCTCATCGACACGACGAGCAGCGAGCCGTCCGGCATCCAGCCCAGTCCGGAGGGCCGATCGTCAAGCTCGAATTCGATGCGCACATCGCCCGCGGAAGACACCGATTTCACCGCCTGGGCATAAAAATCGCTGAACCACAGTCGCCCGTCATGCCAGCGCGGCCCCTCGCCGAAATAGATTCCTTCCGCCAGAACGCTCGTTGCCCGTCCCATGGTGCTGCCTTTCGCGTCAACATCATCAGGCTAAACTATTTGGGCATGTCCAGTCACGCGGAACTTCGGCACCCAACGTCTCCGTCGGGGACGGTTTCGGGCCCGCAACGAGATGCAAAACAGCTTGGTCGCTGCGTTACGATTGTAGGGCAAACAGATTCAAGAACCTTTCCCTCGAAATTGCAGGGTCGCCCCCAAGCTGGGACGAGTGCCCGAACTTTTCGCTTGGTTCGTCGAGAAATCGATTCAGTGCGTGAAAACCCAAAGCCCGATAGGCTTCAAATTGCTCTTCCGTGAAGAATTGGTCGCCGGTCGACTCGAACGGGAATGCGGGATTTTCGCGCTTGTATTTCATTATATAGTCGCTCTCATCGCCGGTCAGAGACGCCTTTACATAAAGAAGCATCCCTTTGCTTCCGTCCGAGTACACAATTTCGCCCAGCGCGCAATGCGGGCCGTGCACCGTTGTGAGGGATTCTCCTTCAGGATAATTTTCGGCGACTTTTTCCGTCGCCGCGGCGATGCCTTGCCAAGGAAGATCGATTAGCACGCCGAGATCGATACGGGCGTAACGCTGTGCCGTCGCAAATGCCGCGAATGCGAGCTGCGAGTCCTCCTCCGCGTCGACAAGAATGATCGCTCTGCAGCGACGTTTGAGGAGCTGATAAAGCCCAAGATTCTCGATATGACCGCCATCGGTCAGGTAGACCTGCGGCTTGTGTTCATCGAGGAGACCGAACATTTCATAAAGCAGATAGAATTTTGAAGACTCGCCAATTCGCCGGGACAGTGACTTCTTAAAGAGTAGATGCGGGTTTTTCATCCAGTATCCCAAACGCAGGTTCAACAGTGTCAGCGTCGGTGCCAAAGCAGGAATGGACGCCGAGCCCATGTTCGACGAGACGGCGGCGCCGGAAATTGCCATGGCGGTCGCCAGATCGAGATTGGGCTCGGCGGCCTCCATCGCAACAGTCGTCACGTAATCCGTGGCATCGCTTCCCACATAACGGCCGCTGAACAGAAAGAAATCGCCGTTTCTACCGCGCCGATTGTCCTTCTTCGAACTCTGAAGATTGAGCGTGGCATTTATCAAGTGATAGGGGCCGCCCTGAGATTGCGCGATTTCCTGAAGCTTAAGCGTATCGCGGGGAACAAGATCGTCATCTTCCGCAGACGATACCCTTCGCGACAGCGATGGCGGTTTATTCGGCGAGACCTTTGCCTCCGCCCTTGAGTTTCCGCGCAAATCCAATCGCTTATTCGGATCGAACAAGAACGCCTTGCCGAGCCGGTCGCGATACAACCGATAAAGCGAATTGGCGTTGGGCGAAAAGGACAGGCAAATGACAAAAAGCACCGCAGAAACCGTCAAACTGAGCAGTGCAAACAGCACGGGCCCATGACCAAACGGCAACGCCACCCTACCGTCCGCGCCGAAGGGGCCAAACACAAACGTATCCGCCCCATCGGAAATCGGTTGTGCAATGCCGGTGATCGCGACCCGAAGAAATAGAAGAAGCAAAATGAGCGGAAGCATGAGTGCCGCGAACCAGAGAACGCCGAGCGCCAAGATCCGCTGCATGAAAATGCTCCACAGTCCCGACGTCTGCGAAGTCTTGAGAAATTTCGCAAGCCTGTCGCTCATGAACGCCGCGAATCCGGCGAGCGGCACGAGCATTGCTCCGATATAATCGCCTTCGCGCTCTACCCATCCAAACAATCCGCCTTTGGCGTCTCCCAGCGCAAAGAAAATGCGAAGAAGCAAAGGAATGATATCCAGCGCAGCGCTTACGACGAGCGCCACCAAAAAGCTCGATACAAGCCAGATGGTTGGACCGCTGACATCGCTTCCGAGCGTGGTTTCAAGCGAACGAGCGACAGCCCAGGCTACAAGCGTGACACCGACAATACCCGCCAGCAACAGAGTGAAGTTGAATGGAAATGCGACCGATGGCCAAGAGCTAATACACAACATATTTCCAAAATTGCAGGCTATCGCTTTAAACAATTGCGGGATGTAGCTGCCCGCGCCGAGCGATTCTCTGTCGGGATAGGCCAGGACGGTCACCGCGGCCAAAAGCAATATTGCCGCCGAAACGAACACGATGTTTGTCGCAAGTCCGCGCAATATGACCGCTATTGCCGCCATGAACGTATGTCGTCCGCGGGGAAATATGTAATTCGAGTAATCCCGCAGATGTTCGACCGCAGGCGTGTCCTTGTAATTTTCCCGTGACACGAAGGGAAATTTGCCCCCGTCGAACATTGCAGCAGTGAGCGATAAACCGATATAGCCGCCGCCGGATACCGTCGACAAATAATCAATGCAATCGATTCCGCTGCGCCCTTTAAGCAGACTGGCGTCCAGCGCCTGAAGCGCGCCGAGGCAGAATGCGGCGGATCGAACGCCACCTCCCGACAGGGCTACGCCCGTCAGGTCGGCGAGCGGGCGGCCGGCGGCACTCGGATCGGGTCGTAGGACCGGACCACGCCCAGTTATTCTAAGTTCTTTGCGCCTTTCGCGGATCGCTTTGTGTTCGGCCACCTCCACCGTCGCAAAATCGACGGGTTTGTTGCGTTCGTCGTCATTCTGTGTCGACACCGGAGTCCTCCCGAACATGCGCTCTTGCCGTAACGACCTTCTCGAAATTGGCGACTAGCCCAACTTGACCGGCCCCCCGGCCACCGCCGGCTGCGCCAACATGCAACTGACGATATCCTTTCGGACAATTTGCGAACGACGATAATATTGATGGCTCGCATCGAAGGGCACCAGATGCGGGTAGTCATCGACATCGGAACAGTCGATCAGACGAAACTTCGCAATCGGATATTTAGACGTGTCGCTTTTGTCGGCAGGTCCGTCGGATCCCAGCCGCTGATTGAGATTGATCGCCCCGCTTAGCCACAACACGATGTCGGCGCGGCTGTAATAGATGGATATGCGCTTTGAGATCTTGGGCAGGTAACTGAGGCGCGCCCCCGCGGGCAGGAGGAAGGTCTCGTCCACTTCGTCGGCAGCCGCGAGAAAGACCTCATCGAACATTGTATCGTCGTTACCGCGCGACTCAAACCACGATTGGATGCCGGCTTGCAGCGCCCAATTCCCCATGCTGTGCGCGAGAAGAAAGACCCGGCCGTTCGGATTCGCCTGTCGATATGTCTTCTGCAGCGCGTCGATATTGGTGAGAAAGTTGACGATGTGAAAGCCCGATTTCCCCGCCTGGGCCTGGTCCATCTTGTAAGCATCCGTCAGCAAATGGGGCGGCGTGTCGATCAAGACTCCGGCGGACGGCCAGGTGAATGCGACCACGGTCGTGTCGCAACCGGGGCCGGCGGCGGCGAACCAATCGTGATTATAGGCAGAACGTTTGATTGCATCGTCGAAGCTATTGTCAAAACCGTGAATGAATATGAGAAGATTTTTGCCGCCGTTCACGATGTCCGCTGAACTCGTGGCGGAGAAAGTTGCGTGGGATACATCGGTCGGATTTGCAATCGAACCGCTGTCCTCGGTCGACAGTACAATGTTGGTCACGTCGGTCACCGCGTAGGTGATTTGCGAAGCATCCTGGCCGACGATCTGCGCACCGAACCCGAAAGGGCCGGTTCCGTCGTTTTTGCGGTTGGTCGCGAAATAGACCGTCGTCATGTGTTCCTCCTGCGTCAGAAGTGTTGCATCCAATTCAGGCTGTACGGCACGATGGAGAATATCGGAATTCTCACTCTTGCCGCGTGACGGCCGTCACGCCGACGCTGAAGCCGTCCGATGGAAGGCTCCGCAACGCTCGATGTACCTGATACAAACCCCCAAGTTCGGTGACCTGCCCGAACTGCCCCACGCCAAGAAACGCTCAGGGAAAGAACTCCATCTCGAGCAAGTTGACACAAATCTAGACGAGAGTCACGACGTAACTATTGCTGGACCGGGCAATCCGAACTGATGCATTACTGTGGCTGTACAGTAAGCGTCGCAGGCTGCCTTTTGCCTGCCGTCGCCACGACTGATGCAGGAACGGAGCTCTACTCCTCCTCCAAAATTTCACCATCTGTCTCCGGGCGCGACGAATAACGCGACCGTGTCGTGATGCCCAGGGCGGCCAGCGCAATTGCCTGCGCAGGGTCAGAAATTCCAAGTTCACGCCGATTTGTTCTCCCTTGGGTAGCCTTCGGCGTTATCAATATTTGGATTGGCGTCTTCAGAGTTTGGGGGATCGCATGATTGTTCGAGCCGTTGTTCTGACGTTGTTGGTCGTCTCGACCGCAGGTGTCGCGCAGGCGTCCACACACCCTGCGGTGCCGCCCTATATCGTCAAAGCGGTGGCCGATCCGTCGCGGCCCAAGGACGACCGCAATCTCGACGCGGACCGGAAACCCGCGCAGGTTCTCGCCTATGCAAGCATCAGGCCCGGCCAGGTCGTCGGCGAATATCTCCCGGGCGGCGGCTATTACACGCGCCTCTTGAGCGACATTGTCGGTCCCAACGGCAAAGTTTTTGCGCTGGAAACGACGATCTGGGGCCAGAAGAACATCGACGCCACCAAGCAGGTGTTGAGCGAACGCGGCCGCGGCAATGTCTCGCTCGATCTGGCGCCGCTGGGCACCTTTCATGTGCCGGAAAAAGTCGACGTGTTCTGGATCACGATCAATTATCACGACCTCCACATTCCCAAATATGCCAATGTCGACATGGCGGCTTTCAACAAGCTTGTGTTCGATGCCCTTAAGCCGGGCGGCATGTATTTCATCGTCGATCACGCGGCTGCGCCCGGCACGGGTGCAACGCTCTCGCCCAAGCTCCATCGCATCGACGAGACGACCGTGATCGAGGAAGTGACGGCGGCGGGATTTTGGCTGGTCGGAGAAAACGACATCCTGCGCAACCCGAACGACGATCATACCAAAATCGTTTTCGATCCTTCGATTCGCTTCAAAACCGATCAGTTCATTCTCAAATTCCGCAAGCCCTAGTTTTAGGCCACCAAGGAATCAAGTCGGCGACGGCGCTGTACGGTGCCAATCGATGTGCCGGGTCAGATACATGGTCGTCGCCAGTGCCGGAGACAATGCTTCACGCTCCGAACGCCGCAAGAACGGGGCGCTTTCGCGCCAGAGACGACAAGTCAGCGTTCGGACGGACTGATTGGTGGGCGCTGCAGGAATCGAACCTGCGACCCGCTGATTAAGAGTCAGCTGCTCTACCAACTGAGCTAAGCGCCCGGGGGCGGAAACCGCCGAGGGACCGCGCCTATAGCAGAGGGTTTCCGGCCTGTCCAGAAAGGCGGTTGCGCCTAAATAATTCCGCCCGAGGAGCGCGGAATTTCCACCTGCCGGTGGACGTGGACGGACATCAGCAGCCCGAATCCGAACATCACCGTCAGCATCGCCGTGCCGCCATAGGAGATGAGCGGCATGGGAATGCCCACCACCGGAATCAGCCCCATCACCATCGCGGCGTTGATCATGATGTAGAAGAAGAAATTGAGCGTGATGCCCATGGCGAGCAGGCGGCCGAACTGGCTGCGCGACGCCATCGCGATGCGCACGCCATAGAAGATGACGGTCGCGAACAAGAGCATCAGCGCGACGCATCCCACGAAACCGAATTCCTCGCCCAGCGCCGTGAGGATGAAATCGGTTTCCTTTTCGGGCAGGAAATTGAGCTGGCTTTGCGTGCCCTGCCCGAAGCCCTTGCCTGTGAAGCCGCCCGAGCCCATCGCGATTTCCGCCTGGCTGATGTTCCAGCCCGCGCCCAGCGAATCGTTGGCGGGGTTGAGGAACGTCATCACGCGGCGCTTCTGATAATCGTGGAGGAGAAATTGCCAGGCGATCGGCACGGCGGCGACCACGCTCGTCACCGCTGGAACGATCCACCACCAGGACAGTCCCGCAAGAAACAACAGCGAACAGCCGTCGGCCATGAGGATTGTGGCCGTACCCAGATTGGGCTCCATCAGCACCAGCACCGTGGGCACCGCGATCATCGCGAGCGGGATCGCGAGCTTGAGCGGCCGGGAGACGTCTTCCACGCTGAGCCCGTGCAGATAGCGCGCCAGCGCCAGCACCAGGGATATCTTCATCAGTTCGGAAGGCTGAAGCTGCAGCGGCCCAAGCTCGATCCAGCGCTGCGCGCCGAGCCCGACATGACCGGCAACCGTCGTCGCCACCAGCAGGATCAGTGCGACGCCATAGGCGGGATAGGCAAGGCTCATCCACACGCGGATATCGACGAGCGCGACCGCGACCAGCACGGCGAAGCCCACCGCAAAACGCTCCATCTGCGGCGTAGCCCAGGGCTGGAACCTTCCGCCCGCCACCGAGTAGAGCATCGCAAATCCGACGCAGGCGACGAGGGTGATGAGGACGACGAGGCCCCAATTGATCTCAAGCAGCTTCTCGCCGATGGAGAGCGTGCGTCGCGCCGCGGCGTATGGCCTGGAGCTCATATATGCGCTCCGCCATTGTCCGCGGCGTTGATCGGATAATTCGCCGGCATATTCACCGGATCGCGCTGCTGCGCGAACAGGAGGATGTCGCGCGCCATCTGCACATGCGGATGCGAGGTGACCGCACCGTGTTCGAGCAAGATCGACAGCGCATAGCGGGGTTTGTCCGCCGGCGCATAGGCGATGAACAGCGCGTGGTCGCGCAAATTCCAGGGCAGTTCGTCGTTCTTCTTGACGCCCGCCAGATGTTCTTCCTTGCTGATGCGGCGCACCTGG
>JBEKDC010000087.1:0-11598 GCA_050014535.1 Rhizomicrobium sp.
CACGGACATTTCCAAACAACCCGCCGATCCGCTCTCCGACAATCTGATCGCTTCAATCGGGGTGAGCACTGGTCTGCACCCGGACTTCGGGAGCGGCACTTATGCTGGCGCACTCATAGGAATTCCCTATGTCGTGGTGTCCGGATCGCAGCCGCTTGTGCCGATCAAGTTCACGCTTTACGGCTCGCAGAGCGACCCGGGCCCGTATCCCGTGCCGCCGGACGCGCCGATCGAGGGTTACAAGCCGGACGGAAAATCATTCGGCGGCGATCGTCATGTCCTGGTGATCGAAAAGGACGACAATCGCCTGTTCGAGATGTGGCGCTCATTCCCCCAATCCGACAATTCCTGGAAAGCCGGGGCCGGCGCGATTTTCGATCTCAATTCGAACGATGTGCGTCCGACGGCGCAGCCGGGATGGACCAGCGCCGATGCGGCCGGATTGCCGATTTTTCCGGGCCTTGCGCGCTATGACGAAGTTTCTTCCGGCGAGATTCCGCATGCCCTGCGCTTTACGGTGGCCGTGTCGCGGGAGGCTTATGTGCCGCCGGCGAATCATTGGGCGTCGACCGACACAAGCGTGAATCTGCCGCCCATGGGAATGCGCGTGCGCCTCAAGGCCAGCTATGTAATCCCATCGAACTTCAGCGGCGATACCAAGACGATTCTGCGGGCGCTCCAGAAATACGGCATGATGGTCGCGGACAATGGCAGCAACTGGTTCATTTCCGGCGCTCCCGATCCGCGCTGGAACAACAATCGGCTTGTCAACGAGTTGCGCGAAGTGACGGGCTCGAATTTCGAGGTCGTGCAGATGAATGGCATCGTGACGCCGTAGCGGCGGCCGTCGATGGACCTGGCGGGTTTCGCGCGCGACCGGGTCAGGGCAGCATGATGCCGCGGCGCGGCTTTTCCGCGCCGACTGTTTCGGTGGCAACGTCAAAGCCAAGTTCGATCAGTTTGTCGCGATGTTGCGGTGGCGGGAGCCGCAGCAGCTGCACACCCGCCTTTGCGAGTTCGCCGAGCGTGCTTTCCGCGTTCACACGCTTCAGCCACGCGCCGGTCTTCGGCCACCGGTTCCAATCCAGTTCGACGCGCGCCCAGGCGAGGTTCGAGAAATGCGGCGCCAAAGAAAGCTCCGCGATGGAGAAGGCGCCGCACAGAAAGCCATCCTTCGGCATCTGCGATTCGAGATAGTCCATCACCTCCGGCAGATCTTTCGCGAGCACCGCCGCGCGCTGCTCGGGATGCCGCTCGGTTCCGAAAATGCCCGGCGAGATCACCGCATCGAAGAACAGTTTCCAGATGAACACGTCGCCGATACGCGTATCGCCATATTCCTCGAGCCAGCGCGCATGTGCCCGTGCGGCCACGTCCTGCGGATAGAGGCTCTTCTGCGGCCAGCGATCCTCGAGATATTGGACGATCACGCTGGAGTCGCACAGCGTGACGCGATCGTCGATATAGACCGGAATACGGCGCAGCGGGCTGATCCTGCCGAACTCGTCGTTGCCGTAGAACGGAACGATGGGATCGATGCTGAAATCGATGCCCTTGATGTGCAGCGCTGCAATAACCTTGCGCACATAGGGGGATGCGGGTCCGCCGATGATTTTGGCTTTCATGTTGTCTCGCTGTCTCAGTGACCCGTTCTGCGCAATGCTTTGAGCCGACCGTCCGGAAGGTCCGGCATTATGAGGCAATCGTCAGAGAAAGTTGAGTCGGGCTCGCCCATCTCTTGTGCAGTGGCGAATCAATCGTGGATTCCGCCACAAAAGGTGCGATTCGTCCAAACGCACGCGGCGAACATTCCGTTACATTGTGCGCGCGATTGTGATCGGCAGGCGCGCTCGTCCGGTTAAAGACTGAAAAACAAGTCGATTTCGATTGTTGCGGGAGGCAGCTTCAGAATGCGTCATTTGCGACGGCGTTGTCGGCTTTTGCGAAGTCCGGAATGGCGCTAGCATAGGACCCTGTCTGTTGCATCCGGGGAACATTGATTCAGATCGCACGAAGTTTGGTATTCGATCGGCAGAAACGTCTTGTGCCTTCGCATGGAAAATCGTGCGTGAGGTTTCGTTCGCTTGAATGCAAGTTTGGATCGTTTCCGGGTTTGGGCATCGCGCGCGCCGCGCCTGGGCGGAGAAATCGAATGCGTGCGTTTGGCGCTGTCGCCGCGATGCTCCTCGTGGCGTTCGCTGCCGGCTGCTCTGCCCGGAAGCCTCCGCCGCCTCCGCCGCCCACGGTGCTGGTCTCCAAGCCCTTGAAGAAAAAGATCGTCGATTGGGACGACTTTGTGGGCCGCTTCGCTGCGGTGAACTCGGTCGACATTCGGCCACGCGTTTCGGGCTATCTGCAGTCTGTCGGCTTTCGCGACGGACAGGTCGTCAAGAAAGGCCAAGTGCTGTTCGTCATCGATCCGCGGCCCTATCAGGCCATTTTGGACCAGGCCCGCGGGCAGGAGGCTCATGCGGCGTCGGCCTTGTCCAATGCGCGCATTGAGCTCGCGCGAGCGAAAAAATTGTTGGCAGACCGCGCCATTGCCGAACAGGAATACGAAACCCGGCTTGCCACCGAACAGCAGGCATCCGCCGATCTGATCGCCGCCAAGGCCGCCGTCCAGAGTGCGGCGCTGAATCTCGAATTCACGCGTGTTACCTCGCCGCTCAGCGGTCGGGCGTCGGATCGGCGTGCGTCGCCCGGCAATCTGGTGACGCAGGACACGACGATTCTGACAAACGTCACGGATCTCGATCCGATCTGGTTCACATTCGACGGTGCCGAGTCGCTCTATCTGAAATATGAGCGCGAAGCACAAATGGGCGTGCGGCCCGAGTCCCGCAACTACGCCAATCCGGTCGAAATCCGCCTGCAGGATCAATCGAACTATGCCATCAAAGGCAAAATGGACTTCGTCGACAACACGCTGGATCCCAACTCGGGAACAATCCGGGGCCGTGCGGTCGTTGCCAATCCGAATTACGTTCTGACGCCGGGCATGTTCGGGCATCTGCGGCTGCTCGGATCTGGAACCTATGACGGCCTGCTGGTTCCCGACGATGCGATCACCACTCAGCAAAGCGACGAGATCGTTTATGTCGTCGGCCCCGACGGTGTGGTCCAGCAACGCAAGGTCGTGCTCGGCCCTCTGGTCGACGGACTGCGCGTGATCCGTTCCGGTCTCGCAGCCAACGAGGAGGTCGTAATCGACGGTGTTCAACGCGCTAAGGTGGGCGTGACAGTCACCGCGAGGCCCGGAAAAATTACGCCACCCAATCCGGGCCAGTCGCCGGCACCCGCGGATCTGGCGCCGCCGCCGGCGGCCGCGACATTCCCGCCTCACTGAGTGCAAGCGGGATGAGATTCTCTCACTTCATGATCGACAGGCCGGTATTCTCGGTCGTTATTTCGATCCTCATCATGCTTCTGGGCGCGATTGCCTATCCGAATCTGGGGGCCGGACAATATCCCGAGATCGTTCCGCCCACCGTCAATGTGACTTTGACCTATCCGGGCGCTTCGGCCGAAACCATCGCCGAAACGGTCGCCGATCCGCTTGAGGAACAGATCAACGGCGTGCAGGACATGCTCTACATGTCCTCGCAGTCGACCGGCGACGGCAATCTACAGATCACGGTCACGTTCAAACTCGGCACAGATCTGAATACGGCGCAGGAACTTGTTCAGGACCGCGTGACGACGGCAGTGCCGCGTCTGCCACAACAGGTCCAGCAGACCGGCATCATCGTGCGAAAAAGTTCTCCCGACATCCTGATGGCCGTGCACATGTACTCGCCGGACGGCTCGCTGGATCAGGCATACGTCGCCAACTATGTCACGCTTCAGATCGAGGAGCCGTTGCTGAGAGTTCCGGGTGTCGGCGACATCTCCGTGCGCGCCGCGCGCGACTACGCGATCCGCATCTGGATCGATCCGGACAAGGCGGCCGCGCGCAACTTGACCGTCGACGACATCGTTGCGGCACTGCGCAGCCACAATATCCAGATCGCGGCGGGCAATATCGGCTCTCCGCCGTTCGGCAAGGCGCCGTCCGACTACCAGTTGCAGGTCGAGGCGCAGGGCCGGCTGGTGACGCCGCAACAATTCGCGGACATCGTCATCAAGCGCGACGATCAGAACCGTATCACACGCGTCTCCGATGTGGCGCGCGTCGCTCTCGGCGCGGCGAACTACACCACCAACGCCTATCTCGGCTACAGAAAAGGCGACGTGCCAACGATAGAACCCGCCTGCGCCATCGGCATCCTGCAGCTGCCGGGCACGAACGCGCTGGCTGCCGCCGACGGCGTGATGAAGGAGATGGCGATCCTTCGCAAGAGCTTCCCGCCGGGCCTCGACTACCAGATCGTCTACAATCCGACCCAATATATCAGTCAGTCGATCGACGAGGTCTACAAGACGCTGTTCGAAGCGCTCGTCCTCGTGGCGTTCGTCGTGATCGTTTTTCTGCAGAGCTGGCGGGCGGCGATTATTCCGATCCTGGCGATTCCCGTGTCGCTCGTGGGAACCTTCGCAGTGATGCTGGTTGCCGGCTTCACGCTCAACAATCTGTCGCTGTTCGGACTGGTGCTTGCGATCGGCATTGTCGTCGACGACGCCATCGTGGTGGTCGAGAATGTCGAGCGCCATCTCGAACACGGCATGAGTCCGCGGGAAGCGGCGCACACCACCATGGACGAAGTCGGCGGCGCCTTGATCGCAATCGCGCTGGTGCTTTCGTCGGTGTTCATTCCCGCCGCATTCATTTCCGGCATTTCGGGCCAGTTCTACCGGCAATTTGCGCTCACAATCGCGGCGGCGACGGTCTTCTCGCTGATCGTTTCGCTCACGCTGTCGCCCGCGATGGCAGCACTCGTGCTGAAGCCCAAGCGGACAGACGACCGCAATACGCCCGCCTGGATGCGGCCGTTCACGGGCTTCGCGCGCCGGTTCAACAAGGGGTTCGATAAGCTTGCGCACGGCTATGCCGATCTCACGGGCCGCCTCATTCGCACCGCCGTGGTGATGCTGATCGTCTATGCCGGCGTGATCTTGCTGACCGGCTGGCGTATGGAGGCCACGCCGGTGGGCTTCATCCCGGCGCAGGATCAGGGCAACGTCATCATGTCCGCCGTGCTGCCCAACGGTGCTTCCCTCTCGCGCACGGACGCGATCGTCCGCCGCGCGGTTCCGATCATGCTGAAATCGCCCGGAATGATCGCCGCGTCGTCATATGCCGGCGTCGATGCCACGACCCAGACGACGAACTCTGCGTCCGGTCAGGCTTATGTGATGGAAAGCTCTTTCGAAGATAGGAGAAAGCAGGGCATCACGCTCAACGGCCTGATCGCCGACCTGCAGAAATCATTGTCCGTCATCCCCAGCGCTGCCATCCGCATTCTGCCTCCACCGCCGGTGCGCGGCATCGGCACCCAGGGCGGCGTGAAAATGATCGTCGAGGACAGGAGCGGCGGCGCCAATTACAGGCGACTGGAACAGGTCACGCAGACTCTGGTCGATGCGGTCAACAAGGATCCGGACGTGACCGGTGCCTACGAGACGTTCAACACCAACACGCCGCGCATCTCTGCCGACATCGATCGCGTGAAAGCGGAATATCTTGGCGTCTCCGATTCCGCGGTGTTCGACACGCTGCAGACGTTCCTCGGCTCGAGCTACATCAACGATTTCAACTATCTCAATCACACCTATGAAGTATATGCGCAGGCGGACGCGCCGTTTCGCCAGGACCCGTCGGAGATTCTCCAGCTTCAGACCCGCTCGGCGAGCGGCGCGATGATGCCGCTCGGCTCCGTGGTCAACCTGAAGCGCACGACGGGTCCCTATCGCGTGCTGCGCTATCAGCTTTATCCCTCCGCGGAGGTGCAGGCGAACACTCCTCCCGGCCATTCCACGGGCCAGACCATGGCCGCGATGGAGCGTATCGCTCAGAAGGTCCTGCCGGACGGATTCGGCTATGAATGGACGGAACTCGCCTATCAGCAGCAGATCGCGGGAAATACGGCCGCACTTGTCTTCGGGCTGGCGGTCACGCTCGTGTTCCTGCTGCTTGCCGCACTCTATGAAAGTGTCACCATGCCGCTTGCGGTGATCCTGATCGTGCCGATGTGCCTGCTCGCCGCGATCACCGGCGTGAACATCATGGGGTTGGACAACAATATTCTCACCCAGATCGGCTTCATCGTGCTGATCGGGTTGGCCGCGAAAAACGCCATCCTGATCGTGGAGTTCGCGCGCCAGGGCGAATTGGAGCACGGGCACGACCGTTATCAGGCCACGGTCGATGCGGCGCGAACGAGGCTGCGCCCGATTTTGATGACGTCCTTCGCCTTCATCCTCGGCGTGATCCCGCTGGCCTTCGCGACAGGCGCCGGCGCCGAGCTGCGCGAAGCGTTGGGCGTGGCCGTGTTCTTCGGTATGATCGGCGTGACGTTTTTCGGTCTGATCTTCACGCCGGTCTTCTACGTGGTCACGCGCTGGTTGAGCGACAGGATTCCCCACCCGATGCAAAGGAAACCGGCGAACGCGGGCAATCATGCCGACGAAGGAACGACCGCATGATCGCTCTGCGATCCATCGCCTGTGCGGCCCTCGGTTTCGGCGCGCTCGCGGCGTGCGCGGTGGGGCCCGAATATTCGCCGCCTTCTCCCCTGGCGCCGCAGGCCGGAACATTCGCATCGCCGACGCCGACGGATGCTTCCGCCAATCAACCACCCGCCAATTGGTGGGAGCTCTACAACACGCCGGCGATCGATCGGCTTGTGCAGGCGGCGTTGATGCACAACCAAAATTTGCTGATGGCGGCGGCCAATCTTGCAGAGGCCAGAGCGTCGCTTTCGCAGGCCCGTGCCGGACAGTTTCCCTCCACGACATTGTCGGCTGGCGCGCAATACGGCGTGACGGACAACGAGGCCTTCGCAGCCAATCTGCTGCATCGCAAGCCAGCGAGCCCGGAGCCCAATTACAGCGCAGGCCTCGATGTATCCTACGAAGTGGATCTGTTCGGACAGGTTCGGCGCGCCATCGAGGCCGCATCCGCCAACTATGAGGCGCAGAAGGCCGCGGAAGATGTCATGCGGGTGAGTGTGGCAGGCGAGACGACGCGCGCCTATCTCGATGCCTGCGCGTATGCCGAGGAATACGACGTGGCCAAACACTCTCTCGATGTGGTCGCCGAGAGCGAAGACATTACGGCCCGGGAAGTCCGCGACGGCACCGCATCGGATTTCGATCTCGCGCGGGCCCGCGAACTCGAAGCGCAAACCCGCGCGACATTGCCGACTTATGAAGGCCAGCGTCGCACAGCCCTGTTCGAACTCGCCGTTCTCACCGGCCGGCCGCCGGAAGAAATCTCGCAGGATGCCGATGCATGCCGGTCGCCGCCGAAGCTGAAAGCGGTCTTGCCGATCGGCGACGTCAAGAGCCTGTTCCGTCGCCGTCCCGATGTGCGCGAGGCCGAGCGGCAGCTCGCATCCAATGTGGCCCAGATCGGCGTCGAAACGGCAAATCTCTATCCGACCATCACGATCGGCGCATCGGGCTCGACAGGCGCCAATACGTTGCCGGGTCTCTCATCCGTCGCCAATCTGTCCTATGGGATCGGACCGCTCCTCAGCTGGAGCTTCCCCAACATTCTCGTCGCGGAAGCCCAGATCCGTGAGGCCCGCGCCACGGCGTCCGCGTCCTACGCGAATTTCCAGGCGACCGTGCTGCAGGCGCTTCAGGATACCGAAGACGCGTTGACCGCCTATGGCAGCGAGCTCGATCGCAACGCCTCTCTGGCGATCGCGCGCGACCAAAGCGAAACCGCGTTCAAGCTGGCCCAGTCGCGATACAGACTGGGAAGCGCGAGTTATCTCGACGTGCTGACGGCCGAAACCGATCTCGTCAACGCTGCGTCCATGCTTGCCGCATCCGATCAGGCGCTCGCGTCGGATCAGGTGACGGTGTTCAAGGCGCTCGGCGGAGGTTGGGAACAGGCGCCGCAAGTCCAGCCGCTGCCGATTATCGACGGCCGCACGGGCAAGGCGGAGAAAGTGAAGTAAGGCGCGACCGTCGGCGATTGCGCACCGGTCCCCCTTCCGTCACGCGGCTGACGCCGCGTGCCACCTTCCCCCGGAGGGGGAAGGTCAAAAGAACAGAGCGCGGCAAACTTTTTCTAACCTTCACCCCTTGCGGGGGAAGGTGCCGAGCGAAGCGAGGCGGAAGGGGGGCCGCTCGAAGCGAATCCGAATCTGCTTTAATTCGGCAGCACATATAAGGTAATGCTCTGCGCGGGTTCGACGTCGCTCAGAACGCCGCCGGACCATGCTTTGTTCGGAAGCGGCTTAATCGTATTGCTCGACGTGAGCCGATAAACCTTGGCAGAGCCCGACGCGGCGAAATGGGCGACGTTCAGGCTGACGGACGTATTGCCGCTCAGCACCTTGCTGATCACCATCACGGTCATCGCGCCGTCACTCGTGCGCAGGGCCGCGAAGGCCGAGAGATTGTCCGGGTTCGGCACGATCGCCGAAACGCTTGTGTTCCCGAAGGTCGAGTTGGCGCCATCATAATTGCGGTACATCTGCATCGCCTTGAAGGTCGGCGTGTTCCTGGCCGGAACGGTCCAGCGCGTGGCCATGCCAAGCCCCTGTTGGCCGAAAATTCCGTAGATGTCGGCCTGCGTCGTGGCGCCGTTGATGTAACCCTCCGCACCCCAATTGTACTCGGTCACCGCCACCGGCGTTCCGGCGTAATAATAGCTCGCGATCCAGCCTTGCAGGCGCGGGATCAGATAGACCGGTGCATCGATCCAGCTTTCGGAAACGTAATTCGGATCCCAAAGCTGACGGGTGGAACGGTTGCGCAGCAATTCCGTCGCCGTGGAGATATCGTCGCTGTCCTCGCCGCCTTGCGGATAGAAATGCACGCTCAACACGTCCACGGGATGGCCGGCGGCTTTCCATTGCGTCAGCAGCCACGGAATGTAATCCATGCCGCCTTCCTCGTTCTGACGGTCGGGAAAGCTGGACCACCCGTGTGCGGCAGCATATTGCTGGTCGTAGCCGCTGTAGAAATATCCGTCCCAGCCCCATTCCTCCGGCGCGACGATCTGTGCACCGGGATCGAGCGCCTTGATGCTCGCGGATTCCGCCAGGACATCGTCGCGATATTCGTCCGCATGCGGGCCGATGGGATGGATATCGCGATGGGTCGAGAACCAGATGCTGGGTTCGTTGTCCATCAGGTAATAGCCGACGCCGCCCGTGGCCCAGGTGCCCCATTTCGCGATCAGATGCTTGATCCACTTTTGCTCGATAGTGGGGCTGTCGGGAACATAGGCATCGGCTGGAGTGTTGCCGGTGATGAAAGTCGCGCAATCGGTTTTGAGTCCGTCTCCGGCATTCGTGTCATAGGGATCGACGGAACATTGGGTGCCGTATTTCGAGACCGCGAAAGCGGGCAGGATCGAGCGGTCCGGACCGAGCGTTGCGACCCAGCCGATCAGAGGCACCGTCAGCATCGGTTGCGCGCCGGCATTCTTGCTGAACGAGACGAAGCTGTCGGCCTCGGCGCCATGGTTGGCGCTTGGCTGCGGGTAGCTTTCGAAATACCAGTCGTCGTCCAGATTCTGCGCGTTCACCAGCCAGTTATAGGTCGACATGTTGTTGCCGCCGGAGCGGTTGAGCGGCGCGTTCAGCCGAATCAGATCTTCCTTCGAGGCAAATGCCACGCCGTAGATCAGCGGATTGATGGGATGCACGTTGGCGGTGGCGTCGATGGCGACGGTCACGGGCGAATTCTGCCCCAAAGCGGCAGTCGCACTGAGCAGCAATGCAAAGAAAGCCGAAGGCGCCGCGATTCGCGCGCGCCGCGCAGATCTGTCGAAACGTTTCATGGCGAACGGCGCCTTCGTTGTTCCCCCGGGGCCCCATAAGACGGCCAAGTTACTACGGTCGCGTTGGCGCCGCCACCGGAGTTTGATTCAATTCCGCCGGAAATCGGCTCGCCATGTCGAAAATGTCGATCGAATGCCATCGAACGGTTTGAACGGCCGTTAGGAATTGGCGGACGACAATGGCGTGCAACCCAGGAGGAGCGGTGCGATGATCGGTCGAATTTTCATGGGAATGATGGCGGGTGCTTTTTTCGTCGCCTATGCGACGGCTGCGGTTGCGCAGGGTTCGGACGGTTTCGGCGCGGCCGGCAACGGGACGTTTTTCCATTCCGGCGACGGCCCCGGGCAATTCGCGCATGGCGGCAAGCACCATCACAAGCATCATCACAACGGACGCACGAATAGCGACGACATCCTCGGGCAGGTTCAGATGCCGGATCTCTAACGCCAAAGGCCTTTTGCCGGCGGGCCATCAGTTTTCCGGTTTGCGCATGATCATGAAGCTCGCCATGTCCCAGGCATTGCGCATGCCGACCACCAGCAATCCCACAAGGGACGCGGCGAGGATCTCGAAGGCGGGGCCGATATGCAGGAACGCCATCGCCACCGCTGCGGCCATTGCGCCGTAGGCGACGATCGGCAGGACCGCATAGAACGCGCGATCGGAGAGATCGAGATTCATTCTCCAGATGCGCGCCGCAACCACAACGCTATAGATCCCACCTGCGATGCTGCCGGTGCCCAGAACGATTAGGAGCGACAGCGGCGTCAGCGACGGAACCGCGAGAAGGGCAGAGCCCAGCAGCACGCTGCCAAGATGAACGGCTGTCGGCGTGATAAAGCCGCGCATGCCGAGCTCGCGCTTCTCCAGTCCCTGGGCGAGCGAGGCCACAATGAAAGTCGCGCCGATGATGACGCCGGCCGCGGTGCCGATCATCACATAGAAATCGCGCCATTCGGCCAGCGGCCATGCGGTCATGAGACATTTCTTCGTTTTAGTCGGAACCGGGCAGCCGGAGACAATCGTTCGGAAGATTCCTGCAAACTCGGGCCGCGACCGCAGATTGCCGCGCCTGCAGGACGCCTGTCGAGGCGAAACCTCGGACCTAAGCCTATGTCCTTGAATTGCCTCGCTTTGATGCCGCTGGCCGATCGATCAGCTTCGATTTTCGTTCCAACAATTTGCCTCTCGGCAGCAACTTGCGCTTGCGCGTTTTGACCTGTGCTGTCCATATTTGGCCCTCAGTGTCCTAGTTTGGATTTGAGGGTGTCCCAAATTCGCGGAATCAACCAAACGACGCCAAGGTCTTTCGCGGCAATTTTCTTAAATGAATTGAAGCCGTCCCAAAGGGCGCGGGATTCGTTCGTCCGGAATTCGACCCAATCCGGGGTATTTTGTGCAGCTTCCATTTTTTGAAACATGATGCGGAGAGTGCGTGATGCTTCCTCACAAATGAGAAACTCCGAGAGGCGCATCAATCTAAGAATTTCGTTTTCTGCAGCCTTGGCCTTCGCCCGCAGTTCGTCTTTCACCGTATCTGGAATGTCAGCGTGCTTCTCATCCGCATCCCAATACTCCAAATCTTCATCTAGGAGAGCGTGAAACTTGTCGATGATCGCGATATATGCCTCAGCTTTCTTATCCCACCAACGCTCAGACCGGAACTGGTTCCAGCCGAATAGCATTGTAAGCGCAG
>JBEKDC010000088.1:0-11512 GCA_050014535.1 Rhizomicrobium sp.
CTTTCTTGCTCGTTCGAGATTTGGCGGCCGCTGCGGCTATTGCGACAAACGGCCCCTCGTTTAGATAAGCAGAAATCGAAGAAATTCAACCCCTGCTTTCGCACGACGTTGAATCAGGCGCGTCTGACGAGCCTCAGAACCAGCAGTAGCACGATCGCGCCGATCGCAGCGCTGATGATGGCGCTCGCAATCCCGACACCCAGATGGATGCCTAGCCGAGGCAGGAGCCAACCACCGATGAATGCGCCCAGAATGCCCACGACGATATCGCCGATCAGGCCAAGCCCGCCGCCTTTGACAAGCGTGCTCGCCAACCAACCGGCAACGCCGCCGACAACCAACCAGATCAGCAATGATTCGGATTGCATGTGCACATTCCCGACGACAGCCGGCGCAGACTGTTAAGGCTCGTATTTTCGGCTTGGGGGCGGCGCCGACACGCCCACCTGACGTAATAACTCCCTGGCCGGACATTCGATCCATTTTCTCTCAAGATGTGGAATGAAAACGTCGTGCCGCTCCAAACCCGGCAGAAATGGGCTGTCGAGGCTGGCGAACCCGATATTTCTATATGGCATCTATATTTTTGCGCGAATGGCCGCGACAAGTCGATCACACAGAAACAGCATTGCAGCCCGGCCAAGCCTTTATTCATGGCCATCTGGTGTATATTGCGCCGGCTTGGTTGGGCCGGGCAGATTCGCCTGAATTCCGTCTATCGAATTGAAATGCTTCAGTCCGCTCTGCAAGCGGTCATAGACACGAGGGTGGCAGCGCCGTGGTTCCAGCCTATTTGATCTTGCTGACGCTGCTCGTCTTCCAGATCAAGCACTATATCTGCGACTTCGTTCTGCAGACCTACGATCAGATCCGCTTCAAGGGAAAGTATCTCCATCCGGCCGGGCTCCTGCACGCGGGCCTGCATAGTGTGGGATCGATCTTCGCCCTTCTTATCCTGACGCGCGCGCCGGTGACGATCGCCGTCCTGCTCGTCGCGGAATTCCTGATCCACTACCATACCGATTGGGCCAAAGCGCAGCTCGACAGCCGCCTACGGCTCAACGACCAGAACAGCCTCTATTGGGCGATTTTCGGTGGCGATCAGCTTGTCCATCAACTGACCTACATCGGAATGACCTACGCCGTGGTCTATCTGTTCTGATTTCAGCTCAGCCCGAAGGCGCGCGAGAAGAAGTTCCGCATCTTCGCCAAAATATCTCCTTCGACCGCGCCCTTGTCCAATTTGCGGGCTGCCAGCGATTCGTTCTCGAGTTGCCGCTGCGCCAACACGCGGCTGAATCGCTCCAGCAGCTCCGGCGTGGTCTTGAAAAGGTCTCCGATCGCCTCTTTGGTGATCTCGATTGCGCGCACGCGCGTCAGCGCCGTCACCGTGGCGGTGCGTGGCGTGCCCAGCATCAGGGACATTTCGCCCACCACATCGCCCGTGGCGCTGATCGCCACTTCCTGCGGCTCCGCGGGATCTGTGCCGATCGTGATGCTGATCGCACCCTCCAGCACAATATACATCGCATCGGCGGGCTCGCCCTGCTTCATCAGCACGCCGCCGCCGGGAAATTCCCGTGCCTTGCAAAGGGCAGCAAGCGATTCCCGCTGCGCCTGGTCACGCGCGTTGTGAAATAGAGAAGCGTGGCTGAGCCCGTCGTGGATTTCGCGCAGACCGAGCGTGAATTCCATATTGGGCGGCTGGGTAAGTTCGATCTGCTGGACAGGCGTCGGCAGCCGGTTCTGCAGAAGCACGTCCTGCAACGCCTGTAGAACGATGGATTTCGCCGGTGCCTGGGTTATCTGATCGGGGTAGTACCAGAAACGGACGCAGTAGACGCCGGCATCGTCGGTCAGCGACTTCAGGAAAACTTCGGGCTCCGGCCTGCGCGCAAGACCGGGCTTGCGCACGGCCTTGAACGCTTCGCCCAGCAACATATCCATCACGCGATCCGACGGCACGCGCGCGTCGAGGTTGATATCGACGTCCAGCATCTTCGCGCCGCGCGGCCGGCTGTGATTGACGACCGGATTCGACGTGAACAGATGATTGGGAATGCTGACCCGGCAACCGTCCTCCAGGGTCACGAAAGTGCTGCGCCAACTGAGACCGCTGACGCGCCCGAAAACCGGTTCCTTGAGGTCCTGCGAATGGACCGTCACCCAGTCGCCGATGGCGCAGGTGTCTTCGTAATTCATCGCGAGGCCGGAGAACACGTCCTGGATGTCGGCCTGCAACGCAACGCCGATGGCGGCAGCAACGCCGATGCTGGTGGCGGCAATGCCGGTGAGCGTTAAGTCTTCCTGCCACCACAATCCGATCGCCAGCGCGATGGCCACGATGAAGACCGTAACCAGATCCATGACCAGCCTGGGCGTATCGCGCCCGCGTCGTTTCTTCACATGGCCTTGCCAATAGAAGCGCCGCCCCAGCCGGTCGAGGATGACCGCCGCGCAAATGATCAACGCCACCGTCAAGAGGTGCATGACCGCATCAACGTGACTCGGCGAATAAGACTTGATGAACGGCTCGCCGAACAGCCGCGCCGCCAGCAGCAGCAGCGCGATGATAATAGTGGCAATCATTATTTCTCCGTCATCACGAGGTCCATGCCCCGGAGGCCTTTGCGCAAATGACGCACATGGTGCCGTATGCACGGGTCGTTCGGCAACTCTGCTGCCAGAACCTCGAGAAGTTCGAGCGCGTCGCTCGTGGGTTCATGCAGTCGCGAGAACGCTTCGCGATAGCGCTCGAGCTGGTCGGGGGACATGACGCCCATATGCAGCGGCTCCCAGACATCGACGGCCTGAACCTTGCCCTTCAGGACGACCGAGCCGATGGGCCGGAATTCAATGCCGTCGCAGAGGAGCTTGGTGGCGCCGCTGACGCAGATATGCGTGCCGAACTCCTTGTTGAGCCCTTCGAGGCGCGCAGCTGTATTCACGGCATCACCGTGGGCCGTGTAGTTGACGCGCGAGCTGGAGCCGAAATTGCCGATGACGGCCGTGCCCGTGTGGACACCGATGCGCGTATGCCCCATGTCGATGCCGGCCGCGATCTGCTCTTTGCGGAATTTCTCGCAGAATTCGTCGATCTCCATGGCGCAACGCACCGCGTGACCGGCATGGCCGGGCAGGTCAATGGGCGCATTGAAGATCGCGAACACGGCGTCACCGATGAATTTGTCCATCATCCCGTCATGCTTCTGCACGATGGATGTCGCGCCTTCGAAATAGGCGTTGAGGATGCGGGCCAGATCCCTGGAGTCGAGTTTCTCCGACATGGTCGTAAAATCGGCGATGTCGGTGAACAGATAGGTCATCTCGCGCCGTTCGCCTTCCAGCGACATGCGCGAAGGGTCCGCGATCAACGCCTCGACCACCTTGGGCGAGACATAGCGAGAGAACGCACCCTGAATAAATTGCCGCTGCTTGCGTGCATCGCGGCCGGTGAGCGAATCCATGGCGGAGAAACTGGCGATCATTGCAAGGCCGGGCGCGAGCAGACCGACCAGGAAATGCCCAAAATGGAACAGATAGACGCTGCACGCCAAATATGCCGCGAGGATCAGAACAAGCGCCGTCAACCGAGGAAGAAGGTGAAAATTCAGAATACCGAGAACTGCGCCGATCATGGCCAATGCGAGCGCAATGAAAAAGTTGACGCGCCATGTCGCGTAGGGCGATACGGCGCCATCAAGAAGCGTGGAGAGTCCGTATGCGTGAATGACCACGCCTGGCATGTTGCCCGCGTCGGATACCGAAGAAAACGGTGTCCTGTGAATGTCGACGATGCTGAGATCGGAACCCAGAAGAACAATCTTGCCTTTGAACAATGGCTGGCCAAGAAGCGCAAAAACTGCCGGCGGGTAGCCTGCCACGACCTTGGCCGATGTCTCGTAGTAATTGTTCTTCTCGTCTTTCGGCGGCCGATGCCAAACGATCGGAGCCGCGTGCGATGGCGTTTGCACCCCCCATTTATCGGCGAGCGCGCGCTCGAAGCTGTACAAATACCGTCCACTCGCCTCCAGCATACCGGGATGAATGGTGCGCACGGTGCCATATTGATCGCGCGGCAAATCCGGAGTCGCTCTAAAGCGATCCGGCACGAACGAGCGCAGATATTTCAACTGGTCTGCGGTGACGTTGTTCGGCTCTTCCGTATAGGCGATGACCAACGGCGATTTTGCGCTGCTCAGCACGTGGGCGAGATGTGCGTCCTTTTGGGGCTCGGTAGGCTGATCAAAAAGAACGTCAACGCCGATCGCCTGCGGATGGGCAGAATCGATTCGTGCGATCAAATTCGCAAGAAATTCCCTGTCTATGGGCGATCTGTAGTGGAAACCACTCAGAGTATTCTCGTCGAGCGCCACGATAACCACGCGCTGGTCGGTCCCCGTGCGCTCGGATTGTAACGTGATTTCGCGGTCCTGAATGAAATTGTCGACGCTCTGTAATATGAGAATATTGTCGACGAGAACGACCGCCATGAGGGCGGCGAGCAACGCAATCGCCACAAGTGCGAGTATCGATGTAAACCGCCGGTCGCGCAGAAGGCTTCGCGCGCGAGACTTGGGCGGCTCGTTCATTTCGAGGCGCGGAGCAATGCCTGGGCTTGCCGGTCGCATCCCTTGTGGATCATCCAGGCCGCGCGCATCCGATCGGTGGACAGAACCGACGGAACTGACGAGATCGTGATGGCAGCCTCGGAACCGTTCAGGGAAATGAAGTAGGACGCATCGCCATGCACGCCGAGATCGCTTGTGAGCTTGAGGCGATCTGCTCCCGACAACCATTTCGTTTGTGCGCGCCAGCTTCGATCGGAGGGCGCGATGACGACATCTACCGGGGACGCCGTTGTAGGACGCCACAGCACCGGCATCTGTCCCTGAAGCAGACAGGCGCTCCCCGAACTGCTGGCATCGATAAGCCAGGGATCCGGAAGCGGCGCTTTCGGCGCGGCGCCGCGCGTGGTTCCGATTTCCCCCATACGTGCGTTGCGCTCTGTCACAAGACCGGTGAACGCCGCGGCAAGCTGCACGCCCTGCTCCGCGGCCGGCGCTTTTTGATAGGGCCCGTCGAGCTTGATCGTCTGGCCGCTGTCGGAAACGAGTGTGAGATGTTGTCCCTGCTTGAGCACCAGCGGTTTTGTGGGATCGATAATGCTGCCGACGGCAATCGCGACGCCGCGCGCCTCGACGACGACATATTGCGCGGCATTCGCAGCCGACAGCGGCGCCAAAAGAACCAGCAATCCAAGAATGAACCGGCGCATCGTCATTTGTGCCCTGCCGTCGTCAATTGCGCGCTGCGCGCATAGCTTCCCTCGGCATTCCCGATGATCGTGAATGCGGCCCAATAGAACGGATGCGCGGTCGCGGTTTTGTCGATCAATGCAAGTTGCGATTGGCGCAGATCCTGGGCCAGCCCTTGCGCGCGATTGGACGGCGAAAACACGCCTATCATCAGCGCCTCCGTGGCAGCGGACGGTACTTCCCAATGGCTCGCGAGAACCGCGCGGGCACCGGCGGCGAAGAACGAATCGGACAGGCCCTGCAATGCGCCGCCTCCCTGACCGTCCATGGATTCCGCCGTGTTGCAGGCGGATAGGACGACAAGATCGGCATTGAATTTGAGCTGAGCGATTTCGCTGGCCTGCAACATGCCGTCGGTTGCCGTTGTGGTGGCAGGACTTGCCGGCGGCGAAAGAGCCAACGCGGGCTCGCCTTCGCAATGAAGTTCGCCGGGCAGGATGCCATGGGTTGCAAAATACGCGATTGCGAACTGATCGAGCGGCTGGGCGCGGAAATTCGCTTCCGTCGCCTGCGCGCCGAGCAGAATATCCGCGCCGCTTCCGCCGATCCGTGCGCCGATCGTCTGCACCTCATGCGCCGAACCGGGCAGCGGCGGCAAGGCACGCAGCAATTCGGCCGGCACGGGGCCGGCCGCTCGGCACGACGCCGTCAGATCGGCCAAAGCCTTGGCGCCTGCCGGACCATTCGCGCCGGTAAACGATGGCGCACCCAGTCCCAGGAACGGCCTCGGCGCAGGCGCGCGATGCGCCGCCTCGTTTGCCAGCGAAACGAACGCGCGCGCCGAAGGCACTTCGCTCAGGGCATATTTCCGGATCAACCAGGCGGCGTGTTGATAATCGCGCGCTGCGGGCTCGTCGGTCACGAGCAGCGCCAACGGCAGGCTCGAAAGCACGGGTCCCGGAACCACGATCAGATGGGACACGCCGTCAAGATGCAGCGGCGCGATCAGCGATTGATAGAGCGCGTGAGCATTCTTCAGATCGAATTCCGGCAGGCGGCCCAACGCGGGCACGAAGGCGCGCCGAAGATCGCTGACATCGGCAGCCAACGAATCCTCGCCGATGGCGAGCGGAACGGCTTCGAAGCCGTGCGGACGCACCACCAGCGCGACGCTCGATATGCGGCCGAACACAAACGAGACAAGCGCCTCGTCGGGAGCCAGTTGCGCCTGGGCCGCCGCGAGATCGGCCGCGCCGGGATCGGCAAGGCTCGCATATTGCGGAAAACTCTGGCGCACCTTGACCATCATACCGTCGGCACTCGCCGATGCGAGCTTGGCGCTCGCTTCGAGCGATAGCTGGCGGCTCGCGCTGCGCTCCTGGTCAGATTTCGCATATTCGGCCGCCAACTGAATCTGTGCGAAATCGCGATTGCGTTCAGCCGCCTGTTCCTGCGCAATGAGATCCGACAATGCGCCGTTGCCTGCCGCTTCGCGAGCCGCAACTCTTGCGATGGTCTGATCGGCGATGCCGGTCGTGGCGAGCTGGCTCACACGGAAGATTTCTGCGTCGCGCGTGGCCGCGTCTCCGGCCGCGAGTTCTGCGGTGGCGAATTCCACGATATCGTCGGACGCGATCTCGCGGCGCGCGACGGGATCGTTCGCCGAAATGGCGAACGCCGCGCGGAAGGCCCCGAGCGATGCGGCATAGACCTGCTGGCGCGCGTAGAACGCGCCCAATCTGAGATCGGCCAGCGCGGTCGGGGCCGTCGCGCCGAACAATTTGAGGTTCAGGTCGCGTGCATCGATCAGATCGTGTTCGGCAGCGATGACGCGGCCCGCGCGCTCATTGATTTCGCCCACCAGCGCAATCGTGTCCGCGCGCCACCAAAGGGGCAATCCCGGTTCGTCGGTGACAATCCAGAGCGCTTCCTCGGCCGCGGCCTTGGCGGCGGCCAGATCGTCGAGCCGCAGCGACATTTCGGCTTCGATGCGCAGAGCATGCGCGAGTTCGCCCTGGCTGACCGGCACCGTGTTCGTCGTGTCTCCCGACTGGGCATTCGCTGCAGTCGCGGCCGCGATTTCCGCGCGCCGCGCGGCAGTTGCCTGCTGCGCGAATTTCAGGGCATCGACATAGTGGCGCTGGTTGGCGGCATCGAGCGCCAGATAGGAATCGAGGCGCGCGCGCGCATCGTTGTCGCCTGATCCTTCGACGATGGGACTCGCGCGACGGAACAGAGCTGCGGCTTCGTCGAAGCGGCCCTGATTGCTCACCTGCAATGCAAGTTCCACCAGAGTTTGTCCGACGATTATGGACTTGTCGCCGAACAGTCGCTCTTCGATGGCGACTGCCTGGCGATAATTGGATTCGGCCGAGGCGTAGTTGTCGGCCGCGCCCGCAAGCCGCGCAGCCTCGATGGCCTGTTCGTAGGCCGCGGTGTCGGTCGCCGATGCGCCCAAAACGCCGGCGGGGAATTTCGCCTGCAGAGCTGCGAGGACGCCGCTCGCATCCGTCGAAGCCGCGGGGTCGTGCGAATCCTGCACGATGGCGGCCTGCAGCGCCGGCAGGGACGACGGCGCGCCTTCCGCCCGATAAAGCTTTCCGCCTGCGGCCACACCGAGCACGATGCGCGGCCAGCCATTGCTCTTGAGCGCGCAGAATTTCAGCGCGCTTGCGCCGATCCATTGCGTATCGCCGCAATCGAGGTCCTGCGACTGAACATATTGCGTGAGTGCGGTGCGCTGGGCCGTCCGATCCTGCGGCGCGGGCACATAAGATATCTGCCCGACCGCAGCGGAATCGGTGCCGCAGCTGATCTTTGTGGGCTGATCCGGAGCGAGCGGGCCAGAGCTCCGGCAGGATTCGCCGGCGAGGTTCTTGCCCAGATCGGCCGCGATGGCGCCCGACACGAACGTCGCTGCGGCGAGAGTCAGCGCGGCGGCGAGACTGTGCGATCGCTTCACCACTGCCAGAGGGCCTCGTTGCCCCAGCTGGAGTAATCCTCGTTCGCAGGCGGCACGCCGTGCGGACCGTGCGCGTCCTTCATGACGACTTCCGTGAGCACCCCGGGAATGATCGATTTCACGACCGTGATCGGCGCGTTGTGCGATCCGGGATCGAGAGACCGGCCCAGCGACGTCGTGAGGTCGTCGGAGGTGTCGGTTCCTTCGGTATTGCCGCCGCCGATATCCGCCAGTTGATCGAGAGGTCCCGGCGGCTGATTGATCGGAGCCGGTGTGTTGTCGGGCGGATTGGGTCCGTTGTCTTCCGGCACCACCGTCACGACGTTGACGTCAGTATCGGTCGGCGTGATCTGCGTTTGCGTGGTTGTCGCCACGTCGCCGTTACCGCCAGGCGTGGTGACAGGGTTCCCCGACGAAGCAGTATAGCCGGTGATCGTTCCGGTAATCGTGCCGAAGCCCGTGTCGTTGCCGATCATCGAATCCGTGCCCGGCGCAGTGCCGTTGTCGATTGTCACGTCGATACCCGGTCCGATCGTGATGTCGCCGCTGATGTCGCCCGTGCCCTGCTTCGAGGCGTCGCCGTTGCCGACCTGCGCGTAGCCGTTCGCGCCTGTGTCGCTGCCGATCAATGTCAGGTCGCTGACCGTTACATTTCCGCTTATGGCGAAATTGACCGTCGCGCCATCGGCAGGCGTGTTCTCGCCATTGCCGCCATTGCCGATTTGCGCATAGGAATCCGCGCCGCTTCCCGCTTTCACGGTAACGGGGTCCGGCGACGTATGGTTCGATGCGTCCGTCACCGAGACAACGATATCGCCCGAGATGGTTCCGCTCGCGCCGTTGGCGGCGCCGGTATTGACGTAATCCCCGCCATTACCGATCTGCGCATAGGCGTCCGGGCCGTTGCCGGTCAGCGAGACGGCGCTCACGGCATTGACGTTGATGTCGCCGCCGAGCGTGGCGGTGCCTGAGATGTCTTGTCCGGACTGATATCCGCCGCTGCCGATCTGGGCGTAGCTGCCCTGCGAGGAACCCGCCGCCAACGTGACGGACTCGCCATCGACGGTAATCAGGCCCGTATCGCTGTAGCCTTCCGAAAACGAATTGGTCCCGGTGCCGCCATGGCCGATCTGGGCGAAAGTCTCCTGCCCGGATCCACCGTCAAGCACGACGTTGCCGGACGCATCGACCGTGATGTTACCGCTCTCGTTGCCGGACACGTTCCAGCCACCGTTTCCGATCAGTGCGAATTCGTCGTTTTGCGTTCCGGCCGTCAGCGTGACATTGCCGGAAGCGACGACATCGATCGTGCCGCTGCCGGCACCGTTGTAACCGACTTGCGCATAACCGTTTGTCGCCGTGAGGCTGACGTTGTCGGCTGCCAGCGTGATCGAGCCGGTCGCGCTGCCGATGTCAACATTGCCATTCTGACCGGCGCCGCCGATGACGATGCTGCCGCCATTGTTGCCGTAAGCAGTTCCAGTAGTGAGCGCCGACGGGCTCGTGGTCGTGCCGTCCCAACCTGCCACCGCGAGGATCGCGCCGCCGCCTGTTGCGGAACCCGTGAACGTCAGATTGCCCGTTGTCAGAACCGTAAGGTCGCCGCCAACTTGCGCGCCCGTGATCGTCAGCGCCGAGGCATCGTAGAACGTAGCACTGTCGCTTCCCGAAGTGCCCAGCGACAAGTTCGAAACCGCATTTTGCCCGTTCGTGAGAGTGATGGCGCCGCTCGACGTGTAGACGCCCAAACCGGCTGCATCGATCGACTGGGTTTGCGTCACCGGACCCGCCGTCGCGAGAACGAGTTCGCCTGTACCGAGATTGATACCGTCTTCGCCAACGCCGAGCGAAATGCCCTGCGGGGAATACACGAAGGCGCTCCCATTGTCGGTCGTTATTGCGAGGTTATTCGCGACGACCCACAACTCGTTATTGGCGCCGACGCTTTGGTTCGCGCCGGTCAACGCGATGTCGAGCGAATTGCCGACGAAATCGACCGAATTCGTCGTCGACATTGCGGACGAACTCACAACGATGTTGCCGCCGCCGCTGGTGGCGCCGAATGTCGCGCCGTCACCGACCTGAATGTAGGAGCCGGAATCGGCCGCGGCCGAGCCCACCGTCAATTGCAGGCCGTTGCCTGCCGTCAAACTCGTGTCGCCGGTCGCGCTTCCGGTCGAACCGTTTCCGCCATTGCCGATCTGGACGAAAGCGCCGGTTCCCTCAAGATCGGCGACGATATTTCCTGTCGTCGCGGTGATGACGACATTTCCGGCGTCATTGCCTTGAGTGCCTGCACCGCCATTGCCGATCTGCACGTCGGTGTTCGCGCCTGTGACATCGAGAGTCACATTGTCCTGCGCCGAAACCTGAATGTTGCCGGAGACATTGGCCGTCACGCCGTTCTGGATGTTGCCGATCTGGATTGCCGAACCATCTTCCGAAGCATTGAGGTCGATCGATCCGCCCGTCGATGCGACGGACACGTTTCCGCCGACGGCGCCGCCCAGATTGCCGATCAGCACTGTGCCGGAACCGTATTCGCCCGGATTGCCGGTTACCGAAAGCGTGATGTCGCCCGCTGCCGTAACCGCGATCGTGCTGTCGGCCGCCGCACCGTCGCCAATGCGCGTTTCTCCGCCGTCAATCGATGCGAGTCCGATAGACCCGCCGGACTGGACCGTGAGATTGCCGGTGCTTGTGCCCGTTCCGCCTTCGCCATTGCCGATTGCCGCAAGATTGCCGTCCAGTGCCGACAGTTCGATATTGCCGGTCGTGACGATGTCGTAGCTGCCTTCGACAGTTCCCGAGCCGCGGTTCGCGATCCGCGCCTCGCTCGTTTCGCTGTCGGTCTCGTTCGCGACGATTTCGATCGTCGCGGCATCGACGTCAATGTTTCCGCCCGTCGTGCCGGCGGAACTGAAGCGTATGCCATCACCGATAGCGGCATCCGTGCCGTCGCCGCTGGCGATAACGCTGACATCGCCGGACGTAATGCCGATATCGCCCGTGGCGCCGCCTGTCGATGCGAGGATCGAGCCATTTCCGACGAACGCATTCGCACCCGCGCCCACAGCGTTTATGTCGAGCGCAGTCGCGCCGATTGTGATGCCGCCGCTTTCGGACGACGTCGCGCCGCCGATATTGCCGATGGCTGCATCGCTCTGCTGCGCGTCGCTTTCAACCAGGATCGTGCCGCCTGAAGACACGGAAATCGCGCCGCTGACGTTGCTCGATACATTGCCCCCGCCGTTGCCGATTTTCGCGTAAGCACCGTTGAGCGCATCGACCG
>JBEKDC010000089.1:0-11457 GCA_050014535.1 Rhizomicrobium sp.
ATATTCGTGCCGAAGATTCCTTCGACCACCATCACCGACGTCGCCACCCTGCTCTGCCCCAAACTGGGTCAGAAGATCGTAGGCGTACGTCCGGGCGAGAAGTTGCACGAGACCATGATCCCGGCCGACGATTCCCGCTGGACGGTGGAGATCGACGACCGCTTCGTGATCCTGGCGAGCTTTGCCGCGGCCGCGCGCGAAGCCTATCTCAACCGCGGCGCCAGGCCCGTGGCCGAGGGTTTTGCTTATTCAAGCGACAACAACACCGAGCGGCTGGATGCGCGTGGGCTACAGATGCTGCTCGCCCAGGCAATGGCATGAGCGCGCCTGCCATCAAGGCAGAGCGCGTCCTCGTCAACCGCTTCCTGCCCTATGGCCGCCAGGTCATCGAGGATGACGATATCGCAGCCGTGGCAGAGGCCATGCGCGGCGAGCTTCTCACCACCGGCCCCTATGTCAGCCGTTTCGAGACCGCGTTGACGAAGACGGTCGGCGCGAAACACGCCGTCGTCTGCGCCAATGGAACGGCGGCGCTGCATATGGCGGCGCGCGCGCTCGATCTGGGCCCCGGAACAAAAATCGTCGTTCCGTCCATCACCTTCCTTGCCACTGCCAGCGCGCCTCATATGAATGGCGCGGACATCGTGTTCGCCGACGTCGATCCCGAGACAGGGTTGATGACGCCGAAAACTCTCACGGAAGCCTTAGAGCGCGCCGGCGGTGCCGACGCCGTTTTCAACGTCCACCTGAACGGCCAATGCGGCGCGATCGAGGAGATTGCACAGATTGCGCGCGCACACGGCGCCAAAATCGTCGATGACGCATGCCACTCGCTAGGCACGGGATATGTCGCCGCCGACGGGTCGGCCACGACCATCGGCTCGAATGCCTTTTGCGATGTCAGCGTGTTTTCTTTTCATCCGGTCAAGTCGATCGCCATGGGCGAAGGCGGCGCGGTCACGGCCAACGATCAGGAGCTGGCCGCGCGCCTCGTGCGCGCCCGCAATCACGGGATGACGCGCGATCCGGCTGAATTCGTGAATCTCGACGACGCGTTCGACGAAACCGGCGCGCCGAACCCCTGGTATTACGAATTGGTCGAACCCGAGTTCAATTGGCGCGCGAACGATATCCAGTGTGCACTGGGCGTCTCACAGCTGGGCAAGCTCGGCCGCTTTGTTGCGCGACGGCGGGCCATCGCGGCTGCCTATGATTCGCTGCTCGCCCCGCTTGCGCCGATCGTCCGGCCCCTGGCGCGAACGCGCCGGGCGCTGCCGGCCTGGCATCTCTATGTAGCTCGAATCGATTTCGCTGCGGCCGGAATTTCACGCGCGACGCTCATGCGCGCCTTGGCGGCCAGTGGAGTCGGCACTCAGGTTCATTACTTCCCGGTTCACCGCCAGCCCTATTACGCCGAGCGATTTGAGTCGCCCGAACTTGCAGGTGCGGATCGCTACTACGCGCAGGCGTTGAGCCTTCCGTTGTTCGCGTCGATGACAGTGTCGGACGCGGAGACGGTCGTCCACGCACTTATCGAGTGCATGGGCCTCTAGACAGAATTCGTCGCCGCGCGAATCTCGCTGTTCGCATACCGCCAAACAGATACGGGCGGAGATCCTCGTTGGAATCTCCGCCCGTTCTTCGTCTTTTTTTGAAGAGATACCCACTCCCACGACCCTTGGACGCCCTGGGGGAGAGCCGACATTGCAGCTCTCGCAGGACGGAAAGGTACGGCGGAACCGGGATACCCGGTCCCGCCGTCAGAGTGATTATCCGCCGAACAGTTTGAGCGCGATCGACGGCGCAGAGTTTGCGATCGACAGCGCCTGCACGCCAAGCTGCTGCTTGACCTGCAAGGAGTTCAACTGTGCGCTCTCGGTCGCCATGTCGGCGTCGACCAAGTTGCCGATGCCGGTTGTGAGAGCGGTCGACAACTGCTGGACGAAGGTCGCCTGGATCGAGAACTTCGACGCGCCGCTCGACAGCTGAGCAAGAGCGGAGTCGACGTTGGTCAGCGACGTTTCGACCGTCGAGATCATCGTAGACGCCTTCGACTGGGTCGAAATCGAACCGGTCGTAGCAACCGTCACAATCTTGCCGCTGAGGCTCATGTTTTCGGCCGAAACGGTGATGCGATGCGTACCGTCAGTGGAAGCGAGTGCCGTGATCTGCTTCGTCGAACCGTCGATCAGGTTGACGCCGTTGAACTGGGCGTTTTGCACGACCGACGTGATCTGGCCGAGCAAAGCCTGGAAGTTTTCGTTCAACGCCTGACGGCTGGCGGTGTCGAGCGAGGAGTCGGACGCCGACAGAGCCTGGCTCTTCATTTGGATGAGCAAGTCGGAGATCGACTGGCCGGCCGAAAGCGCGACATCGACCGAGGACGTGCCTCGGCTGAGGCTGGCGCTGACGGAGCTGTAACCCGCAACGTCGCCACGCATGTTCTGTGCGATGGCGAATACGGCGCCGTTGTCCTGGGCGCTGGCAACCGTCATGCCGGAGTTGATGGCGTTCTGGACGGTATTCAACATTGCGTTGGTTTGGTCGAGATACAGGAGCGACTGCATCGCGCCCGTGTTGGTGTTGACGCTAATCCCGTTCATTGGATGGTCTCCGTTCTGGTTTGTGATTGCGAGCGTTTTGCTCGCCGGGCGTTTTGCCCTGCACAGACCGTTCGCAACGCTTGTGCCGGAGACGGATTCAGAATTGGCTAACTTTCTTTTGCGAGGCGGCATCGGCAAACATCCGCCCGGACGATTGTGCCGAGCGCCGCCGGCGCCCGGTAGAATTTACCGACTCGCGGCAATTATTGCCGACCCGCACGGCAGAATTTGCCGCATTTTATCTAACTTAAATACAAAAGCGGCGCGAAGCTTTCGCCGCGCGCCGCTTTTTGTATCGCTCAGCTTTCGTCTTGCCGCGCTTAGCCGCTCTTGAACAAGGACAGGATGATCTGCGGCGACTGGTTGGCGATCGACAGCGCCTGGACGCCGAGCTGCTGCTTGACCTGCAGGGACTGCAATTGCGCGCTTTCCGTCGCCATATCCGCATCGACCAGGTTGCCGATTCCCGTGGTCAGATTGTCGGACAGTTGGGTAACGAAGGATGACTGCACCGAAATTTTTGACGCGCCGCTCGACAGACTGGCCAGCGCCGAATCGACGTTGGTCAACGAAGTCTCGACGGTCGAGATCATCGCGGAAGCCTTCGACTGGGTCGAAATCGAACCGGTAGTCGCGATCGTGATGATCGAGCCCGAGAGGCTCATGTTTTGAGCGGCGACCGTGATCTTGTGCGTGCCGTCGGACGATGCCAGTGCCGAGATCTGCTTCGTCGAACCGTCGATCAGGTTGAAGCCGTTGAACTCCGCATTCTGGACGATCGAGGTGATCTGGCCGGCCAGCGCCTGGAAGTCCTCGTTCAATGCCTGGCGACTCGCTGTGTCGAGCGACGAGTCGGACGCCGACAAGGCCTGCTGCTTCATCTGGATCAGAAGATCCGAGATCGATTGGCCGGCCGACAAAGCGACATCGACTGACGAGGTCGCGCGATCGAGGCTGCCCGATACCGCCGAATAACCCGCCACGTCACCGCGCATATCCTGGGCAATCGCGAAAATGGCGCCATTGTCCTCCGCATCGGCGACCGTCATGCCTGTGTTAATGGCATTCTGGGTCATGTTGAGCTGATCGTTCGTCTCGTTGAGATATTGGAGCGACTGCATCGCTCCCGTGTTCGTGTTTACGCTGAGCATTTTAGGTTCTCCGTAACGTTCAGTGCCCCACGGCGTTCTGCGTCTCTGTTGAGGGGCACCATGCCCCGGCAAGGCAAAGCGCAAGCCGCGTGCCACGTACCGTCGCATCACGTTTGTGTCTAACCTATTGAAAAAGAAGGGTATTTTTTGGGAAATAAACTGTTAATCCCGGCAGTTCTTGCCGCCCGGCAGAAGATTAGGGCGGCAGGAAACGGCCCGGTGGACTGGCCGATACTGCCCGATCGGCGCGATTGCAGACTTGGCTTCAAGTCCTCGCTCAACTTCACATGGCGTTAATGCGCGCGCGCTAGCTTCGTTTCAAGACAGAAGCGTGGTCGAAGAAGCGCCCGGCGGAAATCCAATGACCGGTGCGGAGGGTAAAGGCGGCGGTAACCTCTCATAAGGGCCGTCCCGTGTGTTCTCCAGACAGTTCGGCAGCCACGCTGCGCAATAAACATTCAATACGCATAGCCAGACCGCTGCGCGCAGCCGCCGCTTTCGAATTCTGCGAGGCATTCGAATGACTCTGAGCGCGCTGATGCCTGTCATGCAGGAATATTGCGACGTTGCTATAGGGCCTCTTGTTCCCGACGACTCGGCCGCGCTGTTCCGCTGGGTCAACGACGTCAAGAGCGCCAGCTTGGATGTCGCATACCGGCCAATCGACGGCGTAGCATTCAACGCGTGGCTCGGTACCTTTGCAACCGACACGTCGAAGGTGCTGTTTGTGATCCGCAAGCGCGGCAATCCGGCGCCATGCGGATATATCCAGATCACCAACATTCATCCGATTCACCGTTCGGCCGAAATCGGAATCCGGATCGGCAGCGATGAGGACCGCGGACGGGGCTTTGGCAAAGCGGCCCTCCGATTGGCCGTGGACTATTCGTGGAATCATCTGAATCTGAAGCGAATTCAGCTGACGGTGCTCGCGACAAATCTCAGAGCGGTGCGCGCCTATAAGGCGGTGGGTTTCGAGGAAGAGGGCCTCTTCCGGCGAGCGGCCTTCATCAACGGCGTCTGGACGGACGTCCTTGCGATGGCCACGCTGCGGCCGTCGCCCGGCTCCCCCGATCAATGGTCCAAAACCGCTCAGTCAAGCGCGCGATCGTTGCCTCTCAACTCTCGAATCGAAACGAGTCTGGCGAGCATCTGATGCAACGTCGCTCAGCGGTTGCGAGTGCAACCGACGGACCACGAAAATGAATGCTTTCAACAACATCGAGGCACAGTTCCAGAAGGCCGTCGAACATCACAATCGCGGGCGCCTCGTAGACGCGCTGACACACTATGACGCAATTCTTCGGACGGACCCCAACGTTGCGCTGGTGCATTCCAATCGCGGAGCGGCATTGAGCTCGCTTCAAAGGTTTGAAGCGGCACTTCAAAGCTTCGATCGCGCCGCCGAACTTCAGCCCGATTGTGCGGAAGTGCATAACAACAGGGCCAACGCATTGGTCGGTTTGAGGCGACTGGATGAAGCGGTTCTGAGCTACGACCGATCCATCGCGATCAACCCTGATTATGCCGAGGCCTATTACAATCGAGGGAACGCGCTCAAGGATTTGAAGCGGCTGGACGAAGCCATAAAGAGCTATGATCGCGCGATCGCACTCAGGCCCGATTTTGCGGAAGCGCATTGCAACCGGGGCAATGCGCTGAAGGACCTCCAACTTTGGGAAGCGGCGCTGACCAACTACGACACGGCGCTTGCGCTTAAACCCGATATGGATTTTCTGTTGGGCGCCTGGATCTACGCGAAGCTGCAGGTTTGCGATTTTTCCAATTTGAAAGTTCGAATGGAGGAAATTGCGACGGCGCTCCGGCAAGGCAAGAGAGTCTGCACCCCTTTTCAGGCGCTCGCAATTTCCGGTTCTCCGGAACTGCAAAGGCGCGCGGCCGAAATATATGCCGGTTCGCATCCTGAAAGCGGCCGGACACCGCCAACCATTCGTAGACATCCCCGTCACCGGAAGATCTGTCTGGGCTATTTCTCGGCCGATTATCACGACCATGCGACGATGCATTTGATGGCGGAACTATTCGAGCGCCATGATCGATCGAAATTCGAGCTGATCGCATTCTCCTTCGGACCGGACAAACGCGACGGGATGCGTGCGCGCGCCGTGCGGGCCTTCGACCAGTTCATTGACGTACGAGGTCGGCCCGATGCAGAAATCGCGCTGTTGTCGCGAAGTCTGGAAGTGGACATTGCCGTCGATCTGAAGGGTTTCACCCAGGACAATCGCGCAGGAATCTTCGCCTGCCGTGCGGCGCCTATCCAGGTCAATTATCTGGGCTATCCGGGCACGATGGCGGCCGAATTCATGGACTATATCATTGCAGACGCGATCATCATCCCCGGGAGCGAAAGACGGCACTATCGCGAAAAAATCGTGACGCTTCCGAACTCCTATCAGGTCAACGACCGCAAGCGCTTCAGCTCGGACACGACGCTTGACCGCGCGGTATTGGGATTGCCGCCGACGGGTTTTGTGTTCAGTTGCTTCAACAACAATTACAAAATCACTCCGACGGTTTTCGACTGCTGGATGCGGATACTGAAACAATGCCCGGGAAGCGTGCTCTGGCTGCTCGCAGACAACGCGAAGGCCGCGAGCAATCTGAGAAATGAGGCTGCGGCGAGAGGCGTCAGCAAGGAACGGCTGATTTTTGCGCCGCGCGTGCCCTTGAGCGACCATCTGACAAGGCTTCGGTCGGCAGATCTGCTTCTGGACACGCTGCCCTATAACGCTCACACGACCGCGAGCGAGGCACTGTGGGCAGGATTGCCAGTATTGACGTGCGCCGGCGACGCGTTTGCCGGCAGGGTGGCTGCCAGCGTGCTGGATGCCGCCGGGCTGCCTGAACTGGTCACAGAGTCGCTGGAAGCCTATGAGACGCTCGCGATCGAGCTGGCGAGCGATTCAGGCAGATTGGCTGAAATCCGGCACAAGCTTGTCGGCCGGCGGCTTGATTCGCCCCTGTTCGATACTGAACAGTTCGCAAGACATCTCGAGGCGGCCTACACCGCAATGTACGATAATTATTGTTCGGACCTGGCGCCGTCCGATATCCATATTGCTGCCGGATAACATCCGCTGCGCCTTTTCGTGCGTTCTGCTCGTCGGTTGATGCCGCGATTAAACCGCGCCCGCTTTACGCCGCGCCTTCAAGACCCTGCATGATCGAACGATTGACTTCAATCAGCGGCGTGAGTTCCGCACCTTCGCGCGAAACGCGTCTGGAGTACTTCGCGACCCAGAGCGAAAGCGAAACGATCTTGGCGCGCACCTCCTTGGGCAATTGATTGCGGCCGTCCATGCAATCGGCCGCAAGCGTATGCCAAAGGCGCCGGTTCCAGTCGACCGCTTCGATGAGCGGGCCGCCGCGTGCCTTGCGCTTATGCGCGTCGATCAACGCGCCGGTAACCTCGCCGAACAGGCGATATTCCGTCTCGCGCGAATTTTCAACGATTCGCTGCGTATTTTGGTAAGCCTTGAGACTCATAGTTGAGCCGCTCCTGTTCGAACTCGAAAAGCCGTCTGCACAGCATCAGGGCCCTATAGTATGAGCCGCCCATTACCTGGCGGCTGATCTCCAGACAGGTTCCCAACACTTCACGGTTGCGGACCGCGCCCATGAACTCGGTCATTCTGAGCGCGAAGTCGTTGTAGTATTTCTCGTCCTCGCCGGGATCGAGGTACATCATCATGATTGGAAAATAGATTCGCCGGGCCGGCGTGGTCGCATGCTCGGGCTGCATGATGTCCTTTTCCCGGAGCACGCAGGCTTTGTTCTGGAGCACGAGACTGGTGCGCTTGTCGCCGTTGGTGACCACCGCGCCGTTAAGCACGAATTTTTCTTGCGGTTTCAGCGACAATTTGAGCGGCATGGACTTCGGCTCCTTGCAGAATGCGATGTCGCGCGCGTTCGTTTTCGCGCTTGTCGTTCGCGACGTTTGAAAAATCTAACGCCCATTCCTTAATAATTGGCTTGCATCCGCAGCACCCGCATTCACCCGAAATTAAGCACATTTCGCGTTTGATGGACCTTCACACAGAGGCATTTCCATATGGCGCAGGCGGCCGTTGCACCCGGATTGGACTCGCTCGCAGGCATGGACGCTCATGCGAACACCCTGACCAAGGTCGAGCAGATTTCTGAAGAAATCGACGCCGCGTTATCCAGGCGCAAGTCCAATGGGTACCTTCGCCGCGCGATAAAAAACTGGCGCCGCGGCGATATTGCGCGCGCGGGTCAACTGGCGCTCGAAGCAACGCAAGCCGACGGCACGAATGGACAGGCCTATCACGTGCTGGCGATGGCGCTGGAGCGCATGGGGCATTTGTACAAAGCGCTCGTGACCTATGAGCACGCTTTCGAAATCGATCCGAACGACCCGGACCTCCTTCTCAACCTCGGCCTGACGGCCTGGAACCTGAAAATGATCGAGGGTGCGGAAAGGATGTTTCAATTGTTCATCGCCGCGCGCCCGGACTCGCCGCTCGGTTACAACAATCTCGGCACCATTCAGGCCGACCAGGGAAAGCAAACCGTCGCCATCGAGACGCTTCGCGCCGCTCTTTACAGGATGCCCACCGAGGCCGTTCTGTGGAATTCGCTTGCGACCGTGCTTGCCGAAGACGGTCGCGCCGATGAGAGCCTCATTTTCTACCAGGAAGCGATCAAACTGGATCCCGGCTTCGCCAGGCCCTGGCACAATATCGGCTTCGCCTACGCCCATCTGGGTCGCCTCGAGGAATCGCTCGATGCGTATGATCGCGCACTGGCACTCGCCAAGGATCCTACTGAAATCCTCGAGGGCAAGCACTCGCGCGGCGTTTGCCTTATCGGCATGGGCCGCCTCGAGGAAGGCTTCCGCGACTACGAAACGCGCAATTCGCCGCGATTCCGCTCCTATGTGCATCATATGGTCAAAGCTCCGCTATGGAAGGGCGAACCTCTCGAGGGCAAGCGCATCCTTGTCGTCGGCGAACAGGGCCTCGGCGACGAATTCATGTTTGCGGACATCCTTCCCGACATCGCACGAGCCGTCGGTCCCGAAGGAAAATTGCAGATCTGCGTCGACCCGCGCCTTGTGAATTTGTTTCAGCGCTCTTTTCCGACGGCACAGGTCGGCGCCTATGACGATCGCAAACTCATCAGCCCGGACGGCAACAAGGAACTGCGTTTCATTCCGTGGGCTGTCGAACAGGGCGAGCCGGACTATTACGTCCTGATGGGTTCGGCGGTGCCGTTCTTCAGAAAGAACGTTGAAGAATTTCCGCGCAAAGCGATTCTCGTTCCCGATCCCGACCGCGTTGCCGAATTTCGCGCAAAGTTGGCGGAGATGGGTCCGGGACCGTTCGTCGGAATTTGCTGGCGCTCGATGATGCTCGGCGCCAAACGCCACAGATATTACAGCGCGCTCGACAGTTGGGGCCAGATCCTGAAGACCCCAGGCGTCACGTTCGTCAACGTGCAATATGGGGATTGCGGGGAAGAGCTTGCGCGGGCGCGCGACATGCACGGAGTCGATATCAATGTTATCGACGGCCTCGATCTCAAAAAGGACATCGACGGAGCTGCAGCCCTTTCGGCAGCACTCGATCTCGTGATCTCCGCGCCGACTGCGGCGGCTGCGACGGCCGCAAGCGTTGGCGCGCCGGTTTGGTTTCTCACCGCCGGCCGCACCTGGCCCCAACTCGGCACCGACGAATACCCCTGGTACAAATCCACACGCGTGATGAGTCCCGCAAAATTCGGCGACTGGCAGGAACTGATGCCGCGGGTGGGTGCGGAGCTTCGCTGCTTGGCCGAGACGCACGCAAAGGGTTGAATTTTACTGTTGCTGCTGCTGTTGGCGGAAAACCTGTTCTGCGGCGGCTTCAGACGGCGCACGGGGTCTCAGCGGCCTTGTCACGCGCAGAAATTCTTCATGACGAACGGGAGCCTGAGTCGGTTCGACGGAGACCGCAATCGCAAGCTCCGATTCGGCATCGCCTTTGAACGTACCACGCGCGGGCGGCACATCGGAGTAGTCGCGTCCGACGGCCACGCGTATGTGGCGATCTCCCGCCGCGATGTCGTTGGTGGGATCGAGCCCGATCCACCCGAGGCTCGGCAGATATGCTTCGATCCAGGCGTGGGTCGCGTCATCGCCGGAGCGATCCTGATTCTTGCGCCGATGGTGGAGATAACCTGATACGTATCGCGCAGGAATACCCCAATGCCGCGCGACGGCAATCGCAATATGTGCGAAGTCCTGGCAAACGCCGCGTCTCTCCGCCAACGCATGATCGATCGGCGAATCGACCTCGGTGATCCCGACTTCATAGTCGAACGAGTCGTGGACGGTCTTGCTCAGGCGCTTGAGCGCGGTCAGCGGATCGCTTTGGGGCCTTGCAAGATCGTGCGCCTCCATGAATGACGACAGGGCTGGGGACAGGTGCGCAAATTTTGAAGGCTCCAGAAGATCGAAATGGTCCGCCGAAAGATTGTAGGCGTTAAAACGCTCCCATTCGAGCTGATCCGCCGCGTCCGGAGTGGGGCGCCAATTCGACAGTTCGACAACCGCTTGTGCTTCGATGCGAAGCTCTTCATGCGCCCGAAGGACGTTGAAATGGTAAACTGCGTTGCCGAGATGATCCGTATACGCATAAAGCTGGGCGCGCGGATTGGTCGATATCTGAAAACTCCTGAGCGCCTGCGCGCCCTCCGAGCGGGGCTGCATGCGCAGCTCCATGATGCTTTCGCGAACGGGCTGGGAATAACGGAAGCGCGTCACGTGCCGGATGGAGTAGAACATCGAATTTCCTCCCGCATCACAACACGGTCTCGGCGCCGTAGGCGATATAGGCGGCGTAGACGGCTTCGTGAATCTGTTCGCACTGATGCGTGATCTCCACGAGAAACGGATCGATCGAACCGCCGATCAATTCGTCGATCTGCCCGAAATCCACGGCCGCCTTGAGCCGACCGGCCAGTCTTTCGCAGGCGGCCCTGCGGCTGGGCGGCGCGCCAGGCGCCACGCGCGCCAGCGCATCGCGCACCCGGTCGACCGCGAATTTGACCGAATGCGGAAACTCCGGATCGAACAGGAGAAACTCCGCAATGCGCTCCGGCCTGATAGCGGCCGTGTATTCCTTGCAGTAGGGCTCGAAGGCCGTGCAGAATTTCAGGAGCACCAGCCAATCGAGATATTTTGGCGGGGGTGGAGGCGCGGCGTAGCCCGGCGCGTCCACTCCGAAATGGATGTCGAGCAACCGGCTGACAAGCTGCGCGCGTTCGATGTAACGACCCAGTTCCAGAAAGTGCCAGCCCTCGCCATGGCGAAGCGTGCTGAAGCTCACGCCTTCCAGTGTCTGCAACTCTTCCAGGGATTCTCGAAACACGCGTGCGGGTTGATGCACCCAGGTCGACTGGATCGTGACGGGTTGGAGCCGCAAATAGAGTCGATTGAGATGCTCCCACACTTCCGTGGACAATTGCTCACGCACCTGGCGAGCATTGTCACGCGCCATCCGCAGCGACGAGAGCAGAGACGATGGATTATCCCGGTCGAATGCCAGCCTTTGCGTAATCGCGAATATGTCATCGGCGTCTGCGGTAACGCCGTCCGTTGCCAGAGCAACCGCGACACGTGCCCACGACGCCTCGGCGTCCGCAGTCGATTGCTCGATCATGGATTCGAGCTTCAC
>JBEKDC010000090.1:0-11454 GCA_050014535.1 Rhizomicrobium sp.
GCGACCGCGAGCCTCGCCTGGAGTCTCGCCTATGCCGGCGATCTCAATGAAGCCGCGGGAACGACCTTCGCATTGGGCCCCTATACGCTCACGCTCAGCGGCGCGGGCTCGACGATTTCGGGCGCCATCACCGGCGCCGGCGATCTGACACTTTCGGGAGGCAGCCAGGCGTTCGACAGCGGCGCGACCTTGACGACTGCGAAGTGGACATTGTCCGGCACGGACACAGTCGCTCTCAACGAGAACCTGACCTATGCGGGAACATATTCGCAAGCCGCGACGACGTCCTTCACTATTGCCGCAAGCGACACATTGGCGTTGACCGGCGCGGCGAGCCTCACGGGGACCGTGACGGGCGCCGGAATTGTCAGCGTTTCGAATGCCACGGTGTCGGGCCTTGTCGTGGGCGGTACGCTCGACGATCTCGGAACCGTGCATCAGACGGGCCTGGTGACGATCGGCGATTCGAGCGGCGACGCCGCGACATTGTCGATCGCATCCGGCGACAGCTACGACATCGGCGCCAACGTCAACATCGCGATCGGCACATCCGCCGCCTCCGTAATCGACGACAACGGACTTCTGATCAAGAACGCCGGCACGGGCATCAGCGACATCGCGCTGAGCGTCGTCGACAACGGCCAGGTGGAAGTGGCAACCGGCACGCTCGAACTATCGAAAGCCGTAACGGGCTCGGGAACCATGACCGTGGAAGCGGGCGCCACATTGGAGCTCGGATCGTCCGCGGCCGCGACGCTTGGCCTGACGTTCGGCGGCGCCGGCGCAACACTCGCACTCACCAATCCCGCCGGCTTCGCGGCGACCATCGAAGGCTTTGCCGCGACCGATAAGATCGATCTCGTCAACATCGCGGCCACCGCGGCAACACTCGAGACGGGCGACAAGCTTGTCATCACCGACGGCACAACCACGGTCGCCACGCTTCAGCTGACGGGCACTTACACCGGCTACGCGTTCGACACCGTGGCGGACGGACATGGCGGCACGGACATTACCGCGACCGCGCCGGGAGCCCCCCGCGAACCCGGAGGCGATCAGGCGTCCGCCGGCGACACATTCGACTTCCACGGCCAATTCGGAAACGTCACGATTGCGGATTATTCCGGCGGTCACGACATGCTCGTCTTCGACCGCGCCGATTTTGCCGATGCGGCTTCCGTCGAAGCCCATGCGACGCAGAACGCTCTCGGCGACACTATCGTCACCCTCGACCCGCACGACACCATCACCCTCGTCGGCGTTTCGCTCAACCGGTTCGAAGCAAACGCCGCTGACTGGCATTTTGTCTGAGTACGGCGCGGCATCTGCGGCGTGACCGCTTGACTCTCGTCCCTTCATAACTGATACTTCTGTCATGACAGAAACAACAGTCATGAATGACCTTCCGGCCGCGGTGCGGCGCTTCGTGCTCCATTGGGGCGATATGGGCGGGCAGTGGGGCACCAACCGCTCGGTCGGCCAGATTCATGCGCTTCTCTACCTGTCGGAACGGCCGCTGACGGCGGAGGAAATCTCCGAGACGCTCGCGATGGCGCGCTCCAACGTGTCGAACTCGATCAAGGAGCTGCAGGGCTGGGGATTGGTGCGGCGCGTGCCGGTGATGGGCGACCGCCGCGATCATTTCGAAGCCGACACGGACATCTGGTCGGTCGCGGCCAAGATCGTGGCCGGCCGCAAGGCGCGCGAACTCGATCCCGCGCTTGCCACGCTGACGGCCTGCGCGGCGGAGGCGAAGAACGATCCCACTCTGCATCCCGTCGCGGCCGCGCGGCTGAACGCGATGCTCGATTTCACGTCCACGATGAACGGCTGGTACGGACAGATGACGGCCGTGCCCCGGCCCGCGCTGATGGCGCTGATCCGGCTGGGCGGCAGGATCGTGCGTTATCTTCCGGCGCGAAAGGCCAAATAGGAGGGCGCGCATCATGCTGCAGCCGATCCGCCAGGCAGATGAATGCGCCGAACCTCCGCTGGGGGACCTGCGCTTCCGCAATCTTGTATCGCAGGAAGACTGGATGGCGTTGCCCCACACGGTACGCGCGCGCTTCTCCAAGCGGCTCGCCGGCGGCAAAACCATTGTCTATGTGGGCGAGGTGCTCGAGACGAATCTGAGCCGCGTGGGTTGGCTGTTCGCGCAAGCGGCGCGAGCGATCGGCGCGCCGCTTCCGCTATTCGCCGATGCCCATGTGCCCGCGGTCGTCACCATCACCGAAGATGTGGCGACGGGCGGCCAGATGTGGACGCGGCTTTACGCGCGACGCAACGGCTTTCCGCAAGTGATCCATTCGTCCAAGGGTTTCGCAGGACCGACCGGCCTTGAGGAATATGTCGGCCGTGGCGTGGGCATGGCGCTGACCGTGCATGTGAAGGACGGTGGGCTTCTGTTTTGCAGCGCAGGCTATTTCCTGCGACTCGGGACTTGGCGCCTTCAGTTGCCCGCCTGGTTCACACCCGGCGCGCTGACGGTCACCCATCAAGACACAGGCGGGGGCCGCTTTCTTTTCATTCTCGAAATTCTTCATCCGCTGTTCGGCGAAATCGTCCGCCAGAGCGCGGTGTTCCGGGAGGCGAAACCGTGACATCGCAATCGCTGTGGACCTCGATCGGGATCCGGATCGCCGTTCATTCCGGTCCGTCGTTAGCGAGCACCTCGGCAATCTTCGCGATGGTATTCCAGTTGCGCGTGGTTGCCGGGACGCCGTAGAGCCGATCCAGCCGACCGAGATATCCGATGACCTTCATGTGGCGCCTGTACATCCCGATGACGAATCGGTTTCGTCGCGCGAGGATCTTCAGCAGCCATTTGCCGTTCGGCGGAAGTTGCATGGGCATCGACGGCGCCAGGCGGGGCGGCCCAGACAGCACGCTCACGAAGCGGACGACATCCGCCGGCAGCTTTTGTCCCTCGAAAGGATCCTTCGACAGCAGATCCAGAATCTCGCGGGACGGGCGGACAACGATCTCGGTCGCAAAGGGAAGTATGCGCGCCACTTCGGCGCGTGCCTGGGCCGGAGTCATCTTGCGCCGAATAACCAACGTGCCCGCCGCTCCGATATTGACGGCGCCGAGGTGTTTCAGGGCCTGAGCCAATTCGGTCGGCCGGAAGGTCCTGTGACCCCCGACATTGACCCCTCTCAGAAAAACAACCAATGCCACGCGAATAGCCTCAATGAATCCGCTCGAATGGACGCATTCTACCACGGCAGCATTGGGGTCGAGTCGGCTTGCGGTGCGGCGGGCGAACCGGAAGATATCAGGCGCGGGCGAGACGGTTCGAACGCCCGCCCCTAACCGTTTCCCCTGACCTGACTCTATTCAATCTTTCCAGAAATCGAACGTGTTGTGGTCAAGCGCCTGGGCGCAAGCGCCTCGGGTCATTTTCAGGAACAAGGCATCGCCACGGTCCGTCCGCTCGACCGACAGGGCCGAGAACACGCCCATCAAGATTCCGTGCAACGCGTAGCGCCGATAATCGCGCCAACACCGATCCCAATCATAGCCACGGACGCCGCGACGGATCAGTTCGCCGTGATAATGCCGCACGAGTTCCGCTTCATGGCGGCGGCGCTCCGCCGGATCGATTCCGGCGGACAGGAAATAGGCCACGTCCACCGGGCCCGGTCCCAGGGTAACGGTTTGCCAGTCCAGCGTGGCCATCGGCGATGCGCCGCCGTTCACGTCGAACAATATGTTGTCGAGGCGAAAATCGCCATGCTGCACCGTGCGCGGCGATGAACGATCGATCCGGCTGCGGGCAAGCGCCTGCGGGAGTTTCTCCACCAGCGCGATGAATTCGGGTTCAAGCGAGTTCCGATAACGCTCCTTGAACAGGGAGACGATTGGCGGGAGCGTCTCGCTGACCGTCGAGTTAAGTTGAGCCGGGCGAATGGCCAGCCAGTCCAGTGTCTCCAGCGCCGGATCGCCCCAGCGCGGCGCATGCAGCGCCGCGGCTTCCGACATTGCAGTCCCGGCGTCTTCCAGCGAGCAGCCTGCCAGCTGATCGCCCTGTCGCGCCGGCGCCATGTCCTGAAGGATCAACGTGAAGTCGTCCGTGACCGGGTCGATCTCGGCGACAAAAGCACGTGGCGTATGGATTGCGAGCGTGTGCGCCAGTTCGCGATAGAACGACACCTCGCGAACATAGAGCTGGTGGGCCGAGCCCGACCGGCGGCTGGCCGAGTCGGTCGCCGGGAACTTGCCGATCACGCTCGCAGGTGCGCCAGACTCTTCGCGATCATAGGAGAGCGCGAAGCGATAGCTGTCGCCCAGCAGCCCATTGCCGACGGGAGACCGCGTGATGTCGGCAACCTTCGCGTCGCGCAGCACACCCGCACGCCGCAGCGCTCCCGTCATCCACTCCGGATCGATCTGGAGCGGACTGGGGATCGAACGATTCATAAGAATTCGAAACGGATCGGCAAGCTCTTCAGTCCATTGACGAACAAGGCCTCCGACATTCTGGGCGGGCCGGCGAGTTCGACAGATTTCAGCCGCGGCAGGAGTTCCTCATAGAGAATACGCATTTCCATCTTGGCGAGGTGCTGGCCCAGGCAAAGGTGCGCGCCGTATCCGAATGAAAGCTGCTTGTTCGGCTTGCGGTCCGCGCGGAAACGATCCGGCTCCTCGAACACCGACTCGTCGCGATTGCCCGACGCATAGCAAAGCATCAGCCAGTCGTCCTTGGCGATCGCGTGTCCACCCACTTGCGTGTCCGCCGTCGCCGACCGCATGAAGGTTTTCACCGGCGTCGTCCAACGAATGGCTTCTTCGATAAAGCCCGGCACGCGCGCAAGGTCCGCCTTCACATAAGCCAACTGATCGGGATTTTCGCACAACGCCCGCATCGCACCGGCAGTGGTGGACGAGGTCGTATCGTGCCCCGCAGTGGCGACGATGACGTAATAGCTCATCGCCTCGAATTCCGAGATGGGGAGCCCGTCGACCTCACTGTTCGCAATGACGCTCGCCAGATCGTCGCGCGGATTGGCTCTGCGATCTGCGCTGATCTTTGCGAAATACTGGTAGAAGTCTGCGAGCACGCCCTGGATGGCGCCGAGATCGGTGGGCACGGCTTCGACTCCCGGGTTGCGACTGAGCTCGGGATCGGCCGCGCCGAACAATTCCTGCGTCAGCATCAGCATGCGCGGCTCGTCCGCTTCGGGAACACCCAGAATTTCCATGACGACGTGCAGCGGATAATGCAGCGCGACTTCGCGAACGAAATCGCATTCGCCGCCTTTGCCGGCCATGCGCTCGACCGAGGCCCGCGCAATCTTGCGGATGCGGTCTTCAAGCCCGCGGATGTTGAGCGGCATGAACCAGGCCTGGGTCAGCGCGCGATATTTCGGATGGTCGGGCGCATCCATCTGCACGAGGCTGCGCACCAGATGCGGGCTGCCTCCCGTCAATTTGCGAACTTGCTCGCCGGCCGCCTTGCTGGTGATGGTCGTCGCCTGATCGCCGCTGTGAAAGAGGTCGTTCTGCCGGCTGATCTCGAGGATATCCGCGTGCCGGGTGACGACCCAGAACGGATCGTAGCCGGCAGGTTCCGCCAACCCCAACGGATCGTTGGCGCGGAGCCACGCATAGCTCTTGTAGATTCTACCATCTGCATAAGCCTTGGGATCGACGATGGTCTCCGCCACGTCTTGGGGAATGCTCATTTCGCGTCTCTCCCTTGCGTATTGTTGGCTGGCGGCTTGCGGCCGGCTCAACACGCTAACATTTCGATTGTAGTTGGCCAACTACTAAGTTACAGAGAGATCGTGCTTCAGACGATCAAAAAGAAAATCCCGCGCGGCCGCCGCACCCAGGCGGAGCGTCGCGAGGATTCCGAGCGCGGCCTGGTCGAGGCCGCCATCGCCGTGACGGCCGAACGCGGCGTGAGTGCGGCAACATTCGAAGCCATCGGCGAACGCGGGGGCTATAGCCGCAGCCTGGTCACACGCCATTTCGGCTCGAAGCGCGGGCTGATCGACGCCGTCATCGGCTATTTGCGCGAGCACAGAAAGGCTCTGGCCGCCAAACAGGGTATCGACGCGATGCCCGGGCTCGACGCGCTCCTCGCCGACACGGATCTCTATCTGCGTAGCCTTTCCGAGGAGCATGAGCTCAAAGCCTACTTCATGCTGCTGTCGTCGGCGGTGGCCGACGCGAGCCCATTACGGTCTGCGTTTGCCACGGTGCATGAGAATGTGGGGACAAGACTTCGGGACCATGTGCGCAAGGGGCAGGCCGAGGGTCGCATCAGGTCCGATCTCGACGCTCAGACCGCCGCGCTGATGATCGGCAGCCTGCAACTGGGCCTCTCCATGCAGCTGCTCGTCGATCCGACGCTGAACCTTGAACCGATCCGCAAGCTCACTCTCGCGATGCTGCGTCTCAGTTTCGAGACGAGTGACAAAGCGAAGTCAAAATTGGACGTTTCGAGAACCATCGATGCAAAAGTGAGGACGTAATGGCGAAACTCGGCATGAAAATCAGGCTGGACCCCAAGGACGAATACACGCACACGCCGGATGCCGCCTCGAATTACAATGAGAGCATGTATTTCAACATGTTCGATCCGGACCGGAAAGTGGGCGGCTGGTTTCGCATCGGCAACCGGCCCAACGAGCGTTACGCGGAAATTTCGGTGTGCCTCTATCTGCCGGGCGGACGCGTCGGATTCATCTTCGGCCGTCCGCAAATCGCCGGCAATGAAGAGATGAATGCGGGCGGGTTGAAGGTCGAGGTGATCGAGCCGTTCAAGCGCCTTCGCGTCAGCTTCGAAGGCAACGTGCTGCTTCTGGCCAATCCGAACGACATGGCCGAGCCGTCGAAGGCGTTTCGCAACAATCCGCTCGTGCCTTGTTCTGTCATGCTGGATTATGAAGGCGTCTCGCCGATGTTCGGCGGTGAAACGGTTCGCGAAGACGGCCGTGCGATCGAAATCGATCCGGAGAAATCTTTCGCCAAAGCCCATTACGAGCAGCATATGGCGGCGCGCGGACGTTTCGTGGTCGGCGATGAAACATTCGATGTTCGCGGTTTTGGATTGCGCGACAAGAGCTGGGGGCCGCGCCATTGGCAGGCGATCAATTGGTATCGCTGGTGTCCGATGAATTTCGGCCCCGACTTCGCAATGATGATTTCCCTGGTGGCCGACGAAAAGAACAACGTCCGTCAAGGCGGCATGGTGCTGAAGAACGGCGCCTATGACCTGATCGTCGAGGCAACGATGGAAAGCGACTGGGACGAAAACGGGTACCAGACTGCGCTGCGTTCGCAAGTCAGAACGGAATCCGGAGTCGAATACGACATCGAAGGCCGCGTGCTGTCGATGATCCCGCTGCGGAACAAGCGCAAAACGGCTGACGGCAACGAACTCATCACGCGCATTACCGAGGGAATGACCGAGTATCGTTGCCTTGGCAAGGTGGGATACGGCTTGTCGGAGTATTTGGACCAGATTGTCGACGGAAGGCCGTCCGGTGCAGACCATCTGGCACGCTAAAACAAAATAGGACACGATCCCCTCGAGACTAGAAAGGACGATCGCTTTTGCCCCGTGCCCTGATCTTCGAGCCCTCTTACCTCCGGATTAAATCGCGCATCGATTCCATCTCCGGCATCGAGACGATGGTCATGACCCCAGACCGCAAGGTCCTGATTGGGGGCAGGGAGGTCGACATCAAAGATGAGCCCCCCGAAATCGGCTGGCTCAGCTTCGACCTGTTCCAGAACCGCGCGATCGGAGGATATGTCGGCGCGCTCCTCGGTTCGCCGGTACTGAAGTGGATCCAGAGTGGTGCCGCCGGGTTCGACAACCCCGTGTTCGCAGAGTTCATCAAGAAAGGCGCGCGGCTGACCACCAGCAATGCGCAATCCGTCGCCATGGCGGAGTACGTGCTTGCGACCGTTCTCGACCATTTCCAGCGCGGTCCCGAACGCAAAAAGGCGCAGACGGAGCATCGATGGGACCGCTTGTCCTTCCGGGAAGTGATGAATTCGCGCTGGCTGATCGTCGGCTTCGGCGCCATCGGCCGGGAAACCGCGAAGCGCGCCCGTGCGTTTGGGGCTCAAATCACGGGAGTGCGGCGGTCCATCGGAACCGACGAGCATGCCGACATGATGATTTCGCCGGATGAGCTTCCTTCGCATCTGCCGACCGCCGATGTTGTCGTGCTGTCATTGCCGCTGTCGAAGCAGACCGAAGCCATGGTCGATGCGAAGTTTCTCGCGGCGATGAAGGCGGATGGCGTGCTCGTCAATGTCGGTCGCGGCGGTCTCGTCGACGAGGACGCGCTCCTGAAGGCTCTCGACGAAGGCCGGCCGGAATTCGCGATTCTCGATGTCTTTCGCAACGAACCGCTTCCGGCGGACAGTCCATTCTGGTCGCACAAGCGCGTCGCGCTGACAGCGCACGCGTCGGCGATCGGTTCCGGCCTCGTCGCGCGCGGCGACGACCTCTTTCTCGAGAACCTCAGCCGCTTCGTAAAGAGCGAACCCCTTATCAACGAAGCCAATCCGGGGGACGTGCAGGGCGGCTAAGCCTGGTTAACGGCTCACTCGAACACTTTCCTGGCGATCTCGCCGGCTGCCGCCGCGTGCGTTGCGTCGTGGATGGCTTCGTTCTTCGCGAGATGCGCAAACATCTGGATCCCGAAGCCGCCGTCGAGATCGTCCGTGATACGCCGCCGCCAGGGACGCCGAACGATCTGCGTCGTCAAGCGGCGCGTGATCCGCGGCTGCCGCATGATGTGGTCTGCCAGCTTCCAGGCGCGCTCAAGCAGCTTGGTTCTCGGCATGATCTCGTTCACGAGGCCGTATTCGAGCGCGAGCTTGGCATCGATCTGCTGACCGGTGAGAAGAGCATACGCCGCGCGCTTCACGCCGAGCAGTTCCTGCAAACAGCTATGGATTCCGTCGCCGGGAACCGAGCCCATGTTGAAATGCGGATCGAAGATCACGGCCTCTTCGGCGCACAGGGTGATATCGCACATGAGCAGGATCTCGGCGTGGCCGCCGGAGCCGTTGAACGCGCCGATCGTCGGAATTTCCAGATCGTTGATGAGCGCGCCCACATTGATGCGCCCGTCCTTGTAGGCGTATTCGTAGGCCCAATGCTGCAGATTTTCCCGTTCGAGCGCGAAGCCTTCCGGGTCGATAGCCATCAAGAAATGCTCGCCGGTGCCGGTGAGAATCAGCAATTCGTTTTCCGGATCGGCGCCGATGGTCTTGAGCAGCTGGCCCAGAGCCCGGTGATTTTGAACGCTCAGTTGAATCGAGCCGCCCAGCGTATGGGCCTGGGCGAGGACGACGCCGTCCGCGCGGCGCTCGAGCCTGAAATGCTCCTTGAAGCGTTCCTTGTACTCCTCGAATTTCGGGGTGGGCACGAATGGTGTGAGCGACATCGTAGCGTCTCCCTTTTCAGCGGCGATCGATATTCGTGAAGCTGCTCCAGTCCTTGCCGCGCAATCCGGATCTGATCGCCGCGCGAATCTTGGTGCGGATCGCTTCCGCGTTGGTCAGCTTCAGATTCACATCGTGCGCAGCGGCGATCATCAGTTCGATGTCCTTCAGTCCGCCCGCGATCTCGAATCCCGGCGGATCGAAATCGCGCTCGGCAATCCTTGTGACATATTCCTTGACGGCCGGAACGCCGAAGAAGCCGGTCAGCATCTGAATCGCTAGCCGCGGATCGAGCTTCGATTTTTCGGCCAGAGCAAGCGACTGGCCGATCAGGTCGAGCGCGGAGGCAAGCGTAAAATTGGCGAGCAACTTGGCGACATTCGCGGCCCGAGGCTGTTCCCCGGCGACAATGATGGTGGGAGCGTAGCTCGCGATGACGGGGCGGGCGCGCTCGATCGCGGCGGCGTCGCCCGCGACAAAGGTCATCAACTGTCCGGCATCTGCGGCAGTGGGACGTCCCAGAACGGGGCCGGCGAGATAATGCGTTTTCCTGTTGCGATGGAGACGCTCGAGCTTGTCCGCCAGTTTCGGCGAAACCGTGCTCGCGCCGATATGGATCGCGAACGGACGCAGGCTGGCGAGGATTCCTTTCCTTCCGGTCGCGATCGAAAGCACCGCCTCATCGTCCATCAGGCTTGAGATGACGAAATCGGCGCCGGCGGCGGCTTCCGCGGGGCTCTTTGCCAGAGTGGCGCCGGACGCGACCAGCGAGTCCGCTTTCTGAGGCGTGCGGTTCCAGACCGTGAGCGGAAATCCGGCCTTCAGCACATGCGTCGCCATGGGCTCGCCCATACGCCCCAGTCCGATAAAGGCGACTTTTTGCGTGTTCGAATCTGCGGCCATCGTGGCACCTTCTGTTCGCGAGTTTGCGGCGGCAAGGCTTTTCACACCAGCAAGCCGCCGCCGTCTACGGCAAGTGTCTGACCGGTTACATAGCCGTTCAGCATCAAATAGACATAGGCGGTGGCGGCCTCTGTCGGCTCCGCGCCGCGCGGAAGGGGCAATGCTGCCACCCAGGCCCGCAACGTCTCCTCCGGCGCCTGCTTGACGATTTCGGTGAGAATCATACCAGGGCACACAGCATTGATCCGCACCGGAGCGAGATCGACGGCGAGACCGCGAGCCAAATACTCGACGGCTCCTCCTGTGGCGGTCGCAAGCGGCGCGCCTTTCCGCGGGCGATGTGTCATCAAGCCGCTCGTCATGGCGATCGACCCGTTCGAGGCGATCGTGCGGCTCCCATACTTGACGGCGGCGAGCACACCCCAAAAGCGGATTTCGAAGCCATTGCGCGCGGCAGAGAGATCGAGGTCCTTCGTGGCCACGAACCGCGTGCCGCCCCAATCGCCTGCCGTGATTGCAAGGTGATCGAACGCGCCGAGTCTCTCGAAGAAGCCGGACACGCTGGATTCGTCTCTGAGATCGACGGAGCAACCCGTGGTTCCCGGTAGGCGCTCGACGGCCGCAGCGATTTTCGTCGCATCTCTGGACGCGATCACCACCTCCGCGCCGATTTCCCGCGCGAGCGCGGCAACCGCGAAACCGATGCCCGAAGCGCCACCGATCACAATGACACGTTTCCCGTTCAGCGACATCGCGGCATCAGCCATTGTTCGTCTCCTCCGGAATTCGCGACGATTGATTCGAGCCCCTGCCATGGGATTGGGGATGAGCAACTTCTAAAATACGAATAGATTTCGATTTTTTCCATTCGGATTGCGCCGCTCGATGCGCGCGGAATTGGAGTCGCCTCAAATCCCTGCTGGGCCGCCTATATCCGGGCTTTGTCGCCGCGAATACGCGCGCTTGACGGGTCGTCCCGTCAGGCGGCACTCGGATTTCCGTCAGGCGCTTTCAAGGCATCGTTGCACGTAAGCTTCGGTCAGTTCCGTGAGCTCGTTCTCGAGCAGCTGCTGGCTGAATTTCGTATTGCTTTCCATCACGGCCGCGCGAATGACGCCGATCGTCGCGCGCGTCAGC
>JBEKDC010000091.1:0-15950 GCA_050014535.1 Rhizomicrobium sp.
GGGTCAGCACTCGAACCAGGCGACCGAAAGTCCGGCTGCAGGAGTTGCATGCCTGCATTGTCGATCTTGTCGCCTTGATGAACCGGCCCCAGCGCGACGATGTGTTGCTGAAGGAGGCCGGCGTTTCGCTCGATCGCGCGCTCTTCCCGCTTCTGGTCGGCATCGAGCGCTTCGGTCCGATGGGCGTGGTCGATCTCGCGGACCGCGCGGGCCGCGACCACACGACGGTCAGCCGTCAGATCGCGAGGCTGGTGGAGCTCGGCCTCGTCGAACGGCGGCCAAGCGCGGCCGACGCCAGGGTGCACGAGGCCGTCATCACGAAGGCGGGACGCCAAATGACGGATGCGCTTTCAGCCGCGCGCCAAAGGCTTGCCGCGCCTGTCCTTGCCAAATGGAGCGAAAAAGATTTCGCGAGCCTCGTGCGCCTGCTGCGCCGTTTCGTCGACGACATCGCGGCGCCGGAGCACGGCTGACGAATTCTCCGTGCCCGAACGTCGCCAATACGCGTCCGGCAGGATCGATTGCGAAGCGCTTCAATTCGCCCGGTCGCGGAAGTCGATCAAATCCATGAAATGACGCGCCACGGTGTGGAACGCATAAGGCTTGACGAGGAATGAGTTGTTGTTACCGAGATCGCGCGCGTCGTCGATCTTGAGTCCGTTGCCCGATGTGAGCATGACCTGCACGCCGGGATAATTGTCCCGGATCCATTCCGCGAGATCGATCCCGTCCATCTCGCCGGGCAGCATGACGTCGGCAAAAACGAGTTCGATCGTCGTTTGCCCGGCATTCAGGATTTCCATCGCTTCGGCGGCGTTCGACGCTTCGAGAACTTTGAGGCCGCAATCCTGCAGGTAATCCGACAGCGTGGCGCGAATCAGGATTTCATCTTCGACGATCAATATCACGAGAACCCGCTCTTCTGACGGGCGCGAACACCCAGTCTGCGTAGGAAACGCAGGTAAGGGTTCGCGGTTCCGGCGTAACGGCCTTCCTATTGATATTGCAGATTGCCGTTGATGTTCGCGATGCCGGGAATCAGGATCGAGCTTTCGTTGAACGAGCCGTCGATGCGGCGGCACAGCGCCGTCAACGTGCTTCCGGCGGCGCGGATATGCCGGCAGGTCAGCTGATAGCTGCTCGGTTTCACCATGCTCGAGAATTGCAGATTGCCGTTGATGTTCTCGATGCCGCGAATCTCGATTGCCGTTTGGTTGAAGCTGCCGTCGATCCGGCGGCAATCGGCGGACAGGGTGGCGCGTTCAACGCGAATGTGGCGGCAGCTGTCCTGAAAGCTGCTCATGGGTTGCGCGCACGCCGGAAACGCGGCCGCGATCGCCAATATCAAAACGCCGTTTCGAAGTGCCGTCAGTGCGCGCATGGTAATCCCCATCTTGCGGCCGAGCGCCGTATCGCCGGCAAATATTAAATCCGATGAAAAGCGCGGTAAAGGCCGCATCAGAACGGAAAAGCCTGCAAATTGGGGTCGCACCAGCGCGCGCGTGCCTCGGGCGAAAACAGGAGCTCGCTCGACCAATAGGCGAGAAGCCAGTCGGAGCGGCCGAGCGCCGATGTCATCAATTCGTTGGCGATTCTGTAGACCGGCGTAGCGGACGAATGGCGCGCGAGCGTCGCGTGTGCGGCGCGCAACGAAGCCTGGGTGATGGTTTCGTGGTATCCGCTCGTTTCCGTGTTCGCGACGCCGGTCGCCTCGTTGTAGGCGCGAATGAAATCGGGCATGCGACGCGACGCGTCCCATTCGGGACGGTAACGCAGCAGCCAGAGTGCGGCGGCAAAATGCGCGGCATGCGTCCATTCCGTTTTGGGCAGCGAAAGGTCGATCAGGCCGAGGCCGATTCGGTGGATTTCGCTTTCGAACGAAAAATTACGGTGTGGCATCGTTGGCTCCTGGTTGGGGAAAGCCGACGAGGCCTCAACAAAAACCCCGCCGCGAGGGTGGGGTTGTCCGGAAAACATCGAGGGGTAACCGCTTATTGTTCTCGACGAATCGCAACCGCCGCCAATATCCGGCGGTGTTGTTGGAAGGCGACGTTGCGAGCGCGGTTCATAACGGAGCAATACAAAGCGCGCCTAAAAAAGTCAATTTGACCGAGCTACGGGAAATCGCCTCCGATGGCGACGCCGGCATCTTGCGCCGCACAGCTCTTCAATTGCGCCGCGATTTCAACGATCCGGCAGCCAGACAGAAGTGTGGTCCTTGGCGTGCAGGACGACGGACGCGGTCATCTCGCCTCCCGCGTTGTAGGTACCCCGCGCAAGGATGCCGTGACCGACGGACGGCGGCGCCAGATCGTGAGTCCGCGCGGCCGGCGACGCATCGACGGTCACAAGCGTTCCATCGCGCTTTCGAACGATGATCGTGGAGCCGTCGATCGTATTCACAGTGCCGTAGATTTCGTGCTCCCCCGGAGAGAGGGGCGCACGCGCCGCGACTTGTGGTGCAACTGGAGCCTTGGCCGACGCAGTGGCACTGCTCAGGCCGAAAATCGCCAATCCTTCGTAGCTGGCCACATAGACCTTTCCATTTGCAACGACGGGGACGAGGTTCGCGTTGCCGTTCACATTCGGCCATGTCCCGGCATTGGCGCTAAAGAGCGTGTCGCCGTTCGAGGCCTGGAACGCGAACAATGCGACGTTCTCATTCTCGGTTCCATCGGGTCTGCTGACGGCCCAGATCACGCCCGAATTGGCCGTCGTCCCATTTGTCGAAACGGTCGTGAAAAATCCCGGATCCTGGACGCCCCCATTCGTGACGGTCCCGGTTCCCGGCTCCCGGACGAGTTTCGGTGTTGCACCCGTCATGATTTTCCAGATCTCGACGGTGAATGCGCCGCTGCTGACAATGCGGCCGATGCCGTCGCTGCCGGTGAAGTAGGATTCTCCGCACCAGCAATTGTCGATGCTATAGGTGCCCAGAATGCGGTTTGGGCCGGTGGTGTTGTTGTCGAGATTGTCGGCGTTGAGAAAGTACATGTAGCCGTCCTTGCCGGCCGCGACAAGAAGATCGGAGGATTGACCCGTTTGAGGCGGCAGCAGAAGCGCGCCGCCCGAGCCGAAATCCTTGTCGCTCGCGTCAAGACTGTTGGAATCGTCCGGCGTAAAGACGCTCTCGACCGTCGAGAGATCCGGCGACATCTGGACAACGCTCTCGGCGACGTTGTTGACGCCGCCGTCGCGAATCTTCGAGCCGGAGTCCGAATTGCCGGTCACGAAATAGATGTCGCCGTTTGTCCCGCCTGACGCCAGGCCATAGCCCGACATCCACACCGCGCTCAGAAAGAAATCGTCGGGCGACGTCGCAAGCTTGTCGGTCAATTCGTTGTTCGCAAGCGGCGTCAGCGTGCCCGTCTGCCAGCCGAGCACCCAGCCGCGGGAAATATCATTCGCGGCGTCGCAGAAGCTCCCGAAGCCGGCATAGACATGGCCGTTGGCAAGCAACAACGCAGGCCGCTGGCGGGTAACGGCCGCGTCGAAATTGTATGTCTTGCCGCTGGAGAGCTTGGCGGAAGCCTTGACGACGACGGGCGTTACGAGGTCGGCCAGCGTCGACAGATCGAGCGCATGGAGCCTATAAACCGGCGTGGTGCCTTTGTCATAGTCATAGACCATGACGTACATCGTGCCGTTGCCGGCATCGATCACAGGCGTGCTGGTGATCCCGACATTCGGCCCGTTGTTGCTGCATTTGCCCGGCAATGCCGACATCGGTACCGGATTTCCGAAAGTCTTTTTCAGCAATACCTTCCCGCTATCCGCGTCGATGGCGTAAATCGAATTGCTCTCGGTCGCGACATAAACGACGTTATGTGTTCCGTGCCCGGCGATGGTTTGGCTCGTCATGATCAGCGGCTGCGCATCGACCTGATCGTTGAGAGGCGTGAAGCTGGTCATCTTGAAGGTCTTGCCGGTCGTGCCGGTGCGTTTGACGTGCGCAGGCGTCAGAACGGTCTCGGAGGAATTCCAACCGGTTCGGTAATTGTCGTAATGATAGGTCGTGACGTTGACGCTTGCCGTGCCGGCTATCGCCAATGTGCCCACGACGCAAATGGCTCCCGCCAGGGCCGCCACGCGCAACGCGCCAAATCCGGACAAAAAGCGTGCTTTCGACATTGGCGCGATCTCCTGTGAACCCGGGTCCAGACTACAAAATCGGCACTTTTCCGTCGAGTTGGTCGGACGAAAGGGATTGAAAATTCTGTGCCCCGCCGTTCGGTGGACCCGTTCAGAAATCGCCGCTGGGCTCTAAACGCTTCTTGCGGCCCGGCCGTTCCCACACCACTCCCGGAAATCCCTTGAGCGGCACGAGCTTCTCGCCGCGATAGGCCCAATCGGGGGCGTCTTCGATGCGGATGTGATAGCGCGGTTCGCGGCCCGTGCGCGTCCCGAACAGCGCGCGGGGGATGTTCACCATCTTCGGCGAATGGTGGCGATCGTAGAAGATGGGCGTGCCGCATTTGGCGCAAAACGTCCGCGCCGTTTTCGTCGCTTTATCTTCGAAGCAGGTAAGCGAGGCCTCGCCCTTCACGACGCGCACGCGGCTTTTCCAGCAGCCCACATAGGTCGCGTAAGCCGCGCCATGCGCGCGACGGCTCGCATGCGAATGATCGTGCCAGGCCCAAAACGCCGGAGTCGCGATCTCGATCTTCACCGCGCCGCACAGGCATTGGCCGGTTGCTGTGCCCGCGGGAGTTTTGCGCTTTTTCGAAGCCCTCTACCCCGAAGGGGGAGAGGGTCAGGGTTAGGAGGTCTCTACGCCGCAAGGAGCATAAAGTGTGATTCAAATTCGGCGAGACGTGCCTGTTTTCTCTTCGCGCGAAATTTTTGCAGCGCGCTTTATGGTCGCGACCCCCTCACCCTAGCCCTCTCCCCCTGCGGGGAAGAGGGAAATTGAGCGCGATCTGCATCACTCCGCCGAAATGATCGGCTCCCAGATTGTGCAGAAATGCTCTTTGCCGAAGGTGGTGAAGGCGCTGGGGCTCGCGGGGCCGGGCACCAGTTTCAGGACTTCGCCCTTGGTGCCGTAAGCCGGCCATTTTGGAACCGTCGCACCTTTGGCAGGGTTGCCGTTCTTCACGAAGTTGCCCCAGTAGCTCCGCATCGTCGCTTCCAGTTGCTGCTCGTCGGCACTTAGGCTGTCGGTGAACGGAAAGAGGAACAGGAACTGCAACTCCGAGCCGTGCTCCGAAGCCGTCGCATAACCGTATTGATCGTTCGGCGTCGCGGTGACCGGCGGGCTCGCCAAGCTGGGCGGCGCGAGCGGGTCCTGGAATTCGTAGGCGTAGACGGTCGAGAAGCCGGCGAGATCGGTGGTGGCGTCCAGCGCGTTGCAGGCGAATTTGTGATCGGTGCCGATCTGCGCCAGGCCGGCGTCCGCCGTGGGCGCGCTGCCGGCGAGATATTGATCGGGATAGTCCGCGAGCTTGTAATCGGTGTTCGCGAGCGTCTTGTCGAAAGCCGTGGTGTTGTCGCTGGCCGGCACACCCTGGTTGTTCAGGAACAGATTGACTTCCTGCTGATAGGTGCACACCCCGCCGCTGCAAAAGCTGTTGGCGTTGGCGAGATCGTAATTGGCGGGTCCGCCGGCCGCGACGATCGTGCTGAAGCCTGCCGCGAAGGGGATTTCCCCCGGCTCGAAATAGCGGCCTTCATTGAGGTCGCTGCCGATCAACACGGGAATGTGGGGAAAGTCTCCGGCAGTGAGCGCCTGCTGCAATCCGTTGGGAACGATTTGAGTGCCGGTATCGGGCGCGATGCCGTATGCGCCGAACACGTTTGTCTGCGCGGTCAACAGTGTGGCCACGGTGGCGCCGTTCAGGCATTTGGCGATCTTGGCGGCCGGGCTGCTCGTCGTGAGCGACGCGCAGTTTATTCCGTCGACCGTGCCGGTGGCCGCGAGCACGGCATTGACGAAGGGATTGCCGTAGGCGGTTTCATAAGCCGCCTGCGTCGTAAGATTGTGAAGCTGGAACGCGCCGCTTTCGACGATGGCGCCGCGAAACAATCCGCTCGCTCCCGGAGAGACGAGGTTCAAGAGCACGCTCGAACCGCCCGCGGATTGCCCACCGACCGTCACCTTGGCGGAATCGCCGCCGAACGCGGCGATATTCTTCTTCACCCATTGGAGGGCGAATTGCTGATCCATCAGCCCGTAATCGCCCGCGTCGCCTAAGTTCTGGAACGAATTGGTCTTGGAGGCCGCGATGGCGGATTGCGCGAGAAAGCCCAGCGCGCCCAGGCGGTAATTGATCGTGACGGCGATAATATCGTTCGTGCCGACGAAGTTGACGGGAAAATATTCGACGCCGCTGCCGAGCTGCAGCTCGCCGCCGTGAATGAAGACATAGACCGGTAGCTTCGATGTGGGCGTCGCGGACGCCGGGACGAACACGTTGAGCGACAGGCAATCCTCGCTCTGCGGAAGCGTGTGCGATCCCACGACGACGGGCGAGCTCTGCGGACAGGCATCGACCGTCGCGTAGTCCTCCGCGTCGAAGGGACTCGTCAGTGCGGCGGCCTTCGCCGGCGGCATCCATCGTTTCTGGCTCGCATAGGGGATGCCGAAATATTCGTCGACATTCGCATTCGAAGGGCTGACCGTACCGTCGATCACGACGTCGCCGATATCGACGGTGGGACCGGCGGCTGCATTCGTCGCGCCGGCCGCGAGCGCAAGCCCTGCCAACAGTCCCACGATCCGAAGCTTCATGGTCGATTCCTCCGAGGCCGAAAATGCGTCCTTCCCCCCGAATGCACCACGAAACGATACCATGGGCGAGGGCGGATTTCATCATCTGCGCCTAGCCGATCCCGCAGTCTGTGACGCCGATCACAGCGCCACGGGCACGCGATTTTCCGGCGGTTGAGTTCGGCGGCGAAGCCGCTCATATTTCCGCGCCACCGAGAACATGTGCCCATGCTGTTCAGCGACAGATATCTCTTCATCCACGCGCCGAAAACCGCGGGCATGTCCGTCACGAAATTCCTGATGGACAACACGCCGGATCCCGTCACGTTGACGGTTCCTCCCGGCCATGCCGCAAGCTCGCCGAAGCTCACCGTGATCGCAGGCAAGCGACATGAGCGGCTCTCCGAAGCGGTGGAGATGTTGGCCACGCTGGGCCGCAAGCTCGAGGATTTCGAGACGATCATCTCGATCATGCGCAATCCCTACGATCTCGAAGTCTCCTACTATCATTACAAGCGATTGGGTCACCCGTGGGACAAAGGCAAAGCGCAGGACCTGGCGCTCGCGGGAGACTTCGCCGAGTTCGCGCGCAAGGCGCCTTATAACGGACGCAACCCCGCGCGCATCGAGGATTGGTACGAGATCGACGGCAAGCAACCGGCCAATCTGCAGATCCTGCGCTTTGAAAACCTCGAAACCGAGCTCAACGATCTGGTGGGCCGGATGCATCCCGTCGCCCGCAAGCTCGAGAAAAAGAACTTTACGAAGCACGCGCCTTTCATGAGCTACGTAACGCCGGAAGCCGAGCGGGCGATCTTTCGCAAATATCGCTGGATTTTCGACAACAATTTCTACCCGCGCGCGACCGTCGCGGCGGACGCCCGGTCGGGCTGAGAGGCGAGGTCGAGTTCTTCGATTTGACGTCTCGTCGCGGTATCGCCAGCTCTTGAAATCGCGGTGTATGCTGCGGTAACGGGGATTTCATGCCGAATACGGGCACAGCAGCTGCAAATGGATGTATGCACCGGCGATAGGCGGCGTTGCGACTTCCCCTTGCGGCACAAACTCGGTACCGTCGGCCCTATCGGGCGTAGGCCGGTCAGGATTATTGCTTTGAGGGGCTCGCAATGCGTGTTGCGTTAGGAAGCTTGATGGTCCTGCTGGGCCTGTTCGCCGCCCAGGCCGATGCCCAGATCACCAATTTCCAGCACGTCATCGTCATCGTTCAGGAGAACCGCACGCCGGACAACCTCTTCTACGCGCTGTGCAACCCGGCAAGCGTGTGCAGCACCACGCCCTCCACATCGCAATACGACATCCAGACCGCCAACTGGGCGAACAAGGCCGCATCGAACGGCGTCACCCAACCGGTCCCTGTTGCCCTGGCGGGCACTTACGATCTGGACCATTCGCATACCGGCTTCGTCAGAGCCTGCGACATCAATACGGCGACGGGAATCTGCGGCATGGACGGTTCGGCGGCCGTCAGCTGTTCCGCCGCCCCGGGAACGGTATGTCCCGCGAGTCCGCAATTTGCCTATGTCGACAATTCGACCGGCATTCTCAATCCCTATCTGGCCCTGGTGAAGCAGTATGGCTGGGCCAACTATATGTTTCAGACCAATCAGGGGCCGAGCTTTCCCGCGCATCAATTCATTTTCGGAGCGACCTCCGCGCCGAGTGCCGCGGACGATCATATCGGGACGTTTGCCTCCGAGAACGTGCCCGACGACTCCGCGGCCGGATGCATCGCAGCTCCCGGCACGGTGGAGCAATTGATCGATGCGGAAGGTGTCGAGGCTGCGAACAACAGAGTCTTTCCCTGTTTCGAGCACCAGACCCTCGCCGATCTTCTGACGGCAAATGGCGAAACCTGGCGATATTATACGCTCGGCAGCGGCTCGATCTGGAACGCGCCGAACGCGATCGATCACATCTGCCAGCCCAGCAACCAGCAATGTACGGGCGCGGCATGGGCAGCCAATGTCGATCAGAACCAGACCGACGTCCTGAGAGACATCGCCAGCTGCAATCTGCGCAATGTCAGCTGGGTGACGCCCGCGGCGGGATATTCGGATCACGCCGGCGGCAATGAGGGCCGCGGCCCATCCTGGGTGGCTGCGATCGTCAATGCGATCGGCAACAGCAAATGCGTGGGTCAATACGGCAAGTCCTATTGGCAGACGACCGCCATTCTCATCACCTGGGACGATTGGGGCGGCTGGTACGACCACGAACCGCCCACGATCCTGAAGAGCCCGCAAGGCGGATATCAATACGGATTTCGCGTGCCGTTCATCTTCGTCGCCGCCTACAGGAAACCCGGCTATATCAGCAACACGCGTTTCGATTTCGGCAGCATCGCGCGCTTCATCGAACACAATTACTCCATCCCTCTGGGTGCGCTCACCTTCGCGGACGCCCGCACCAGCACGGATCTGTTCGACTTTTACGATCTGCAAATGCTGCCGCGCACATTCCAGACGATTCCCGCACCCTATAGCGGCAGCTATTTCCTGAACGACACCTCGCCGCAACTCCCCCCCGATAGCGATTAAATCGCGCGGCAGGTGCCCGCGAATCCAAAGAAGATCGCCTCCCGGCATAGTTCATTTGAATGGTGCGGCAACCCTGGCGGTTTTCTAGTTTTTCGGCGGTCGGAGCGCTGGTCGGGCTCGGACAATGCCGGGCGCGCCAGGCGCTCGCCCCTATTCGTGTGTTCGAACCCTTGTACGTGCAAGGCGCAACGGTGAGATCCTCGGCGCGGAATTCGCGGCTTCTATTTTGGGAAGTGAACATCCCGGAGCCGTTCGAATTCCGAAAGAACATTGTTGACATCGCATTTCAGGCATCTGCCGCGGGGATAGATGTCGTGCGTATGCGGCAGCGCGCGCTTGAACTCGGCAATCTGGGTTGCCAGTTCGCCCATGCGCTGTTTTTGGGTCGGGGCCTCCCGCGGCTCCACGATGCGTTCACCGCTGAAATGTTGCGGCGCAACCTAGCGCGAGAGTCAAAAATCAGGGCATTACATTCGCGTAAGGTCGTATTGCGGATCGGTTCGGAGCCACGGGCACCTGCTCGACCATTTGGTCGGGCATTGGGTGCCGGCGGGTATGATCGGCGACAAACAAGTGACGCAAGATGTGATGATAGCGGCGCGTTCCACAACGCGTTGAGCCGCCGCCGCACCGACGACAGCTGGACCACGAACATGGATCGGGATAGTGCCGGCAAGCTCACGCCGTTCGCGAGGACGGTGCGGGGGAAGTGAGCGCCTCGGTATCTTCAAGCGGTTGTCGGCTGCAGCGCTTCGGCGACCACCGCGGGATTGCGGCCGATCACTTTCAGATAGGCGCGCGCCCCTTTGGTCATGCGGTTTGCGGGTCGAGATCGTCCGCATGTTTCCAGGTTCGGTATTCTGCCGGATGGGAATCCTATCGTGTTTTCTTCTTCTTTGCACGCTCGGCCAGTTCCTTCACGCGATATTTGGCGATGCGTCCGATCAATTCCGCGGGCACCGGTTCGGCGAGGGGGAAGCGGATCGTGCTTTTATTGATTGTCGCGGCTGCGAGATCCCTCTTGAAGAACGCGAGGAGTTTTGCCGATGCCGGATAGAGCGAAAAGTGTTTTTTCCAGGCCGCCAAAAAGATCACCGCTTCGCCGCGCAATTTATAAGTGGGCATGTTGTAGGAGATCGTCTCCTCGGCGCGCGGCAATGCCGCGCGAATGGCGGCGCGCACGCGATCCAGAGCGGCGCGCGCGGATTCCGGCTGGCCTGCGATATAGTCATCTACCGATTTGAATTTGGCCTGCGCCATGTGTCCTCCGTTTCGCCGCAAGGGGAGAGGATAAGGGATCGCGCCGCGCCGGTGAACAGACGCCGCGTCGAACAAGCGATGCTTGGGTCGCCGGAATCGACCCGGCCTTTCCATTGCGTTTGACCGATGCGCCGTCTTCCTCGCTTCCGGAGGCGTCGCAAAAGCGCTATTGTGCGTTCCAATCCGGCGTGATTCAGGGGCGTTGGTTCGAATGGTTCACCGCGACGACCGGCTCGCGCGTATGGCTGCGTCACTCGCGTTCGCGGCGGTGATTGCAACCGCGTGCAGTTCCGCTACTCCGGTGCCGATGCCGGAACCGAGGCCGGACCTGCAGCAGAAATCCGAACCGGAGAATAGGTTCGCACGCGACGTGCTGGCGGCGCACAATTCCGAGCGCGCCAGAGTGGGTGACCCGCCGCTCGTCTGGAGCGACACGCTGGCGCAACATGCCGCGGTGTGGGCGCAGCATCTGGCCCAACTCGGCCGGATGGAACATTCCGCACTCTATCTCCGCCCGGGCGAAGGCGAAAACCTCTGGATGGGAACGGCGAACTATTTCAGCACGGACGCAAAGATCGAATATTGGACAAGGGAGCGCGCGGATTTCCGCTACGGCGAATTTCCGGACATCAGCGACAAGCTCCCTTGGAACGAGGTTGCCCACTACACGCAGATCGTCTGGCGGGACACCAAGACGGTCGGCTGCGCGACGGCCGTCAACGGTAAGCTGGAGGTCCTGGTCTGCCGCTACGGCCCTCCGGGAAACTGGATGGGCCAAAAGCCGTATTGAGCCGTTTGGTTGCGGCCAAGACGACCGACGCCATTGTCGTTGACGAAGAGTGCGCCGACCGGGAACGGTCAGGAAACTTCGCTTTCGAAGCCGAGCTGCTTGATATTATTGCCCCACGCGATCTTGACGACGGGCCTGATTTCGATCTCGAATTCGTCGCCGGCGTGCGATCGAATCACCGTTCCTAGAGCTGCAGTTTCCTCGGGCGACAGGGATTCCCGGCCTCCAATTTCGACCACGATATTCTTGAAATCGGTTTGCCGGATACGGAATTCGTCGAACCGCGCCACCGCGGCCAGTTCCTTGCCACGGACATAAAACGTGGAAACCCGTCCGCCGGGATGTTTGAGGAGCGATTTGGCGCGGCCATAGATATTCGTCAGCACGGGACCGTCATGTCCGCACGCACAATTCTCGCCGAGCGCTGCAACATCGCCGATGTCGTATCTGATGAACGGGGTTGCGTAAGAATGAAGGTGCGTGACCAGCACGCGACCGACGGCTTTTCCGTTCAGCTGCAGGCGGTCTTCGCCCGTGACCTCTACGATGACGTTGCTGGTTGCGATATGATAACTCCCGGCGATCGTTTCGCACTCCGAACCGATCAATCCGACTTCTTCCGACGAATAGCTTGACCGGACCGGTATGCCGATCGCGGAAAAAACGTCCCGGAGCCTGGGATCGAGCGCCTCTGCGACGGGAAGCAGCATTGCGGTCCCGGCGGCCGTGAAAAATTCGGGTTCGACGCTCTGCAGCATGACTTCGATGATGCGCGGTTGCGCGATCAGATAGCCGATTCGATCGCGCTCCAGCTCTTTGCAAAGAGCGGCAACATCCGGATTGAAATATTCGATCTGCTTGTTGGTTCCGGAGCGAACGAAATTCTCAAGCGGTCCAAGCCAATGGTGACTCTTTTGCGCGGTGACGTAACCGATTTTGTCGGGTACCGGCCGGGATTTCAGCCGGGTCCGGTTCAGAGCGAGATCGCGTCCCTCCATAAAATATTGCGCGACAGACCGCGCGAGATTGTACCTTGAATTTCTGTCCGAAATGAAAAATTGAACGGGTGTCCCGGACGACCCGGACGTCGCGTGTTTTGTCAGTTGGCCTGCTTCGTTGGACCGAATGAGCGCGCCTTCGGATTCGACCTGTTTGATCAAATTGGCTCTCGTGAAGACCGGGATATCGGAAAGGCGAACGGACTTGATGTTCGCAGTCCCGATCTTTTTTCTCCAGAACGCGGAGCGCTGCACGCAATAGGCCAGGAGATTTTGCAGCTGCTTCTGCTGCCAGTGCTCGCGCGCCGTGCGGCTTCCGGTTTCGATTGCAGCGAGTTCGACGACGGCGGACAGAAAATTATTGGTTTCCGGATCGACGAACGTCATCGGCTTTTCGCTGAAGGCTCTGTTCTTCAGCGGAATCAACGAAAAGTCGAGGCGCATCTGCGTCACCCTGCATTGGACCATTGCACGAAGGATGGATCGGTTTCCACGTTTCGGATCCATTTGAAAAGTGCCGGGTGGGACCTTGTCCCAATTTCTTTGCCCTTCGTCGTTCCCTCGCCGGTTGTTTTGAGCCAAAGCTCTTGGATATCCGAATAGAGACTCGGACCCTTCGAGGAAGGCGTGTCGCGCGTGCACTCGGCGCCTCACGGCTGACAGGTGGTACCGGCCGTCCGCAAATTGTGGTTGTTGCCGAATTCGGCCCGGGCAATTTAGCCGGAGCCGTTCGGGATCGAAACGGGCGGACACGGCCGATTTTCGCGGCATTCCAGGAGCCGATGACCGCTTTATGAGCGGGCTTTCCGCAATGTGGCAGGACTGCCACACGAGTTCGGGATTCCGGGCGGCTACCCCGGGACTCCACGAGAAATGGTTAAGTCCTGCTGTTCGGCTCGCGGTCGTCGTCATACTATAGTGGCGGAGTAGTGTTTTATTGATCGAGGCCCCTGCTCGGTCCCTACGTCCCACGGGAGGATATAAAATGAAAATCCGGATGATGGCTCTAACCGGCGTAGCAGCAGTAGCGCTGGCCGGCCCCGCATCGGCGAGCGATGCGACCGGCTGGTACGGCGACTTGTCGGGCGGCTGGGACAGCATGGGTGATTTCAAGGTCACCGACGTTACGCTTGGCGAGAGTGCGAACATCGGCACGAAAGACACCGCGTTGGTCACGGGTGCTTTCGGATACCGTTTTCAAGATCGCCTTCGCCTCGAGGGCGAGATCGGCTGGGACACGCATGGCGTCGAATCCAGCAACTATACGGGTATCACCGGTGGCCACGCGCAGGTGACGTCGTTCCTTGCGAACGCGGCGTACGATGTTCCCCTGTCGCAGCGGTGGGACTTCAGCTTCGGCGGCGGCGTCGGTGCGGGCCAGGTCAACTGGGAACTGACCGATCCGAGCGGTTCCATTAGTTCCACTCAAACCGGCTTCATGTGGCAGGGTTTTGCCGGTGTTGCCTATTCGCTTTCGCACAATGTCGATCTGACATTGGACTTCCGCTATCGCCAGGTAAAAGTCAGCAAAGAATATGTCGTTTGCGTCGACTGCGAGGGTTCTACGACCTTGAAAGTCACCGGTCTGAACGAAGAGGCCGTCATGGTCGGGATCAGGTGGTATCTCGAATCGGCGCCACCGCCGCCTCCGCCTCCGCCGGCTCCACTCCCGCCGCCGCCGGCTCCGATGGCGCCGCCGCCGGTCAAGACCTTCGTCGTCTTCTTCGATTTCAACAAATCCGACCTGACGGCTGAAGCGCTCACCGTCGTGCAGGAGGCCGTGAAGGTCGCCAAGTCCAACGGCTTCGTGAAAGTGATGGTCACAGGCCACACCGACACGGTGGGTTCGGACAGCTACAACCAGGGCCTCTCGGTCCGTCGCGCAGAAACCGTCAAGGATGAAATGACGCGCGAAGGGATGGACGGCTCCACGATCTCGATCGAAGGCAAGAGCTTCCACGATCCGCTCGTGCCGACGGGACCCGATGTGCGCGAGCCGCAGAACCGGCGCGCCGTCATCGATCTGGGTGGTTGACCCGGAAATCGGTCATCGAAGTTGCGGAAAGGGCGGGCTTCGGCCCGCCCTTTTCATTTGCGCAAGAGGGGATTCCGGCGACAGCTACATCGTCGCAACGGCTTCAGAGCAGTTTCGTTGAGAGGGACTGCCGGCGAATTCACCTTGGCGAATAAGCCTGCATAGACCGCTCTCCCTGTTCATCTTCGATCGGCTGTCGGCAGTAGCGCTTTGGCGACCGCGGCGGCATTGCGGGCGATCACCTTCAGATAGGCGCGCGCGGCAGCGTCCGGTTCTTTGCGGCCCTGCTCCCAATCGCGCAAGGTCCCGAGCGGGATGTGAAACCTGGCCGCGAATTCTTCCTGCGACAGACGCAAGGCACGGCGGATTCCGCACACCTGCGGAATGCGTTTCATGTGCTTGAGTCTTCCGGATGTTAATGGCTGCGCGTCGGGATCGCGAAGAGCGGCGGCGTGCCGCTCCTCTGCGGTCATCCCGTTGAACGGTCTCCAATCCTGCTTAGTCGCTTTCTTCGTGATATTTTCTTTGTTCATGAGGTTCGGCTCCTCGTGCCGAGATTATCCGTATCCGCTCGCCTCTCATCGTATAGACAACATAGAGTAAACCGTCTTTCGCCATGCCGATCGTCGCATATCTGTACTCCTCGTAATCTTCACTAGTGTCGATCCAGCCGAGTACGAAAGGATCGCGGAACACTTCGCAGGCCGTCTCGAACGTCACGCCATGGTCGCGAAAATTCCGCGCGGCCTTGGCATCGTCCCATTCGAATTCGTCATCGACCATACTACTGCTAAGCCGTAGTCGCGTCAACCGCTTTAAGATTCCTCGTCCTTCAATAGCCGTGAAGCGAAACATTGTGGGGATTTGTCGTGAAAGCGACGCGCAGCAACGGATCGGCAAGAATGTCTTACGTCCCCGGACTGATGCGCGTTCTTCGCGGTGCGAACGGGAGGTCTCCCAGAGCAATTGCGAGTGCGACCAGATAATTCGCGTTTGCAAGAAACACGAACAGCAGCGGCCAAACCCAGCGCGGCAAAATTCGCGCTCGAATTTCTCGTCGCCTGATTTTTTCGTTCCATCGTCCCGGCGTTCTGGCCGCGCCGATGGCGGCCGAGATTGTGCCGTAAAATATCATCTGCGCGGCTGCGAGCTTCAGGTTCAGAAAAGGCGGAGGTCGTCCCGCATAAGCGAGCGCGACAGCGAGCCCGATCCCGACGAAAAGAACCAGGAAAAAGACAACTCGTTTGGTCAGCGCGTCCCCCGTTCCTATGGCCTCGTTAAGCGTCTCCCTCGGTGGATCGAAAGGTCGAACGTCCGATAAATCGGCGGACGGCCATGGCAATCTATATATCGATTTAGGCGAGGCAAAATGAATAAGGCTCCAGCGTGCCAACTGGCCACCTTTGCACTGATTCATGTCCCTCAATAGTTGACCGCTGAAATGTGCACCTTTCCCCAGGAAATTCGGTCGCCACGGGATTTTTTCCTCGATACCGATCTCGTGAACACTCTTCGCGAAACGCTAATTTTCGCTGCATCAAGTATCTTGTCCTCAAGAAATGTTACCCTTTGCGCAAGCATTTTCGAGAATATCGGATGCGAT
>JBEKDC010000092.1:0-11192 GCA_050014535.1 Rhizomicrobium sp.
GCCGCGCTGGCGCGCAAGCCGGATCTTGCCGAGGCCCACGTCGGCAGCGGCCAACAGTTGAGGGCTCTCGGCTGCATAGACGAGGCGCGGCAGGCATTTACCAGGGCCGTGCAACTCGCGCCGCGCCGGGGCGAACACCATCGCAGTCTTGCGGAGGTCACACAGTTCACGTCGGGCAATCCCCAGCTGGCGGCCATGGAGGTACTCGCCGCAGGGCCGCTGCCGGAAGCCGACCTGATGCAGCTGCATTTCGCCTTGGGCAAGGCCTATGCGGATATCGGCGCGCATGAAAAGGCGTTTCACCATTTTGTCGGCGGAAATATGCTCAAGCGCTGCCGGGAGCGCTATGACGAAACCGAGACGCTCGGCAACATGAAGCGCATAGCGCACGTGTTCTCGCGCGAACTGATCGCGCAAAAAGCGATGCTTGGCGATCGGTCCGAGCTGCCGGTCTTCATCGTCGGCATGCCGCGTTCTGGAACGACATTGATCGAGCAGATGCTGGCAAGTCACCCGCGCGCCGTCGGCGCCGGCGAACGCCATTACATAGCCAACGCCGTCAACAAGCTGCAAGCGGACACCGGAGTTCCTTTTCCGGAATTGGCGCCTTCCCTGGGCGAACGGGAGCTGCGCGGCGTGGCGGCAAATTATCTGGCCGCGCTCAGGCCCGTGGCGCCGTTGCCGATGCACATTACCGACAAGATGCCGACGAATTTTCTCTTCGCCGGAATGATCCACATGGCGCTTCCGGGCGCGCGCATCCTCCATGCCTGTCGCGATCCGGTCGACACCTGCGTCTCGTGCTTTTCGAAGCTGTTCGCGAACGGCATGGCCTTTACCTACGATCTGGCCGAACTCGGCCGCTACTACCGCGGCTACCGCGCGCTGATGGCGCACTGGCGCGAGGTTCTTCCGCCGGGCGTTATGCTCGATGTACAATACGAGGAACTCGTCGCCGATTTCGAATCCCAAGCGCGCCGGATTGTCGATTTCTGCGGTCTCGAATGGGACGCGCGCTGCCTCCAATTTTATCAAACGCAGCGACCGGTCCTCACCGCCAGCGCCGTGCAGGTGCGCCGGCCGGTTTACGCAAGCTCGGTCGGTCGCTGGCAATCCTATGCGCCGATGATCCGGCCCTTGCTTGACGCGCTGGGCGGGGACGCGCAAGCGCGTGTGGACGGACGCGCCCGGACAACCTATTGAAATCGCGCATTTGACTTCCGTCCGCCATGCTTGACGCGCCGCTTCGCAAAGTCGCCGCACCGGTTCTAGTACCGGCTGCGACCCGTTTGGCGCGCGCCCATATGTCGGCGAATGCGCTGACGGCAGCGAGCTTTGTGGCCGGTCTCGGTGCATGCGCGGCGGTTGCGACGCATCATTATTGGTGGGGTCTGGGGTCGATCGCGGCCAACCGGCTGCTTGCGGGGTTAGGTGGCGCGGCGGCCCGGACGACCGATGCCGGCGATCTCGGCGTGTTTCTCGAGACAGTGCTCGGCGTCATAGCCGCCGCGAGCATTCCCTTTGCCTTCGCGCTTGCCGATCCGGGCAGTGCCCTTGCGGCGACATTTCTTATTTTTAGTTTCGCGTCCTCGGAAGCGGCGCTTCTCGCCTTTGTCGCTGTGGCCGCGAAACGCGGCATGACACCTGTCCAATCTCGCGGGCTCATCGAGCGCACGGAAACCTTTCTTGCGCTCGCGCTCGCCTGCGCGTTTCCGGACTGGTTCGGCGTAATCGCTTATGTGCTCGGCGCGTTGTGTTTTGCGACCGCGGGCATGCGCGTGGGGGAAGCCGTTGTGAGATACAGGGAGCCATGAAAACCGTCATCATCGGCGGAGGTGTTGCGGGCCTCTCGATCGGCTGGCGTCTCGCGCAGGCGGGATGCGAGGTCGTCGTGCTCGAGCGTGCGCAACCGGGTCGCGGCGCGACCTGGGCCTCTGCCGGCATGATCGCGGTGACGGCGGAAAACGGCGACACCGCGACTCCGGAGGCCCAATTCGCACAATATTCGGGATCGCTATGGCCCTCTTTCGCGGCAGAGATCGAAGACCGCTCTGGCCGCAAAATCGCGTTTCGGGCCGACGGTGCATTGATGGTGGCGCGCGACGATGCACACTCCGGATCGCTCGCAGCGCGCGCTGCGGCCAGCGGCAACAAAGCGAAATTCCTCTCGGCGGCAGAGGCTCGCGAGCTCGAGCCGTTGCTCGCGCCGGACATTGCAGGCGCGCTTTACGATGCGACCGAGGCGCAGGTCGATAACCGCGCACTCGGCGCAGCGCTCGCATCGGCGTTTGTGCGCGCCGGCGGAAAATTGCTCGTCAACGAAACGGTCGTTCGGTTCGATATGTCGGGCGCGCGCGTGACCGGCGCCTTGACACCATTTGCAACCCATCGGGGCGACGTGTTTGTGCTTGCGGCTGGCGCATGGACGTCGTGCATCGCCGGGCTGCCGCGCGAGGCGATGCCGCCGATCGTGCCGGTCAAAGGCGAAATGATCGCGCTGGCGCCACCCAACGCACATGCGTTGCCTGCGCGCATCGTCTGGGGAAACGAAGTCTATCTTGTGCCGAGGCACGATCGGTTGTTTGTCGGCGCGACGGCCAGCCATCAGGGATTCGACACCAGCCTCACCGACGGGGCCGTCGATTGGCTGAAATCCCACGCGGCAAGTGTGATGCCCTCATTGACCGGATGGGAAATCGCCGAGCATTGGGCCGGTCTGAGGCCGGGGTCGCCGGACAATCTGCCGATTTTGGGCGCCACGGGGGTCGAAGGGTTGTTTGTCGCCGGCGGCCAGTTCCGCAACGGTATCCTCTTTGCACCGGCTATCGCGGAAGCTCTGTGCAGTCTCGTTCTGGGACGTTCGCCGCCGTCGCTCATCGCCGCCTTCAACCCGGGACGCTTCCGGGATCAGGCATTGCTTGCGAAGGCCGGTCCGACCGGTTAACGAGACATCTGGCGGGGGCTTTCGCGGGGGGCCCTGGGCTGGCGCGTTAATGGTGTACGGGTTTCTGGGTATCGGGTTCGTGCTGCTGATTTTGGGCAGCGAAACGGCGTTGCACGGCAGCATCGGCGTGTCGCGTGCGATGGGATTGTCGCCGCTGCTTCTGGGTCTTCTCGTCATCTCGACGGCGAGTTCCGCGCCCGAGCTTTTCGTCTCTCTCCAGGCCGTCCATCACAACACGCCCGACATCGCCATCGGCAACATTGTCGGCAGCAATATCGTCAACATATTTCTGATCATGGGGCTGGGCGCGCTGATCAGGCCGATGCCAAGTCCGCCCAAGGTTGTCTTTCGCGATGGCGGCACGCTGGTCGCGGCGAGCCTTGTACTCCTGCTGATTGCGCAAGGCGGCACGATCACGCATCGGTTCGGACTTATGCTGCTGGCCGGATTTGCCGCTTATCTCGTGCTTGCTTTCGCGACCGATTGGCGAAGACCGTCTCACAATTCCGTCGCCGAATGCCGCGCGCATTCGCACACCGGCCACGTGTCCGGCGGCGTCGGATTTTTCCTTTTCCTGTTCGGGCTCCTCTGCCTCTATTTCGGCGCGCATTTCATCATCGATGGCGCCGTCGCGATGGCCGAAGCCTATCGGGTGCCGCAGGCCACGATCGGTCTTACGGTCGTGGCGCTCGGCACATCTTTGCCGGAACTTGTAATCACGTTCCTTGCCGCCGCGCGCGGACGCTCCGACATCGCGGTCGGACAGCTGATCGGCGCCAATATTTTCAACATTTTGTTCGTGCTGGGCCTGACGGCCGTGATCCATCCGCTCGTCATCTCGCCCATGATCGCGAATGTGGATGCGCTGGTGATGGCGGGAGCGGCGCTGCTGCTGATCCCGCTTCTCGCCTCGTCGTGGCGTCTCACGCGCGCGCGCGGATTCCTTCTCGTCCTGTGCTACGTTGGCTACGGCGTTTTCCTCGCCTCCCGGCTGGGCTACCATCTGCCGCATATGCCGGGTTTGTCCTGAGCGTCCAAGAAATTTCAAATGTCCAAATTCATTCTTCACCCGCGTCTCGAAGCCGACACGCTATTCGTTGCCGACTGGACCTTGTCGCGCGTGCTCGCGATGAACGATGTGCGCTTTCCGTGGCTAGTTCTCGTGCCGCGTCATGCGGGATTGTCGGAGATTCACGATCTGTCTGCCGCCGATCGCACCGTTCTGATCGAAGAGGTCGCGCGCGCGAGTGCCGCGCTCAAGGCGCTGACCGGTGCCGCCAAGATTAATGTTGGCGCGCTGGGCAATCTCGTGCCGCAGCTTCACATCCACGTCGTGGCCCGCCGTCCGCGCGATCCGGCATGGCCGGGACCCGTTTGGGGGCAGGGGAAGGCTGAGCCCTATGAAGCCGCGGCCCAGGCAGCGTTCATCGCCCAATTGCGGGCCTCGCTTTAGCCTGCCCCAAACTGGCACGGGGGTTGCGTCTCGATGCTCCGAGAGAAACCTACGGACGATTAAGCGTCATGCTGGCAGAAGCCACCGCCGCCACCCCCACCCGGAGCGATGTCATCGCCGCCCTTCAACAGGCGAGCGCTGAAACGGGGTCCAATTTCGACTATCTGCTCGGCACCGCGATGCGCGAGAGCAGCCTGAAACCGCAAGCAAAATCAAGCACTTCCAGCGCTTCCGGCCTGTTCCAGTTCGTCGACCAGACCTGGCTTGGGCTGGTCAAGCAATATGGCGGCCGCTACGGCCTCGGTTCTTATGCATCGGCGATCCAGCAGAATTCCGACGGCCGCTACGAAGCGGACAACCAGGCCGACCGCCAGGCAATTCTTGCCCTGCGCAACGACCCGAAAGTCTCGGCGCTGATGGAGGGCGAGTTCGCCAACGAGACCCGCTCGACCCTCGAATCTTCGCTGGGCCGCGGTGTCTGCAACGGCGAACTCTATGCCGCCCATTTCCTCGGGCCCGAAGCGGCCTGCAAGCTGATCAAGATGAGCGAGAACCAGCCGGCCGCAAGCGCACCCAGCGCCTTTCCCGCCGCGGCTAGCGCAAACAAGAGCGTGTTCTACAGGACCGACGGCTCGCCCAAGACTGTGCGCGACGTCTATGATTGGGCGCTCAAGCAACCCTCCGTTTCGCGGGCCCTCGATGCGCAGGCGAGCGACAATCAGCCGATCGCGGCCCCGCTTACCAGCGCGCCGATGGTGGTGAGCGGGAATTCAGGTTTCGGCCATTCGGGCTCAGACGAGTGGGCCGCGCTACAACTCTATTCGGGGACCGGCACGTCGCCGCTCGTTGCGATGTCGGGCCTGCCGCAGGCTCCATTCGCGGTGACATCGGATATTGTCGACATGCTGGGCAAGATGCACGCGCCGGCCGGAACCGCGCACGCGCGCAAAATGTAGTAGATCATTCGCCCTTGCTGACCCCGTTGCATCGTATCGCGAGCCTCCGTATGCCTTTCGCGCGCTCATAAGACCCGCCCCACGGCGAATCGCTCAGGAACCTTTCATGCGTGTCGCGCTTGCCGCCGTCTGGGCCGTCATTCTGTCGGGCGGCATCGTCCAGATGGGGAACGGGCTGCAGACCGAGCTGCTCGGCATTCGCGCGGGGCAAGAGGCGTTCTCTGCGTGGAGCATCGGCGTGCTGATGGCCGGTTATTATGTCGGCTATTCCGCCGCACCGCTCCTTATCCGCACCATCATCCGCCGTCTCGGTCATGTGCGCACCATCGCCATCGGGCTCGCGCTCGCAGCCGCGATGATTGTGTTGCACGGCATTTTCGTGTCGGCCGTCACGTGGACGATTCTGCGCCTGGTTTCCGGTTTTGCCCTCGCGTCGACCTATGTCGCCTGCGAAAGCTGGATCAACGAGCGCAGCGAGAACCGTGTGCGCGGACGCATTTTCAGCGTCTATATGGTGGTGCAGATGGTGGGCATGACGCTTGCGCAGGTCTTGCTGGCGGTCTGCGATCCAAAGGCTCTGGCGTCGTTTGTACTCTGCGGATTGCTGTTCGTATCGGGGAGCCTGCCGGTGATTTTTCTCGCCACGGCAGCGCCGGGCGAAGCGCCACCCGAACCGTTCGGTCTCGTCCATCTGTTTCGCATCTCTCCCCTGGGTGCGACCGCGACCATGCTTGCGGGTCTGTCATGGAGCATCCTGTTCACGTTCGGTCCGGTTTACGCTCGCGCCGAACATTTCAGCGTGCCGCAAGTCAGTCTGTTCATGGGCGTCGCTATGGCGGCGGGTGGAATCATGCAATTCCCGCTCGGCTGGCTCTCGGACGCGATCGGCAGGCGGATCACGATCGGGCTGATGTGTGCGGCTGGCCTGGCAGCGTCTCTGTTCGGAATGTGGGCGCAGGGGAAGGAGATATTCCTGCTCTACGTGGCATCTGGTCTGGTGGGCGCATTCCTGTTCCCGCTCTATGCGCTGGCCGTCGCACATACGAACGACGCGGTGGCGCCGGCCACGCGCGTGGCCGCGACCGCCGGGCTGGTCCTGTTGTTCGGCCTCGGCTCCATTGTCGGGCCGCTGGCCGCGGGCTCGGCCATGACGATGCTGGGCCCGATCGGCTTTTTCGGGCTTCTCGCCGCAGCCCTTGCCGTCACAGTGGCCGCGGCGGCGGCGAGCCGCTAGGCTTGACGGAAAAGCGAGGATACATGACCGAGCCCACGCCCAAAGCGGCGATAACGCCCGTTCCCGCCGCGACGATATTGCTTGTCCGCGATGCACCAAACGGCATCGAAGTTTTCATGGTGAAACGCCATCACCAGATCGATTTCGTGGCGGGCGCGCTGGTGTTTCCCGGCGGTAAAGCACAGCGCTCCGATTTCGATTCCGAACTTGCGGAATATTCCGACGGCGTTTCCGTGTGGTCCGGGGAAATGCGCGCGCTGGGCGCCGCCGCCATTCGCGAAGCCTTCGAGGAATCCGGAATCCTGATGGCGCGCGACGGCGCGACCGGCGCGTTCGTGGGTGAAGAACGGCTCGCCAAGCTCTCACCCTATCGTCACAAACTTGAAAAAGCCGAGATCAGCCTGCTCGACATGTTGCGCGCGGAGAATTTAAAAATCGCCTGCGACGAACTCGCCCATTTCGCACATTGGATCACGCCCGAAAACATGCCCAAGCGCTTCAACACGCATTTCTTCCTGGCGTCGTCGCCGGTCGGGCATGCAGGCAGCCATGACGGTCGCGAGTCTGTCGACTCGGTCTGGATCCGTCCCGAAGATGCCATCGCCAGTCGAGAGAAATTGAATGTGATCTTCCCGACCAAGCTCAATCTGATGAAGCTCGCGCGTTCGAAGACCGTTGCCGAGGCGCTCAAAGCCGCCCGCGCGGCGCCACCCCTGACGGTGACACCCTGGGTCGAACCCGGACCGAACGGCAACATCCTGCGCATTCGAGACGACGCAGGATACGAGCAGATCTCCGCCTCGTTGCGCGACGCAAACTAAAGAGAATCAGCGCTTCTTCGGTTCAGGTAGTGCCTCGGCGACGCGCGCCTCGAGTTCCGTGGCCAACAGTGCTGCGACTTGGGGCGCATTGTGCTTGACGTTGTCGCGCACGATCACGCGGATCGCTTCGACATGCGCGTCGACGAGCGGCAATTCCGCGGTCGCATTTCTCCCGTCGAGCAGGCGGCAGAGTGAAGCGGCGACGCGGGCCGCCAGCGGGTACCCGAATGTGAGCGCCTGGCCCTTCAAGTCGTGGCCCATGCGAAACAGGATTTCCTGCGTTTCCTCGCCGGGTTCTGCAAAAAATGCGTCGCGGGCGTCGATCAGCCGGCGCAGATCGTCGTTGATCCAGTTCGCAAACTCGGTCTTGAGGCCTTCCATGGCCTGCTCGGCGCGGCTGACGGCGCCCATGTCGAGGCCAACGACCGTGCCGCCGACCTTTGCCTTCAAGATGTTGGGCGGCATGAAAATCTCGATAGGTGGTTGCTTGGCCATGTGTTCCCCCGGTCACGCTGCAGCGTCTTCGTCTTCGATGGCGCTCATATTCGAATCGGAGCGCCTTTCCGGTCCCTGATATTCGGCAATTCCGCGCCGTCGCCGGCACGGACCGAAATAGGATTTGGTACGCACGAAGGGTCGCGGATGTTCGATCACGGCAGTCAACCGCGTGAGGATCGCCTTTACCGAGACCGGCTTCGCGAGAAACTCGTTGACGCCGGCGTCGCGCGCGCGGCGCACGTGATCGATGCTGGTGTAGCCCGTCAACATGATGATCGGGACGAACGGATTGGTGCTGGCAGCCGAGGTGCGGATCATCTGAGCCAGATCGAGACCCGTCATGCCCTCGAGCATCCAGTCGAGCAGGATCACATCGGGGTTGGCGTCGCGAACGATCGTCCAGGCTCGCTCGCCGTCGGGCGACTCGAAAATCTGGATTGCACCGAATGCCTGAAGGATCGTGAGGACGAGCTTGCGCATGTGCACATTGTCGTCGACGACGAGAATCTTCAGACGGTCGAACCTGTAGCCGCTCATGCGCGTCTCGGCGCGCCTGGAACAAGCCCGGCGCCTCCTATACCCCGAATAAGGACGCAATACTTACCTTAACCGGGATTAATGCTCGGTGAACTAATCGATGAACTGTTCGGCCAGGATGCGTTCGTCCAGGCTGTGGCCGGCGTCGAACAGCATGGTCATGGCGATCGTGCGATCTTCCGCTACGTCGACCGAGGTGACATCGCGTACCTCGAAATCGTCGGCGACAGCGCTGACCTGGCGCTTCTCGGGCTCGAGGATTTCGAAGCGGGTCTTGGCACGATGGGGCAGGAGCGCGCCATGCCAGCGCCGCGGACGGAAGGCACTGATGGGGGTCAGAGCCAGCAGCGCCGCATCGATGGGCAGAATCGGACCATGCGCCGAGAGATTGTAGGCAGTCGATCCGGCCGGAGTCGAAATCAGTACGCCGTCGCAGATCAGTTCGCGGATGCGGGGTTTGCCGTCCACAATGATGCGGATCTTGGCCGCCTGCTGCGTCTGGCGCAGCAACGACACTTCGTTAAACGCGATCGCGTCGTAGACACCACCCCTGCTGTTGGTTGCGCGCATCCTCAACGGATGAACGTGCGCGGGTTCCGCGGCGGCGAGGCGCTCTTCCAGCCCGGTGTCCTTGAACTCGTTCATCAGGAAACCGACCGAACCCAGATTCATCCCATAAATCGGTTTGCCTTTGCCGAGGAATTTGTGAAGCGTCTGCAGCATGAAGCCGTCGCCGCCCAGCGCCACGATCACGTCGGCCGCTTCGGGGCCCACATCGCGGTAGCCCTGGAGCATCGTCACCAATGCTGCGCGCGCATCGGGCGCCGGCGAGGCGACGAAATGGAGCGCATGGGCCACGGTCAGCCGCCCGTCAGCGACATATGTCGCGCGAGCGCGGGCTCGCTATGGCGGCGATCGATCATGAAATCATGGCCTTTGGGTTTGCGCGCGATGGCCGCGTCTATCGCCGCATTGAGGGCCGTATCGTCGTTTGAAGCGCGCAGAGGTACGCGCAGATCGGCATCGTCGTTCTGCCCGAGACACATATAAAGCGTACCGGTGCAGGTGAGTCGAACGCGGTTGCAGCTTTCGCAGAAATTGTGCGTGAGCGGCGTGATGAAGCCCAGTCTTCCACCCGTCTCGGCCACGCGCACATAGCGCGCCGGTCCGCCGGTACGATAATCGTCGTCGACGAGCGTGTAGCTTTCCGCTAGCCGTGCGCGCACGAGAGACAATGGCAGATATTGTTCCACGCGGTCGCCGTCGATCTCCCCCATCGGCATGGTCTCGATAAGGGTGAGGTCCATGCCTCGACCATGCGTCCAGGCCAGCATGTCCGCGATTTCGTCCTCGTTGGTGTCCTTGAGGGCGACCATGTTGATCTTGACCGCAAGGCCCGCATCCTGCGCGGCATCGATCCCGGCCAGCACTTTCGCGAGATCGCCCCAGCGGGTAATGGCGCGGAACTTTTGCGGGTCCCGCGTATCGAGCGAGATATTGATCCGGCGCACGCCCGCGGCGCGAAGGTCCTTCGCATAGCGTGTCAGCTGGCTGCCATTGGTGGTGAGTGTGAGTTCCCGCAATCCGCCTTCGCCGATGCGAGCGCCGAGCTTGTCGATCAGGCTCATCACATTGCGCCGGACGAGGGGCTCCCCGCCCGTGATCCGGATGCGGTCCACGCCTTTGCGGATGAATGCACCGCACAGCCGCTCCAGCTCTTCGAGCGTCAGAAGCTCGGGCTTGGGCAAAAAGGTCATATGCTCCGTCATGCAGTACACGCAGCGAAAATCGCAGCGGTCCGTGACGGAAACGCGCAGATAGGTAATGTGCCGGCCGAACGGATCGATCATGGGGGCATGCTAGCAGGTGCCGGACCGGGATTCACCTGCCGTTCCGGGCCCAGCGCTCCTAATAAGTCCGCGCCTTGGGCGGGATATATTCGACTTCGTTGGTGAGCGTGTAGGTGTGCACCGGGCGATAATCGATTGTCGCCCAGCCGGTCTCGGGATTGAGCCAGGCAAGCGTGTGCTTCATCCAGTGCTCGTCGTCGCGCTTGGGGAAATCCTCGCGCGCATGCGAGCCGCGACTCTCGGTGCGGTTGGAGGCGCCTTCGATGGTGACGATGGCTTGCTGGATCAGGTTTTCGAATTCCAGAGTCTCGACCAGATCGCTGTTCCAGATCATCGAGCGGTCGCTGACGGAGATATCGCCGAGGCGCTTATAGATGGCGTCGATGCGTTTGCGGCCGTTGGTGAGCGCCTCGTCGGTGCGGAACACGCCCGCATCTTCCTGCATCGCGAGTTGCATGTCGCGGCGCAGCTTTGAGGTCGGCGTGCTGCCCTTGGCATTGCGAAATTTGTCGAGCCGCGCGATCGCCGTTTCGCCTGCGTCCTTCGCCAGATCGGCGTGACGCTCGCCCGGCGTCACCGTTTTGGCGCAACGCATTCCGGCGGCCTTGCCGAAGATCACGAGGTCGATCAGCGAATTGGAGCCCAGCCGGTTGGCGCCGTGCACGGAGACGCAGGCGCCTTCTCCGACCGCCATCAATCCGCGCACTGTCGTGTCCGGGTTGCCGTCTTTCAGCGTCAGCGCTTCGCCCATGTAGTTCGTGGGGATTCCGCCCATGTTGTAGTGCATGGTCGGCAGCACGGGGATCGGCTCTTTCGTCAGATCGACACCCGCGAAGATGCGCGCGCTCTCAGTAATGCCTGGCAGGCGCTCGTGCAGAATCTTTGGATCGAGATGGGAG
>JBEKDC010000093.1:0-11154 GCA_050014535.1 Rhizomicrobium sp.
GACGTATTGACGCCGGCAGAACTCGGCCAGATTCGGGATCTCGCCCGCAATCTGCGGTTTGTCGATGGCCGGATCTCCAATCCGCACAATCAGGCCAAGAACAATCTCCAGGTCGACATCAGCCAGCCAGACGCCGGCAAGGCGGCCCAGATTGCCGGAACCGCGATCGCACGCAACGAGGAAATCACGAATTTCGTGTTCCCGAAGCGGATCGCCACGCCCCTGCTCGCCCGCTACGAACCCGGCATGACTTATGGCGTCCACGCCGATGCGGCGTTCATTCCGCTGCCGGCGGCCCCGCTCAGGTCGGACGTGTCGGGCACGCTCTATATCAACGACCCCGCGACATATGAAGGCGGACGCCTGACCATTCATTTGGGTTCGGAAAAGGTGACCATTGAAGGTGAGGCGGGCTCGATGGTGGTCTATCCCTCTACAACCCTGCACGAAGTGACGCCGGTCACGTCCGGCCATCGGCTGGTGATGATCACCTTCATCGAAAGCGTGGTGCCGGATCAGACCAAGCGCGAGCTGCTTTACACGCTCAATGAGGTCAACGCGCTCGAGGGATTCAATATGAGCTGGGAAAACCGCACGCGCCTGAATTTTGTCAGCGGCAGCCTGCATCGCATGTGGGCAAGTTAGGAGAAGCAGCATGGACATGTTCAAAGACGGCCTGCTCAAGGGCAAGCGCATCCTCGTGACCGGTGGCGGTACAGGCCTCGGCGAAGTAATGAGCGAGGCTTATGCGAAGCTGGGCGCGACGGTTTACATCTGCGGCCGCAGAGCGAGCGTGCTCGACGAGACTGCGAAGAAGATTTCCGACGCGACGGGTTCGAAGGTCAAAGGCATTGCCTGCGACATCCGCGTGGCCGAAGCGGTCGAGGACACGGTCGCCCAGATCTGGGCGGATGGCGGCGCGCTCACCGGCCTCGTCAACAACGCAGCGGGCAATTTTATCAGCCGCACCAAGGATCTCTCGCCCCGCGGCTTCAATGCGATCGCGGACATCGTGTTCCGCGGCTCGTTCTACATGACGCTCGCCTGCGGCAAGCGCTGGATCGAGGCGGGCAACCGAGCGAGCGTCATTTCGATCCTCACCACCTGGATCTGGAATGGCGGACCATTCACCGTGCCGTCGGCCATGTCCAAGGCGGGCCTCAACATCATGACGAAATCACTTGCGACCGAATGGGGGCCGAACGGCATCCGCCTCAACGCGATCGCGCCCGGCCCCTTCCCAACCAAAGGCGCGTGGGAGCGCTTGAACCCCAAAGCGTCCAATCGCGGCGATTCCAGCAGCACGATTCCGATGGGCCGCGTGGGCGAGATGTCCGAGCTCGCCAATCTGGCAGTGTTCCTGATGTCGGACGGCTGCGACTACCTGACCGGCCAGACGATCGCCATCGACGGCGCCATGCATCTCGCTTCCGGCGGAAATTTCGCGGCAATGGCCGCGTTGGGCGATGCGGATTGGGAAAGGATCCGCGGCGAAATCCGCTCAGCCAACGACAAGGATAAGGCGCAGCGGGCAGTGTGAATGTCCAATACGCTCGCAGGATTTTGCGCTCAACACGGTAATTTGAATCGCATCCGTAAGAGTACATATCGCGATAAGTACCAACACGTACGGCGTGACTTTCACGCCGTGATTTAAGCTGCGCTGAACAATTTCCGCGTATCACGAACGGCAGAGACGCTCCGGGGGTTGCAGGAATTCGGCGATCGCTTGAACGACTCGCCGCCGGATGACCGTCGGCCACATTGCCCGTTCGGCTGCCAATGCGTCCGGTACGATTGCGAAGCACGCAAAGACTGTCCCGCGTTGCGGCATTTTTCGTCGTTTCGCTCGCGACGATGTTCGGATCGATTCGACTTGCTCATGCCGCCTCCGACGTCTCTGCGGCCGACCTGCAGGCGGCGGCGCGCGCGATCGGATTTCTGCAGAATCTTCCACATGACGGTTCGATCGTCATCGGCATCGTGTACGCAACCCAATCGGAGGCGAGCAAGGCGCTGGCTACGCAAACAGCCGCAACCCTGGCGTCGCTTCCCGGTCCCAACAAATCGGTCATCCGGACGAAACTCGTTTCCATCGACAGCCTCGCCCAGACCACCGACCGGCTGGACGCGCTATTTCTCGTCCCGGGGATCTCGTCGGAAGGATCGGCGATCGGCGATGCGATCCGCCGTCGCCGCATCATCAGCATTTCGAACGATCCTTCCTGCCTCGACTCGAATTGTTGCGTTCTGATGGTTCGCGCGAAACCGGATGTCGAGATCGTGCTCAACACCGCAGTCGCCGATGCCGTCGGCGCAAATTTCTCAACCGTCTTCGCTATGATCGTGAAACGCAGATGACAAGCGCAATCGAGCCGACGCTGGAAAACCGCAAGCGGCTCGCGACCCGCGCGCATGCCTCATTCGTCGCGATCGCCGCGATAGCGGTGGGCCTGTCGGCCACGCCGGCGACCGCCCAAACGATCGATTATGGTGCTCTCCAGCAATTGTTCGGAGAGCCTGTGACCACCAGCGCCACGGGATCGCCGCAACGCGCCACCGATGTTCCGGCGAACATGGAGATCATCACTGCTGACGACATCGTTCGGTCGGGCGCCGACAACATTCCCGACATATTGCAGTTCGTAGCCGGCATCGATGTGCGCCGCTACTCGTTCGCACAAACCGATGTGTCGGTTCGCGGCTACGACCAACCGGATAGTCCCCGTCTTCTCGTCCTCATCAACGGCCGCCAAGTCTACTTGGACGATTACGGCTACACTGCGTGGGCATCCCTTCCCGTGCAAATCGAAGAGATTCGCCAGATCGAGATCGTCAAAGGGCCAAATTCGGCGCTTTTTGGCTTCAACGCCTCCGGCGGCGTGATCAATATCATAACCTTCGATCCGCTCCTGGATTCCACGAATGAGGCGACGGTTCGCGGCGGCACGCAGGGCTACGCAAGCGGCTCCGCGGTCATGACGATTCATGACGGCGACCAGGCCGGCCTGCGTCTATCGGCCGGCGGGTTTCGCTCCGACGAGTTTTCCACGAGCGGTGTGCCCGCAGCGCTGGGGGACCTCGATCGGACGCCAAACCAATATTCTCTCGGCGCAGCCGGAACGCTCATGCTGGGGCCCAAAATCGCAATGACGGCCGAAGCGACCGCGGTTAACCTCGAGACATTCGAGGTTTCACCGCTTCCGAGTTTCGCCAACGAGGCAGTGGAAACCAATTCCCTGAAATTCGGATTGGCGGCCGACACGGGCTACGGGCTACTCAACCTGACGGCATATCGCAACGAACTCGAATTCACCGATCAAAGCATCGTTCCGGAAACCCGCGAGGACAACCAGACCTATGTCGTCCAGGCGAGCGATGTTTTCAAGTTGGACGACGATGACACCATCCGTCTCAGCGTTGAATATCGGGATGTCTTCGACAACAGTACATTCGTCGGCGGTTCCGTCGGGTATACCGTGTATTCCGCCAGCGCCATGTGGGACTGGCAGATTTCGCCGCAACTGACGCTGACCAATGCGCTGCGGTTAGATCGCCTGGGACTCCGCTACGACGGAACGACGGCGCCCGGAGACCGCTACTCGATCTCGAATTACAATGATGCAGTCCTGACGGAACCGAGCTTCAATTCGGGCCTGGTTTATAAGCCGACGGACAACGATACAATTCGACTGCTCGCGGCGCGCGGCATTCAGGCGCCGAGTTTGCTCGACCTCGGTTTTCAGGCCTCATACCATATCGGAGGTTTCCCCGTCGCGTTTATCGGCAGCCCCGACCTGCGCGCGGCCAGCGTGATGAACTACGAAATCGACTACGACCGGACACTTTCGCCCAGTACCACGCTACGCGTGGCTGTTTTCGATCAGAATACCAACGACTTGCTTGCCAGCGCGCTCAATACGCCGCTCGCGCCGGGCGCGGGGGGATTGGTCAGCTACTCGGAGAATGTCGGAAACAGCACTGCAGACGGCGCCGAAATCGAACTGAAGGGCGCGACCGACCAGGGAGTCCGCTGGAGTGTCAGCTATTCTTACATCAGCATAAGCGATCATCTCATACTGAGTTCGACCACCGGCCTCTCCGGACTGCTCGACTATGCGCATGGCTCGCCGCAGAGCGTTGTCGACGCAGGGTTGGGATACAGCTGGGACCGATTTGATGCCGACGCGCAGGCGCGTTGGCAATCGCAGTTCGTCGACTTCGAACCCACTGTCGGCGGCGGCGCCGAACCATTCACGGTTGATGACTACGTCACGATGAATGCGCGCATCGGCTACCGCATTACCGACAGCTTGACGCTTGCTGTCACAGGAGACGAATTGCTCCAGTCGCGGATATTCGAGACGGCCGGTCTTCCGGTGGACCGCCGGCTCGTGGCGAGCGTCTCCAGCCGGTTCTGACAGCTCACGCAACGGAAACGACATAATGGATCTGTTCTGGCAAATCACGATCGTCGAATTTTTGTTGAATGTCGCGGTGTTTGCCGCCGCGGCGATGCTTTACGGACCCGTCCGCGGCCTCGCCGCCCGCCTGCCGGGTAAGGCCGCGCGCCTCGAAGGCGCGGCCGTCGGCATATTGTTCGGCACCGCAACGGTGCTGGCGCTCCTCATGCCGATTCACCTGAACGGCGGCGCGAGCATCGGCGGTCAGACGGTGTTGCTTGCATTGGCAGGCCCTCTCGGCGGCTGGGAGGCCGCGCTCGGCGCAGCTGCGGTTTCCGCGGCAGCCGGATTGTTTCAATGGACGCATGGAGAAGGCCTCGGCGAAACGACCCTTGGCCCATCGCTCCTGTCCGCCATGCTGGGCTTCGCGTTGCAGTTTGTGCTGTCCCGCCTACGCGATCCGGCGAAGCGGGAGTTCGCCTATCTGCATTTGCCGATCCTGGGCATTCTTTCGGGCTTGGGCGTGATGCTGCAGCTCTGGTCGATCCAAGGCTTTGCCGAGATGCGCGACTCCCTCATGCCCGTTCTGATTTCGAGCATTTCGGCGGCAATGATCTTGGGTACGCTTTTGCTTCACGAAAAACGCCGCCATCGCGCGGAAAACGAATTGCGCAACAGCGAAGCGCGCCTGGTCCGGCAGGCGCGTGAGTTGTCTGCAGCCCGAGACGCAGCCGAATCCGCAAATGCCGTCAAGGGTGAGTTCCTTGCGAATATGAGTCACGAAATCCGCACGCCGATGAACGGAATTCTGGGAATGAACGGATTGCTCCTCGATACTTCCCTAACCGCGGAGCAGCGAGAATATGTCGAGGCGGTCAACGAATCGGGCGAAGCGCTGCTGACGATCATCAACGACATCCTGGACATCTCCAAACTGGAGGCCGGCAAGCTGGAACTCGAAACGATCGATTTTGACCTCACGAAGACAATCGAGAACGCGGTCGCACTGCTCGCGCCAAAAGCTCGGGACAAAAGCCTGAACATCGGAGTTTATGTGGAACCGGGGCTGCGAGGCGCATATCGCGGCGATCCGAATCGCCTGCGTCAAATCCTGCTCAATCTCATCGGAAACTCCCTGAAATTCACTGAAAAAGGAAGCGTATCGATAGAGGTCCATCCCGTCGAAGGCGCGAAGTCGGACAAGAGGCTTCGCTTCGATGTGCGCGATACGGGAATTGGAATGACCGATGAGGTCTGCAAGAAGCTATTTGAGAAATTCAATCAGGCCGACAGTTCGATTTCGCGCCGCTATGGCGGCACCGGCCTTGGATTGGCCATCTGCAAACAGCTCATCGATCTGATGGGAGGCCGAATATGGGTCGAGAGCACGTACGGATCCGGTTCGACCTTCTTCTTCGAAATTGAACTTCCGCGAACCGGCGCGGCGCTCCCGAGCCACGATGAAAAAACCGTGCATCTGGCTGGCATGCGCGTGCTCGTCGTCGACGACATCGGAATGAACAGCAATATCCTGTGCAAACAATTGCGGTCGTTGGGCTTCGAGACAAAATCCTGCGCCGACGGCTTCGACGCGTTGGCCGAACTCGAGCGGGCCTGGCATCGCGGCAGCCCTTACGCGTTGACTTTCCTTGATCAAACGATGCCCGGCATGTCGGGAACCGATCTGGCGCGCAGGATTCGTGCGAACGCCAACTACGCATCCATGAAACTGGTTCTAACGACATCCGCCGGCGCGTTCGATCGAGAGCTGCAGTCGAGTCTGTTCGACCAAAAGCTCGACAAGCCCCTGAGACAGCGCGACATCGCCCACTGCCTGACGACGCTGTTCTCGCCCCCGCTCGATTCAGCGACGGCGACAAACAATGGACAGATCGGCGCCGCGAACGACATCGGCGCCGAGACGGCGCCTGCTCGACAAAGCGACCTGAACGTCCTCATTGCCGAGGACAACAAGATCAACCAGAAGTTCATCACGGCCCTCCTCAGCAAGACCGGCTACCGCCTCTCCGTCGTCGAGAACGGTCTGCAAGCCGTGCAAGCCGCACGCCGCGAGAATTTCGACGTCATTTTGATGGACGTTCAGATGCCCGAACTCGATGGAGAGCAGGCAACGAAACAGATTCGTGCGCTGCCATCACCCAAGTGCAACGTGCTGATCATTGCGCTCACGGCACACGCGATGAGCAGCGCGCGACAAAAATGCCTTGACGCAGGAATGGACGATTACATTCCCAAACCCATAAGTAGTGCGACCTTGCTGGCGAAGCTCAAGAAGATTGCCGACAACGGCTCAAGAGGTTCTGGCACGCAAGCGCCTTCGATGGACGCCGTACCGTCAGACGTCGCGGAATTCGACCTTTCGCAACTCGAGACGCTGCGCAGCGTTCTTAAGCCGGGTGCTCTTGCCGATCAGCTGTCGGCGCTGATCGAAGCCTTCATACCCACCGTCGATCGCATCGGTACCCATCTGCACGAAGGAAACCTGGTTCAGGGCGGAAAGGTGGCGCACGATCTCGTTTCCATGGCGGGGAATTACGGCGCGCAAAGTGTTTCGAAGGTCGCGCGTGAGCTCGAGCATGCCTGCAAGAAGCAGGACCCAGCCGCTGCCTCCGAATGCTTCGCGAAGCTCCGTCCCGCCGCAAGCAGCGCCGCCGACGCGATAGACAGCTTTCGCAGGCGCGTGGCCTGAACCCATTCAGGGCGAAGGCGCCACCTTCTTCGAAAAGAACGCAACGATCAGACCGAACAACAGCATCGCGAGCATATCGTCTGCAGCCTTGGGCAGCGCGAAATGATATTTGAACGGTGCGGCCGACAGCGGCACGACCGCAAAGTTCATCACGACGTAGATGCCGACGCCGTAAGCCAAGCCGCCCCAAAACCAATGCCGGGCGAGCACGAGAAAATATTTGCTCGCAAAAACATAGATGGCGGCGATCGCGAGCGCCATCGCCCATTGCAGCCCAAGCCCGATCCCGGCCGACGTCCATCCGCCATAAAACGAGTTCCTGCCCAATAGGCCGCTGGCGATGGAATGCAGGATCGCGACCAGATTCAGATGATTGATCAAGCTCGCCGCGAAAACATCGATCGTGCCGGCGATCAAACCGCCCAGTAAAATTGCGGTTCCTGCGGAACGGCCCATGCGATTCTCCCTCCCGAGAAGAGCAACGCGAGTCTAACCCAACGCCTGGCCGCGTGCATTCACACCGGTGTGAAGCTAGCTGAACGCCTGAATGCCCGTTTGTGCGCGCCCGAGGATGAGAGCATGCACGTCATGCGTACCCTCATAAGTGTTGACTGCTTCGAGGTTCAGCATGTGGCGGATGACATGATATTCGTCGGAAACGCCATTGCCGCCATGCATGTCTCGCGCCGCGCGGGCTATATCGAGGGCCTTGCCGCAATTGTTGCGTTTCATAAGCGAGATGGCCGGAGGCGCGGCCTTGTGCTCGTCCATCAGGCGTCCCAGCCGCAACGCGCCCAATAGTCCAAGCGCGATTTCCGTCTGCATGTCGGCGAGCTTTTTCTGGATCAGTTGATTGGCTGCGAGCGGCCGGCCGAATTGCTTGCGGTCCAGCGTATATTGCCGCGCCGCATGCCAGCAGAACTCCGCGGCGCCCATCGCGCCCCAGGAGATTCCATAGCGCGCGCGATTGAGGCATCCGAAAGGCCCCGACAGGCCCTGCACGTTCGGCAGCAGATTGGCCTCCGGCACGAAACAATCGTCGAGCACGATTTCACCGGTGACGCTGGCGCGCAACGAGAACTTGCCTTCGATCTTGGGCGTCGAGAATCCCTTCATGCCGCGCTCGACGATGAAGCCGCGGATGATCCCGTCGTCGGTCTTCGCCCACACCACCGCCACGTCGGCGAGCGGCGAATTCGTGATCCACATCTTGGCGCCGTTGAGCCGAAAGCCACCGGACGCGGTGCTCGCGCGGGTCTTCATGCCGCCGGGGTCGGAGCCGAAATCCGGTTCGGTCAAGCCGAAGCTGCCCACGAATTCGCCGCTCGCAAGTTTCGGCAGATATTTCCGGCGCTGCTCTTCGGTGCCGTACGTGAAGATGGGATACATCACGAGCGAGTTCTGCACGCTCATCGCCGAGCGATAGCCCGAGTCCACGCGCTCGACTTCGCGCGCCACAAGCCCATAGCAGACATAGCTCATCGCCGCGCCGCCATAGGTTTCGGAAAGCGTGATTCCCAGAAATCCCGCCTCGCCCATTTCCGTCATGATGGCCCGATCGAAGGTCTCGTGGCGGAAGCCGTCGCGCACACGGGGAAACAGCTTCCCCTGGCAGAAACCCCGCGCCGCATCGCGCACCATCCGCTCCTCGCCGCTCAACTCGGCATCGAGAAGCAGCGGGTCGGCCCAGTCGAAGGCGTCGGAATCGGGCCGGGCAGCGTTGCTCTTCGGTTTAGGGTCCGCGCTCATTATCACCTCGCCGCATACTCGCCCGAAATGGGGCGAACGGGCGCGATCATAGGCAATTTTGCGGGAAACGAAACTCGGCCGCTCAGGTCCCGATATTGGCAGCCAGGAATTTCTCGACCTCTTTCAGGAGTTGAATTCGGGTCGTTCCCAGCGACAGATAATGATCGTCGCCGTCAAGCGTGATGAACTGCACATTCTTGCCTGCGCTTTGGAGAGCCTTGTTTTCGATCTCGCTTTGCTCGATCGGAACGGTGGTATCCTTGCTGCTGTGGATCAGCAATATGGGTATCTTGACTTGATCGGCGTGTGCATAGGGGGATTCCGCGTCCAGCTTGCCGGTTTCCGCTTTTCCGGCTCCCATCATCGCTTCCCAATCTGAGGATGATGTTGTTTCTTCACCGCCCGAAGCGACGTCTCGGTCGATAAACAATTGTAGATCCGCCAAACCGGCATAGCTGATCGCGCAGGCATAAAGGTTTGGATTGAATGTTGCGCCCGCGAGAGCGGCATAACCGCCATAACTGGCGCCGACAATGCAAATGCGCTTGGGATCTGCGATGCCGTCCGCAATCAGCTTCTGGACACCGTCGGAAACGTCGTTCTGCACCTTCCCTGCCCATTCCCCATAGCCGGCGTGTTGAAACGCTTCCCCGTAGCCGGTCGAGCCGCGGAAATTCGGCTGCAACACGGCATAGCCACGCGACGCCATGAACTGCGCCCACCAATCGAATTCCATATCGTCTCGCGCCGCGGGCCCACCGTGCGGAAAGATGACTGTAGGAAGATTCTTGTGAGTTTTTCCCGGCGGCAATGTCAGATAGGCGTGAATATCCAATCCATCGCGTGATTTGTATGGATAGGGCTTTACTTCGCCCAAATCCGAAGGCGCCAGTCCTGGATAAGTTGTCGCGACAACGCTCAGCTGCGACGTTGCCGGACTGAAGAGATAGAATGTGTCCGGGTTCTTTGGGCCACCGGCAAGGACGACATAATTGGCGCCCGTTGCGTCCTTGGACACAAGCTCGACGTATTGTCCGGGCAGCGCGCGTTTTAAGCGCTCTTCAACCTGTTCCCGCGCCGAATCGAAATATTTGAATTCCGGCATATCGTCGGTATAGCTCGCACCGATGACCCGCGCTTCTTTGTCATCCAAAAGCACCCCGGTCATATCGAAGTTCGGATTGAGAAATAACGCCGGGCCCAGCGTGCCGTCTCCAAGTTTGAGACCATACAAGCCCCACTTATCTCCCTGCTCATACGACTCCACCGCGAGGACGCTGCCGTCTTCCGTAAGTTTCTGGATGTTCCATTCGACGCCTCCACTTACGTCATATGAAGCCACCTCCTTCTCGCCAACAAACAGGTGCTCCTTTAAATCTTTTGTCTGATCGATGCGTCCGATCGGATGTCCGAGACCGTCGGTGAGGAATCGGTTCGTATAGGGCGACCCGTGCAGCACGATGCTGCTCACGCCGGTCGCGACGCTGACCCGGAAAAGGTCAAAATAGAATTGATCGTCGTAACGCATGCGATCATTATGCAACAACGCGTCGGTTTCCCAGGCTCCCATGAGGATGTCGTACGGGTCTGCAGGATCCTGATCGAGAACGACCGATGGCAAGTCGGGCGGCAACTCATTCATGAGCACGGCATTCGGACTATTGTCCGCCGCAACGGTGATGGCGCGATCTAACCTGTAGAGCTTCGAACTGAATTTCCATCTCGTATTGAGCCGAAAGAGGCAGACAACCCGATTGTTGTCGGCCCAAAAAATGTTTTCTGCGACGGCGTCCGCGTATTCCACGTTCTTCGGTACGGCTGTGGGTGCATCAAGTTGGAATACCGTGACGATCGGGCGGCCGTTCAGCGGGTGTATGATGGCCAGATGCTTTCCATCGGGCGAAATCTTCGCGTTACTGATGGCCGGCAGATTTCCAAAAACTTCGACCGGCGGCGCGGCAAAGGCCGCACGTGACACACCAAACACCGACAACACAGCGGCGGAGACCGTGCCGAGCAAGCGTAAATACCTGGACATATTTTCCCCCAACCCCTAGTACCGCAACGATAGCTTGTGCAATTGAATAAGGAAAGGGGCCAGCACTGCTGCAACGCAGTATTCGTACGGCTTAACTTGCGCTACTCAGCTCTTGAAGAAATCTATAACTGCCTGCTTATAAACCTTGTCGCCCACCGTCGTCATGTGATCGCGCTTGGCGATAATCACCGCGCGGCCGTCGGCAAAAGCCGCGGCCAACGGATCGGGAGGACCGGTCAGCGCGTCCTGCTCTC
>JBEKDC010000094.1:0-17738 GCA_050014535.1 Rhizomicrobium sp.
GACGGTCAGGGTTTCGATACCGACGAATTTGTTCTTGGCCGGCTCGAGCGCGCGGATCAGTTCGTTGAGCTTGGCCTGGATCGCGGCATCGTCCCGGTTCTGTTTGCTTTGAATCAGGAACACCATCAGGAATGCCCCTGTCGACGTCACCGTGTTGATGAGGAGCAGCCACGCATTCGAATATTGAAATACCGGACCCGCCGCTGCCCAAGCGACCACCGCGAGCAGGCACAGGCTGAACGTGAAAGGGTGTCCCGCCGCTTGCGATGCACGCTCGACAATCCTTGCAAAGCCGCGCGACAGTGACGACGGCCGCGACGCTTCGTCCTTCATGCAGAGCGCCGGCCGGCCAGGATTAATCCGAGTCCCGCCACCAGCACGACAACGCCGGCTATGGTCGGAATCGATACGTCATGCTCCTGTTGGCTCGTGACGTGGATGGGGCCTGCGTCCAACACGGGTTTGGTTTGGGAATAGCTGAAATGGCCGAACAGCAGGGCCGCCACACCCAAGATCACCAGGACAACGCCCAGCATTGCCAGATTGCGCATATGTCTTCCCATTTTGAAGAGGCCGGTCGTGCCACCGCCCCGAATGTTGCAACGGCTGCGAGGGTCGATGGTTCCCAACGCAACATTTCCGGCGTCAGGTGACAACAAGCACGATCGCACCCCTCCATTGCGCCACAATGCTGGCGACCGTCTGTCCCAGATAGAAATTGTCGCCGACGCGCCGGCCGGCGCCGATTACAATCAAATCGACCTCGGCGCGAGCCGCTTCCGCGATGATGGCCGCGTCCGGCGCGATTTTCGTACGCACCGCCGTTTGGATTTCGTCGTAACCATAACGGTGGGCGAGGGCCGTTATGTCTTCCAGAACCGCTTTCTCCGATTTGCGCTGTGAACCTCCGCGTCGTGCGCCACCCGTTGCACCTGCGCGTTGCGCCACATGCAGGGCCATCACCTTGCCGTTTCGGGCAGGCGCGAGCGCGAACGCAATCTCGGCACCTCGTCGCGATGCCTCCGTGCCGTTGACCGGCACAAGAATGTTGAACGATTTTGCGGAAAGCGCAGTCGAGGCATCGTCCGCGATGGTCAGCGCAAGCGGACCGTCAAAGCCCATCGCCACGCGACCGACGGCGGCGGAAAATGCGCCGTCGGATCCGAGCATCTTCTCCAGGCCCACGAACAGCAGGTCGTAACCTTTTTCTCCCTCCTTCGCGAGCGCCTGCGGGTTTTTGGGACTCTCGGCTCGCGCCGACACTTCGACCTTGTGAGATTGACCGTCCCCGGTTTCTTCCTGTGCCGCGCGATGCCCCTCCTTCGCGCCTTCCGTCGCGACGGCTTTGAGTTCGGCCGTGGTGTCGGGAGCCTCCGCGCCGGTCCGCCCGGCACGCTCGTCGCTCAGATGCAGAACGGTGATCGGCATGCCTCGCTGGCCCGCGATGAAACCGGCGAGCTTCGATGCGAATCTGCCGTTGGCGCTGTCGTCGGCTGCGATCAGCAATCGTTCGAATTGGCTTACAAACCCTTTGGCGTCGAGTTCTTCTTTCTCGAGGCGGATTTCCTCTTCCTTGTCCATCGGCAGCCGCCGGAGAGACCAGCGCAGCATGGGCGGCATCGCCATGGTGGTGATCACCGCCATCGTGACGATCATCGTGTAGATGTTTTGCGTCAGGGCCCCCACGGTGAGACCGATGCTGGCGACGATCACTTCGGTGCTGCCGCGCGCATTCATCGCGCAGCCGAGCGCCAGCGACTCGCGCGACGTCAGTCCGCTCAACATGCCGCCGGAGAATGCGCCGGAGAATTTTCCCAGGCTCGCAATCGCGACCAGGCCCACAGTCAGAAGCGCGAGATGGGGGTCTTTCAGAATCGTCAGGTCGGCGGAGAGCCCCGACATCCCGAAGAAGATCGGCATCATGAAGGCGGTGATGAGGCCGCGCAGCTGGTCCTCGATATGCCGCGAAAGGATCGGCGATTCGCCGACCAGCACGCCTGCCACGAACGCACCCAGCACCGTGTTGACGCCGATCGCCTGGGTGACCAGCGCCATCGCGCACATCACGATGAGGATCGCGGTGACGACGGCATATTCGCTGAGGAAATTGTCGTTCACCCAGCGGATCAGCCAGAATACCAGCCTGCGGCCGATCGTGTAGCTGAAACCCAGGAAGATCAGCGTGCCGACGACCGTCCTGGCCAGCGGACCTAGAGCCAAACCGCCTGCGCCTGCGATGCCGAGCGTGAGCGAAATGATCACCCAACCGACGGTATCTTCCAGAATCGCGGAGGCGACGATGATCTGGCCGAGATTGCGGCGCATGAAGTTCATCTCGCGCACCACCATCGCCACGATCTTGATCGAGGAAATGGAAAGCGCGGTGCCCACGAACAGGGCTGTGACGAGTCGATTGTGCGTATCGGCCAGGATGGAAGGCGGCAGCAATTCGACGGCCACAAAACCGCACAGGAAGGGGAGTGCCACGCCGGCGGCCGTTACGGCCAATGCGGGTGCTCCGATCTTGCGCACGAGTTTGAGGTCGGTCTCCATGCCTGTCAGCAGAAGCAGCATCATCACGCCGATATCGGACAATCCCGTCAGCAGACTTTTCTGTTCGGATGTGCCTGGAAAAATAAGATGATGCGCCTGCGGCCAAATCCAGCCGAACAGCGAAGGTCCGAGGATCAGTCCGGCAAGCAGCTGCCCGATGACCGCCGGCTGCCCGAAGCGCTGCATGATTTCGCCGAGACCGCGCCCGACAAACAGCAGCAGTGCGATTTCCACGAGGAAGATGACTTCGCCGGTTCCGCCAACTCCGACACCGCTGCCGGCTTTCTTCTGAGCTGCCGCCAGTGCCGCCGTCGCGAACAAGGCAGCCGCCACACCCAGCACGGCCGGAAAAACTCGTTTGTTCACGTGAAGCGGCCCCGAAATGCCGGTCATGGCAGTTCAGGAACGCCTGCGCGAACCGCAAAGTTCCCGCGAGGTCAGTCGAACAGGCTCGAGACGCTCTCTTCGCTGTTGATGCGATGGATCGCTTCGCCGATCAGCGGCGCAATCGAGATGCGCCTGATATTCGGACATTTGCGCACTTCTTCGGTGGCCGAAATCGAATCGGTGATCACCATGGATTTGAGCTTGGAACTCTGGATGCGCGCGACCGCGCCGCCCGACAACACGCCGTGGCTGGCATAGGCGCAGACTTCCTTCGCGCCTTGTTCGATCAGCGCTTCGGCCGCGTTGCAGATCGTACCTCCCGAATCGACAATGTCGTCGACCAGCAGACACACGCGGCCTTTGACGTCGCCGATGATGTTCATCACTTCCGATTCGCCGGCCCGCTCGCGCCGTTTGTCGACAATCGCGAGATCGGCGCCGAGCCGTTTGGCGAGCGCGCGCGCGCGCACCACTCCGCCGACATCGGGCGACACCACCATCAGATTGTTGGAGCCCAGATAATCCTGGATGTCCTTCACCATCACCGGCACGGCATAGAGATTGTCCGTGGGGATGTCGAAGAAGCCCTGGATCTGACCTGCGTGAAGATCGACGGTGAGCACGCGATGGGCGCCCGCCTCGGTGATCAGATTGGCAACCAGCTTGGCCGAGATAGGAGTGCGCGAGCCCACTTTACGGTCCTGGCGCGCATAGCCGAAATAGGGAATCACCGCCGTGATGCGCCGCGCACTCGCGCGCTTCAACGCATCGATAATGATCAGCAACTCCATCAGATTGTCGTTGGCCGGATAGCTCGTCGACTGGATGACGAACATGTCCTCGCCGCGCACGTTCTCCTGCACTTCGACGAAAACTTCCATGTCCGCGAAGCGGCGCACGACGGCCTTGGTGAAGGGCAGCTTGAGATATTGGGCGATCGCTTCGGCGAGCGGCCGGTTCGAATTGCCCGCGAGCAGCTTCATGCCGCGCGCTCCGTTCGCATCGCTCATTCGCGTGGCCCCGCTGCCGTATGAAGGTTCGGTGAAGGGGGTTCTAGCAAGGGCCCGCCCTCCGGAGAAGTGGCCTTATGACGCGAGCGCAATGACGGAGATTTCCCGGCCGTAATCCGGCTCGCCGCGATGCGTCGCCCGCCGGAAACTGAAGAAATCGCCTTCATGCGCATAGGTGCAGGCCGGAAAGCGCGCCACATTCTCGATTCCCGCGTCGTCGAGCCGCAGCGCGACGAATCCCTTGAGGTCGAAGCGCCAGTGATCGGCTTTGACGGACGGCACAAAAAACCGGGCAAAGTTCGAATCATTGTCCAGGAAGCGGGCGCGGAACTCGGGTCCCACCTCGTAATTCGGCTGGGAAATGCAGGGGCCGACGGCTGCCGCGATTCGCGCGCGTTCCGCTCCCAATTGCTCCATCGCCGCCAGAGTCGATTCGACGATGCCGGTAAGAGCGCCTTTCCACCCTGCATGGGCGGCGCCGATCACTTTGGCCCGCGAATCCGCGAACAGCACCGGCGCGCAATCGGCGGTCAGAATCCCCAATGCGATTCCGGGAATGTTGGTTGCCATTCCGTCGGCCTGCGGCGCCTGATCCAGTTCCCACGCCGTTGCGACGTTTACCGCGCGGGCACTGTGAATTTGATAAAGCGTGACCAGGCTCTGCGCACCGAGAACGGCCTGCACGCGCGCGCGGTTGGCGATCACGGCCTCGCGTTCGTCGCCCGAGCCCGGCCCGCAATTGAGCGAGGCATAGATTCCGGTCGAGACCCCGTCCTGGCGTCCGAAAAATCCGTGCACGATATCCGGCGCGTCGGCGAGATTGGCAGTCGTCAATCGCAGCATCGCTTAGAATCCGAGCGGCGGTGGCGCGGTTTTGGGAAGAATGGCCAGCGCCTTGAAGAGCGCCCCCATTTGATCGGGATTGATCAGTCGGTCAACTGCCTGCGCGATCTCGGCTTGTCCGCCGGGGTTTCGATGGCGAAGGGCCATCATGCGGTCGAGAATTCCCAGGCCGGTGAGCAGTTCGCCTTGCGTCACGGGACCGGAGCCCGCCGCTCCGCCGCGTTCCGCCGCGCGTGCGAGCGCGTCGAAATCGACATGCGCCGACAGATCGATTTCACCCGGCGTCGACAGCACGTCCTTGAATTGGTGTTCGCCCACGGCCTGCAATGTGTCGCCGAAACCGGTGCCGGAATACCCATAATCGACGATGAGAGCCGCGCCGCCGCGTGAGGCGATCGCCCGGCCGATCTCCTCTGCGAGCGCGGTGGAGGCAGGCGACGTTTCGTAGACGGCACCATCGCCCGCCTCGCCCCGCTCCGCCGGCACATCCAGCGGCAATGGATCTGGCGATAGCGCCGGCGCCAGATTTTGGTCCGCGTCGACCGTCACCATGTTCTCGCACCAGCCGCGTGCGGTCTTGACGAATTGGCGGATCGGCAGCGCATCGAAAAATTCATTGGCGATCAGGAACAGCGGACGATCGCAAAGACTCTCGTCGAACTGCGGCCGCCACGTCACGGAAACCCCGACTTTGGAGAGGCGAGCCTGTTGTCGCGCGACCAGCGCAGGACAAGCATCGACCAATACGACGTCGATCGCTTGACGGAATTCGGGCGCGAGCTTCGCCGCGCGCAGCGCATCTTCGATCAGCGAGCCGGTGCCCGGGCCCAGCTCGACAAGCCGTGCATGCGAGGGACGGCCCTGGTCGAACCAGGCCTGAACGCACCACAGGCCCACCAACTCGCCGAACACCTGGCTGATTTCCGGCGACGTGACGAAATCTCCGTCCGCGCCGAGGGGATCGCGCGTCGCGTAATAGCCAAATTGCGGATCGAGCGCGGCCACCGTCATGAACTGCGCGATCGAAAGGGGACCCTGCGCCACGATCATCCCCGCGATGCGCCCGGCGAGCGCGTTCACGCCGTTGCTCGCGGCCTGAACGCGTACCAATAAAAATAGGCCGCTGCGAGCCACATGGGAATGCTGAACGCCATGCCGAGGCTGAACCAGCCGATAAACATCGTGTCGGGCTCTCGGAATATCTCCGCGATGAATCGGAACGTGCCGTAACCGGTGAAGAAGATCGCACTCACAAGCCCGGGCCGCTCATGCAGATGGAAGCGTCTGACCGATATTTGCAGAATCGCGAACAGCAGCAGTCCTTCCATTCCCGCTTCGTAAAGCTGACTCGGATGGCGCGGATCGCTACCCGCATTCGGAAACACCATTGCCCAGGGAACGGTGGTGACTTTTCCCCACAATTCGCCGTTTACGAAATTGGCGATGCGCCCGAAGAACAACCCGATCGGCACCACAGTCGTCACCAGATCGCCGAGCTGCACGAAATCGATTCTGCGGCTGCGCGCGAAAAACCACAGCGCCACGATCACGCCGATCGCGCCGCCGTGAAACGACATGCCGCCTTCCCAGGCGGCGACGATGCGAATGGGATGCTCGATGAAATCCATCGGCAGGCCACGGCAATAGCCCGCGTTCTCCGGCGACACGGTGCAAAGAAATATGCCGTAGAACAGCACCCACCCCAGCCGGCCGCCGATGATGACACCAAGGGTCGCCCACACGACGAAATCGCCGATGTCGTCGAGCGTGGCCGGCGGCTTGCCGTTGAAGGGGGGATTCGTCCACAGAGCTTTGTCGCGGATCGTGCGCGCGAGCCACCACCAACCGAGCAGCAAGCCCACGATGTAGGAGATCGCATACCAGCGAATCCCGAAGGTGCCCCAGATGTGGATGGCGACGGGATCGATATGCGGGAAGGGGAGGCTGGCTTCGACCATGCGTCTCTTAAATCCGGAGCGACTGAGAAATCTTCCACCCTCCCCTTGAGGGAGGGTCGAAGTCGGATTCGTGCGCAAGCACGGAGACGACTTCGGGGAGGGGTATTCTATCGACAGCACCCCTCCCCGAAATCCTCTTTTCGCTGCGCTCAAAGACGATTTCGACCCTCCCTCATGGGGGGAATTATCACCTTGACTGAACGCACGAAATCGCCTATATTTGCTCCCAGAAAGAGAGATTTCCATGACTTGCGACCTGACCAACCCGATTTTCACGAACGAAGATAAGGCCCGGAAACACTTCGAAGCAATCCGCTGGCCCGATGGCCCCTATTGCCCGTTCTGTGGCTCCTTTGACCGCGTAGCGGCCCTAGGCGGCCAGTCTATGGGTCCTGGCTGGTATCATTGCAAGGATTGCCGGAAGAAGTTCACGGCGGCCGTTGGTTCGATCTATGAGCGTTCGCACATTCCCCTGACCAAGTGGCTTCTGGCGACGCATCTCATGTGCGCCTCGAAGAAGGGCATGAGCGCCTTGCAATTAAGCCGGATGCTAGACCTTCCCTATAAGACTTCGTGGTTCATGGCTCACAGAATTCGCGAGGGCATGGCACCGCTCAAAGGCAAAGCCCCGCCGCTTGGTGGCAAAGGCAAGATCGTTGAAGCCGATACCACGTATGTCGGCGGCAAGGAAAAGAACAAGCACGAATGGAAGCGCAATGCCGACAACATCGGCGGCAAAGGCAAGCAAATCGTTCATACGCTGGTAGAGCGCGGCGGTCGCGCACGTTCGAACCATATCGCGAACGTCACCGGCAAAACCCTTCGCTCCGTGGTCATGACGCAAGTTGACCGTAAATCCTCGCTGATGACGGATACGGCTGGCGGTTACTTGCACCTTGGCAAAGAGTTTGCCCGTCACGAGATGGTCGATCACGGCGCGGGCGAATATGTGCGCGGCGATGCCTCCAGCAATACGGTCGAAAGCTACTTTGCGACATTCAAGAGAGGCATTACCGGCGTTTATCACAACGTTTCGGAAGCTCACCTGAAACGTTACCTTGCCGAATTCGATTTTCGGTACAATGAGCGCAGCGCGTTAGGCGTCGAAGATTCAGAGCGCGCGCACAAAGCAGTCAAGGGCGTCGTGGGCAAGAGACTTATGTATCGACAGCCTGACCAAACGGCTAACGCCTAAGCAGAAGGCGAAAGCCTTTCTCCGCTGGCGCGCTAAGAAGGGGCGGGAATGACTCCCGCTCCCTTCCCGCGTATCCTTGGAATCGCCAAAGACCAAGGAGTGAACCATGTCGATACCGTCTGCACAAAACGGCGAAGAAGCCGGTTATCTCGCCTTCGCGGCAGTCAACGAATTAATTGGCCTCCTCATTAGCAAGCAAGTCATCGGCGACACCGATGTCACTGTCATGCTGCGCGCTATTGTCGGCCGTCTCCGGGCTGCCCCTAATGATCCGAGCAAGCGCGCGGCAGCGGTCTTGGCTCGGGCGATAGATGTCGAGAAGTAGATCAAAAACGCGAACGGAATTGCCAGACATCTAGGAGACCGCCATGAATGACGCAGAACTTTTCAAGAAGTTCCTTCCCGAATTGACCGCGATAACAGACGTGCAAACGATGGAATTCTTCAAAAGGAATGGAGAAATAGTGAGCGCAAACGGCCGACAAATCGCGATAGATTCGTTTCTCTTGGTGATGTCGACTGGCGCTGATACCGTTGGTCCGTTTCCGTTGAATGGCGTAACGGCGCGCGCTCTGTGTCGATATTTGATTGACGCCGGTTTCGGGCCGCCAGAATTGCAGCATCAGTGAGCGGAAACGGTACGGCCTGAGCTTTTCTCCCTTCCTCCCGCAACCACTTCACGAAATCGGGCGATAGGTCAGCAGTTTTTCTGGACATGACCAAGCCTCTCGTTGAGTTTCATGGCCACAAAAACCGATCATGAACACTTTGGGCCAAAGGCGGACCATGGCTGGCAAACATGGACAATGCCTCGATCTGGATAAATCGCATAATGCAGATTGACATCGATTTTATCGGAGCCGTCTCCAAATCCGCAAAGCACTTCCATCTGCGTTCCGATCGGAGTCTCGCCAGTAACAAAAACGGTTCCAATTGACGGGCAATCGAAGCCTGCACTTAAAATCATTTCACGGGCTGCATTTTTAGCTTTTGCATCCGTGATCTCTCCATCATTTGCAGACTTGCTGGACGGAGAGCATGACGTTGTAGAGAGAACTCCTGCAAGAAATCCAACGGCCGCGACCGTGCTTAGCGTCTTGCGTCCATGTTCCAATATCATTTTCGCACCCCCCGTTCTAAGCGGGGAACATATCAGCGCCGGAATTGAGGCGCGAATCTGTGGATTAGCCGGATTTCTTGGCTTTATGGCTAGCGGCTTTGGGCCGACTCGGTTTCGTCTTACGCGGCTGTGGCGGCGTATTTAGCATCTGCTTAATCGTTGCGTCCCGGCGGCGCACGGTTTCGGCGGCGCTGTATTGCTCATCGATCTGTGGAGATTTCGCCATGGCTAAATCCAAATCCAAGTTGCCGTATAAGCTGGATGACAAACCAGCATACCGCACCCCGCTTAATCTTACTCAGCTTCGGAGCTTAGGGCAATTGGCCGTCACATAGGGCCAAGTCGACACGATGATGCTCAATGCGATAGCGCAGCTTTCAAAGATCGACGGCGGCACCGCCTACCTTCTATTGGATTCGACCACCAGCGGCGTGCGCCTCAATTTGTTTAAAAAACTCATTCCACGCATCCATGGCGCAGCTATTCAGAATCTTGCCAGAGAATTTTGCGAACGCATGGATCCTCTGGTCGCAAAGCGAAATCACATCATGCATGGCCTGTGGGGATGGCGCATCGACCTCAAAAGGAACGAAGGAACGGCCGCATGCTACTTCTTCAAGGAAGGCGACAAGGACATTTTCGCCAAGGATTTGGCCAAGCTGGTGAAGCGGGCGAATGGCGAAAGCATGGCAATTCACAGGATACTGTCCGCGATCATGCACACCGCACCGATCACGAAAGGCGATGCAAGACCCGCCTATGTTTTCAGTGATGGTCTTTACGTACCGAAAGAGCCGCTTCCAAAATTGCTCTAGCAGTCTCGTAGTGGTCTGACTCCGAGCCATGGTCCCACAGAAGCTCCGCCCCCGCCCGGACCATGTCCTCGGTGATTTCAATGTCGGCCTGTCTCGCGACCTTTACATCCGATTCTTGTTCAGTCAAAGTGATATTTCCCCTCATGGGGAGGGTGGCATTCGCAAACAACTCTACGACATTTACCCTAAATCGCGCTGCTTCGCCGCGGACTGTCAAGGCTGTCCTGACCAGTCTTGCCCCGGCGCGCCGCCCCCGCCATATAGGGGACATGCAAAGCGACAATCCGGTCCTCGACGGTCTCGCCCGGTTCTTCACCGACGCGGCGGGTGCTGCCCAGAGCGTGCGCACGGAGGTCGATACCTTCATGCGCCAGCGGCTGGAGAAGCTTGTGGCCGATATGGATTTCGTCCCGCGCGAGGAATTCGAGGCCGTGAAGGCGATGGCATCCAAGGCGCGCAGCGAGAATGAGCGCCTCGAAAGCCGCATTGCGGAGCTCGAAGCGCGGCTCGGCCCCACGCAACCTGTGGACGGCGAATCCGTTTCGTGAAAGCTGTGCATGGACGCTGTGCCCCAAAGGGGTTGAGGGCAGGACTCTTGTCTCCCTACAAAATCTTGTGTCAGGTTGACCCAAGGTGCTTCGTTTTCACCAGACCTCGTGTCCCAGGAGTCCAAGGATGAGCCTTGCCCACCAGGAAGAGACCCCGAGTGCCATCCATCCCCTCGACATGCTGGAGCAGTCGGTCGAGGAGAACGGCTGGCCGTTCGAGCGGTCGGGGCGCGACGAGCTGAATCTGTCGGTGGCCGGCCGCTGGTGCGACCACCATTTCTGCTTCACCTGGCGCGAGGACCTGCAGTCGCTGCATCTGTCCTCGGCCTTCGACATGCGGGTCAACGATTCCCGGCGGACCGATGTCGCGAACCTGCTGATGTATGTGAACGCGAAACTGTGGATCGGCCATTTCGACCTGTGGCCGGAAGACGGCACCTTGATCTTCCGCCACGCGATGATTTTCCCGGATGCGCGGGCGAGCGCGGCCCAATGCGAAGCGCTGCTCAACCTCGCCGTCGAGGCATGCGAGCATTATTACCCGGCATTCCAGTTCGTCCTGTGGGGCGGCAAGACCGCCGAGGAAGCCGTGGCCGCCGCCGTGCTCGAATGCGCGGGGCAGGCGTAAGAGAGAAGTTGCTCACGCGGAGCCCACAGGTCTCTTATTTCTTCCCCGCGTTCCCCGCGCCTCTCCGCCTACGCCAAAGGCTACGGCGGACAAGATCATTGTTCTGACCCGCCGGAGCTTTAGCGAAGGCGGGCGCGTGATTCACCCTTCTTGAAATGCAAGGGCGCCTCGAATGACGAAGGGAAAGAAAAAAAACTCTTCATCGCCTTCCATCCTTCTGGTCGGCGCGGGCCGCATGGGTTCGGCATTGTTGAAGGGCTGGATTGCGAACGGGCTCGGGCCCGTCGCAATCGTCGAGACCGCGCCATCGCCCGCCTTACGCAAATTCGCCAAGCAGAACGGTGTGGCGGTTCACAAGAATGTGGCGGACGCCGACACGCGTGCCCTCAAAGCCTGTGTCATCGCGCTCAAGCCTCAGATTCTGAAAACGGAAGCCGCGCGTCTCGCGGGAATCGCGAAGTCCGGCGCGCTGATGCTTTCCATTGCGGCAGGGACGAGCACCGCAAATCTGCGCAAGGTATGGGGACCGAGCGCGCGCATCGTGCGCGCAATGCCCAACACCCCGGGGGCCATCGGCCGCGGGATCTCGGCGCTCTTTGCCGGCAAGAATGTGCGTCCGTCCGATCGCAAACTTGCGCAATCGCTTTTGGCCGCTTTGGGCGAAACCGTCTGGGTCGGCCATGAAGACATGATCGATATCGTGACGGCCGTGTCGGGCTCGGGTCCGGCCTATGTGTTTCTTCTGGTCGAGGCGCTTGCCGCCGCAGCCGAGGCCGAAGGGTTGCCGCGTGTGCTCGCCGAGAAGCTCGCGCGCGCGACAATTTCGGGCTCCGGCGCGTTGCTTGATGCCGATCCGCGCGAACCTGGGCAATTGCGCCGCGATGTGACAAGTCCGCATGGCACTACGGAAGCGGCGCTCGAGATCCTCATGGCGCAGAACGGTCTTACACAATTGTTAGTCCGCGCCGTGGCCGCGGCACGGGCCCGCGCGGTCGCACTGCGCGCTTGAGCTATCGCTCGCTCGCGCGCACGATAGCGGGATGATTTTTCGCCATAGCTTGCCTCCGCCGCCTCTCGCCGATTTCGTGGCGATGCTGTGGTATTGCGAGGGCATCGCGCCTGCCCATCGCCGCGATACGATTGTCGCATCTCGCGATATGGGTCTTCTGGTCAATCTCGCGATCGATGAACTCGTTTGGTACACGGGCGAGAACTATGCGACGCGCAATACGCTGCGAGGCATCGGTCTGGGCGGTACGCAATCCGGGCACTTCGCCATCGATGCAACGCAACCCAAAGTCATGGGCGTGCAGTTCAAGCCGGGTGGAGCATATCCGTTCTTCGGTCCCTCGGCGCGGGAGTTCGGCGATTGCCATGTGTCGCTCGAAAATATCTGGGGCGCGGAGGCCGGACGGCTGCATCAGCGCCTCGTCGAGGCGCCTGATATCGACAGGAAGTTTTGCATTCTTGGGCGGGCGCTCGTCGACGCGGCTCCACGCGCAATTGCACACGATCCCGCAGTCGCATTCGCTCTCGACCGCTTCGCGCGCGCGCCGCTCACGGCCTCGGTCGGAGCCACGGCAAAGGACGCAGATATCAGCCATAAGCGCTTCATTCGTCTTTTCACCGAAGAAGTGGGAATGGCCCCCAAGCTTTTTCTTCGTATCGGGCGTTTCAACCGGTTGTTGGGCCATGTGTCGCGCGCGCCGGGTGTGCATTGGGCGGAAATCGCCGCGGATCACGGCTATTACGACCAATCTCATTTCATCCACGACTTCCGCGATTTCACCGGGATGACGCCGTCCGTCTATCTCGCGCGCCGAGGTCCCGATGTTCGCCACGTACCGCTGCCGGATTAGGAGGCAAAAATCTACAATCCTTCGTGCGGCCTCTGGCCTATGAAGGCACGAGGAAACAAGGACAAAGCAAATGACCAAGCTTTCTCATATGGTTTTGCCCGTCACGGATGTCGGCAAGTCGCGCGACTGGTATGTGAACAATCTGGATTTCAAACTCGAATTCGAGCGCGAAGGCGTCGCCGCGATCAAGGACACGGCCGATCTGACGATCTTTCTTCAACAGACCGCAAAACCGCTGGCGGGAGAGAAGATTACGCTCACGATCCAGGTGAAAGATGTGGATCGCAAGCATCAGGAACTTGCAAGCAGCGGCGTCAAATTTGCAAGTGCACCAACGCGTCAGTTTTGGGGCTATGGCGCCGAGGTCCCGGATCCGGACGGATACATGAACCACCTGTGGGACGAAGTAACGATGCTCAAAGCCTCGCGCGAAAAGAGCTAGAGTCCGAAGGTACCACTAAGGATGGAGCAGCGGATGCCAATCGAATTGGGATATGTCACCATTCCCGTGCCGAGCGTGGCGCGCGCCAAGGTCTTTTTCGGCGCGCTGTTCGGCTGGGACTTCCAGCAAACCGGCGAGAACGCGGCGCATATCGGCAATACCAAATTGCCGTTCGGCTTCTCGACCGGCGGACCGGTCGACTACTCCACGCTCTATTTCAAGGTGACCGATATCAAGACCGCGGTTGCGAAGCTCGGTACATTGGGCGGAAGCGCGGGCGACATTTCGCAGAGCCCGTCCGGTCTCAGCGCGATCTGCAAGGACGATCAGGGTACGGCCTTCAGCCTGTGGCAGCCTGCACCGGGATTTGACGCTTGAGCGTTGCGCGGCCGCGCGCGATGCTCCGTCCATGGCAAAATCGTCGCCCGAAACGCAGCTTGCCGATGCGGCGCTCAAATGCCTCGCGAAAACGCGTTGGGACGAGCTTGCGCTCGCCGACGTAGCGAAGGCCGCGAAGATTCCGCTGACTACGCTGCAGACGCTCGCACCATCCAAATCCGCATTGCTCGGATTGATCCTGGCCCGGCTCGGGCACGACGTTGCCGCGCGCTACAAACGCGACTCCGGTTCCGAAAGCGCGCGCGATCGCATCTTCGATGTCGCGATGACGTGGTTCGATGTTCTGGCCGCGCGCAAGCAGGCCGTCCGCTCGCTCTATAACGGGCTCAAGCGCGATCCGCTCGCACTGGTCGCGGCGCGCGGCGAGATATTGTCCGCGGCCGGATGGCTGCTGGTGCTGGCCGAAGCCGACACAGGCCCGTCGGGCTCGGTCAAGTCCGCGGGCCTCGTGCTCGCGCTCGCGCGCGCCATTCCCGTCTGGCTCGACGACGGCAAGGACCTCGCCAAAACCATGGCCCGCCTCGATGGCGATCTGCGGCGCGCAGAGAGCATGTTCGGATTCAAGAAAAAGGCCGCCGCCAACACCTGATCTCGGCGCTGTCACACCGGCAATAAGATCGCAGCGCGAAGGCCGCCGGTGTCGCTCTTGCCCAGGGTCAGGTCGCCGCCATGGGCACGGGCAATGTCGCGCGCGATCGCGAGCCCCAGTCCGACTCCGCCCTTCTGCAGATTGCGGCCCTGGTCCAGGCGGTGGAACGGACGGAATGCTTCCTCGCGTCGGCTCTCCGGAATACCCGGTCCGTCATCGTCCACCAGAATCTCGACGAAACGTCCGTTTTTCTTGAGCGCCACATCGACATGCGAGCCGTGCTTGAGCGCATTGTCGATGAGATTGGTTGCGCAACGCCGGAGCGCATGGCGCTTGACGGCGAGCCGGATGCCCGGAGCCGCGTCGACCTTGAGCCGCTCGGGGCCTGCGCCGCGTCCGCGCGCGGCCGACGCCGCAGCTTCGTTGACGATATCGGACATGTCGGCGTTCTCGGATTCCTCGCCGCCTTCGCCGCGCGCGAATTCGAGATATTCGTCGAGCATGCGCTCCATCTCGATCACGTCCTCGTGCAGCGCGCGGGTTTCCGGATTGTCGTCCATCATCGCGAGTTCGAGCTTGAGACGGGTCAGCGGCGTCTTGAGATCGTGACTCACGCCTGCCAGCATCTCGGTGCGCTGCTGCACATAGCGCTCGATGCGCTCGCGCATGGTGACGAAGGCCTGCGCGGCGCTGCGTACTTCGGCCGCGCCATAAGGCTTGAAATCCGGCACCGTGCGGCCCTTGCCGAATGCGTCGGCCACGAGTGCGAGTTGCTGGATCGGCCGGATCTGATTACGCAGGAACATGATCGCCGCCGCGATCAGCACGAGCGACGAACCCACCATCCACAGGATGAAGATGTCCGCGTTCGAGGCAACCATGCGCTTTCTCGGGATCATCACGCGCAGCACGCCGTCCTTCACCTCGACCTTCAGGTCGACATAGTCGATGATCTCGCGGGAAGAGAATTTGTAGGCCTCGCCCAACTGGTTCGAGAACACCGTCTCCATTGCATTCTTCAGAAACGGATTGTTGTGACGCTGCGGCGCGGGCAGATGTTGTCCCGGCAGGATGGTGATCTGATAGCCGAGATTGCGCGCCGCCATGTCGAGCAGTGCGGTGCGCGCCTTGCCCGGCGGATAGCCCTCTTCGATACTGACGAGAAGCGCCAGATCGGCCGCCACGCCATGGGCCATGCGCGCGGTCATGATGTCGTAATGACGGACGAAGAACGCGTAGGTGACGATGCCCTGCAGGATCACCATGGGCGCCACGATGATGATCAGCGAACGTCCGAACAAGCCGCGAGGCAGAGCCCGTTTCAGAAGGCGAAAAGGATGCAGCGCCGGCACGGGGTTCAATCCACGCGATCGGGCACGAGCACATAGCCCACGCCGCGAACGGTCTGAATGTAGAGCGGCAGCTTCGGATCTTCCTCGATCTTGCGGCGCAGGCGCGTGACCTGCACGTCGATGGAGCGCTCGAGCGTGACGCCCAGGCGCACGCACAGATCGGTGCGCGAGAACGGCCGGCCGGCATTGGCCGTGAACAACCGCAGGAGGGCCGCTTCGGAACTCGTCAGCCGCACGGGTTTGCCCTTGCGGCGCAGTTCGCCCCGCTCGGGGTCGAATACGGCCTCGCCCATTTTCACTTCGCGATGGGGCGAGCGTGAGGTCGGCGTGGTACGGCGCAACAATGCACCGCAACGCAGCAGCAACTCGCGCGGCTCGAACGGTTTCGGCAGGTAATCGTCCGCGCCGTTTTCGAGTCCGGCGATTCGATCCTCGGAACCGCCGCGCGCGGTGAGAATCAGGATCGGCGTCTGCGAATTCGCGCGGATCGCGCGCGTGAGATCGAGCCCGCTTTCGCCCGGCATCATCACGTCCAGAATCAGGAGATCGAACGCGATGCTTTTTATCAACGCGCGCGCTTCTTCCGCGTCGGCGGCCGCGCTGACCCGAAAGCCGTTGGACGTGAGATAGCGCTGCAGCAACGCGCGCAACTTCGCGTCGTCGTCGACCACGAGCAGATGGGGATCGTCCATGCCGGGAATGGCGCTCATCGGAAGTCTCCACCGGTGCGCGCCCGTCGATCGGAGACGGAAAGCCCCGTCAGCACGCGGCGGAATCCGGCCACCGCGTCCGGTCCGGCATCGCGGAACGCGCGCGCCAGCCGTGGCCGCTGCGCCTCCCATAATTTCTCCTCGAGTTCGAGGCCCTTCGGCGTCAGGCGCAATTGCCGCATGCGCCGGTCGTTCGGCGCCGGTCGTCGCTCGACATAGCCGCCGGTAAGAAGATCGTTGAGCACGCGGTTGAGGCTCTGCTTGGTGATCTTGAGGATTCCCAGAAGCGCGGCCACGGAAAGCGCAGGATTCCTGGCGATGAAATAGAGCGCGCGGCGATGCGCGCGACCGAGGCCGGCCGCGCGCAAGGCGCCGTCCCCGGTCGAGAACACTTCCGAAAACGCATGGAAGAGCAGGTCGACGCCTTGCTTCAACTCCTCGTCCCGGAGGTATAAGGGGGAAGGAACAGGGCGGGTTTCGGCACGTTTTACGTCAGACATGCTGACTTACTAGTCCGCCTTCCCGCGTTAATGCAAGAGCCGCCTGAGCCAGAGACCCAAGGAATTCCGCATGACAGTCATTCCCTTCGACGACCGCGACGGCTTTATCTGGTTCGACGGCAAGCTCGTGCCCTGGCGCGACGCAAAGATCAACGTCCTTACCCACGGCCTGCATTATGCCTCGTCAGTGTTCGAGGGCGAGCGCGTCTATTCCGGACGCATCTACAAGCTCGCCGAGCACACCGCGAGGCTGTTCGAATCCGCCCGCATTCTCGACATGGAAATTCCGTTCACCGAGCAGGAAATCTCAGATGCGTGCTACGAGGTCGCTCGCGCGCAGGGCATCGAGAACGGCTATGTCCGACCCGTCGCGTTCCGCGGCAGCGAAATGATGTCCGTGGCCGGCCAGAACACGAAAACGCGCGTCGCGATCGCGGTGTGGCAATGGCCGTCCTATTTCGATCCGAAGGAAAAACTGAAAGGCATCCGGCTCGCGATCTCGAACTGGAAGCGGCCCGCGCCGGATACCGCGCCTACCAAGGCGAAGGCGGCCGGGCTCTACATGATCTGCACGATCTCGAAGCACGAAGCGGAGGCGCAGGGCTATCACGACGCGCTGATGTACGATTACCGCGGTCATGTCGCCGAGGCGACCGGCGCCAATGTGTTCTTCGTGCAGGACGGCAAACTTCACACGCCGACCCCCGATTGCTTCCTCGACGGGATTACGCGCCGCTCCGTGATGGCGCTCGCGCGCGCGCGGCAAATTCCGGTGATCGAACGGCACATCGCGCCGGAGGAGCTCGAAGGATTCACCGAATGCTTCCTGA
>JBEKDC010000095.1:0-11074 GCA_050014535.1 Rhizomicrobium sp.
CGATCGAAGGTGTCGAGATCGTCGACTGTCCTGGTGACGGGCTTCAGATACATCGTCGTGTGCTCGTAATCGAGGGTGACGATGTAGCGCTTGAGAATGCCGGCGCCGATATTGCCCGCGATCGACGCATCGGCGAACGCACCGCCCTTGTCGGTCGAGAGTTCGACCACCGGGCCGCGGACGATCATCGATCCGATCGACAGCGTATCGCCCCGCAACGCAACGGCACGCGAGGGCCCGCCGACGCCCCAACCTGTGACCGCGTCGATACCGTTGCCGTTCTTGTTCAGATTATTCTTGGTCGCGAACGGCCCGTTCAGCGTCAACGATGCGCGCGAACCGGTGTCGATCGTGAACTTGCCGGTTACGCCATCATAGACTGCCGGTGCCTCGATGCTGTTTCCGTCGAAGACGAAGGGAACTGCAACGCCGGAATCCTTCGCATCGAAGGCATCCGGCCGGATCAGTGTGAGCGTGCCTGCGCCATAATCCACGCGCGTGACGAACCGGCGGAAGGTTTCAAATCCGATCATACCCGGCATCCCGACGCCTTCGATCACGGACATCGAGTTGAGCGGCATCACGGCGAACACCTGATCCTTCACGGTCGCTTCGCCAAGCTCAAGCGCGGCGACTTTCGTGAGGCCGACATCCATATGGCCGGCGCCTGCGCCGTTGCCTTGCATCTGCCCTTCGGTCTTCAAATTCAACTCCGCGGCAAGCGGAGGCGTCACGAGATTCACGCCTCCCGTGTCGAAAATGAATTGATAGGGGCCTTTCCCGTCTACGTTCACGTCGGCGTAGATATGATTGTTGATCAGTTTGAACGGGAATGTCGTTTCCTTCGCGCCGCCGGCAATCGAAAAATCGGAGATGGTCACCTTGGGCGCGGAGAAAACCGGCTGATTTTGCGCAGGAAGAAACGCCACGCTGGTGACGGTCGTGGTCTGGTCGTATTTCACATCGCCATTGTTGACGACTTCCCTGTAGGGCACCTCGACACCATCGACCGGACGATAGTCCGACAAAGTGGACGTGATCGTCTGTGTTCCCTGCATCTCGACGATACGCGACAGCAGATGAGTCTTCGCATCGAACCAGACTTCGAAATTCTTGCCGCCTTTGGGTGTGACGGTGAGGACGTTAAAAACGGTAGCACCATCGGTCTTCTCGCCGTCGGATACGACGGCAGCTCCGGCGCGATCCGAACGCCATAGAAAATTGGCGCGGCGATAGCCCTCGTTGATCGCCAGCGGCAGTTGCTCGCCGCCGTCTTGAAGCGTGACGGTGCCGGACGGATCTTTCGCCCAGCTATGCACGCCGTCGAAACCGTTGGCCCCCGTAGCAGGACCGATGGCGAAGGAATCGGTCCAATAGCCGTCCTTCAGATCGTCCAGAGATGTGATCTTGCCGGTCATGCCCTGGCCCGAATAGGCATATTCGGCCCTCAAGGCTGCTTTGCCGTCCCAGGCGCTTCCGCCCATTGCGCTGTGGTTGGCGTCGAGGACCTCGCCAACCGAAGGTGCGGCGTAGGCGAGTGTGGTGTACGAAACGCTGGCGGCGAGCGCGCAGGCGCCCAAGGCTGTCAGGGAAATACGCATGGTTCCTCCGAATGGGTTGGGCGAGAGATGCGCGGGCATAACTAGGCGTTCAATATGCGCCTGACGCATGGCTTCCATGCCGCGGCTCTCATGGCCGCGTTCTTGTGCGGACAGCCTGCGATTGCTGCGCCGCAGCGCATCGTGTCGACGTTTCTGTGCACCGACGAATATGTGTTTCGACTAGTCCCGCGCGAGCGCATCGCAGCACTTTCGTTTCTTGCTGCCGACACGCATCCAGTCGTTTCGACGATCCGCGACAGGGTGAACGGTATCCGACTCACCCACGGTACCGCTGAGGACGTGATGTCGCTCAATCCCGATCTGGTCGTGATGTATCGCGGCACAAATCCGCGGCTCAAGGCGCAGCTGATGGAAGCGCACATTCCGTTTGTCGAAGCAGCGTGGGCGAACTCATTGGCGGATGTGCGCGCGGTCACGCGCGATCTGGGCGCAGCGCTCGGCGTTCCGCAACGTGCGACAGCGATGATCGCGCAGATGGACGAGAAACTTGCCGCTGCGTCGTTGGTCGCGCTACGCCCGCCGGTGCGCACCCTGATTTATGAGCCCAACGGCTATGCCAATTCCGGCGGTGTTTCCGACGACATCCTGCGTGCGGCGGGCCTCGTCGATATGGCCTCCCGAATGGGCCAGACGCGGCTCGGGACGATCCCGGTTGAGGCCGTCGTTGCATCGCCGCCGGAACTGCTCGTCCTGAATGCCCAGCATGAAGGCGCGCCATCGCGCGGCGACCTCATTCTCCGTAATCCGGCTTTGCGTGCACTGCCCGCGAGCACGCTGGTTGCGAATGTTGCCCTGACCCCGCTTCTCTGTCCCGGACCATGGTCCATGGATGTCGCGGCGCCATTGGCGCGGCTGGGCCGCGCGGCGCGAAAGCTTGCGTCCGCTTCGCGTGGCCCCTAAGACTCGTACCACTCGCATGGGTTAAGGGAACGCGGTCAAACTCCGCGGCTGCCCCCGCAACTGTAAGCGGCGAGCCTCTCTCAACGGCCACTGGATAGACCGGGAAGGCGGGAGAGGCGTTTGAGCCGCAAGCCAGGAGACCTGCTCATGCGTGTCGTCCACTTTGCGGCCGGGCGGGCCGGGGAGAGCGGGTAGTCCCGCGAGGCGGCGACGAAGACGCTCGCGGAGCAGGCCATGGACGGCGCGTTGCAGCAGAACAGGGAAAAGCGGTTCGCCACGCATTTGGTTGCGCGTTTTTCGCGCGGACATTTCGCGCACGCGAGCCCTATCACCCTTGCTCTGGCCGCGCTGGCATTCGCATTCGCCGCGATTTCGTTTCTGATCGGCCCGGCACATCTGGGTGCTGGCGAACTGTTCTCTGGATTGTTTGCTTCGCACGGCACATCCACAATCATCGCGCGCGAAATCCGCTTGCCGCGCGCGCTGTTGGCGTTGGTGGTGGGTGCGGCGCTCGGCGCGAGCGGCGCGGCACTTCAGGGCCTGTTCCGCAATCCGCTGGCCGATCCCGGCGTCACGGGCGTGACGTCCTCGGCCGGTTTCGGCGCCGTGATTGCAATGTATTTCGGCTTTGCGGCGATCAATCCTATCGTACTGCCGGCATCGGCCATCGCGGGCGCACTCGCGACGTCGACGATTCTCTATTTCCTGTCGCGCTCCGGCGCCGAACGAACCGCACTCATACTTGCGGGCGCGGCGATCGCGAGCCTGGCGACGGCGATGACCGCGCTCGCAATGTCATTGGCGCCAAATCCTTACGCGATCACGGAAATGGTGCGCTGGATGATGGGCTCGCTGAAGGATTGCACGCTGTCCGATCTCGCGCTCGCCGCGCCGCCCGTCGCGCTGGGAATTGTGGTTCTGATGGCGAGTGCACGCAGCCTGGATGCGCTCACATTGGGTGAGGAGGCCGCGCAATCGCTCGGCGTGGACGTTCACGGCGTGCGGCGCCGCATGGTGATCGGCGTGGCCCTGGCGACGGGTGCTGCGACGGCGGCCGCAGGAGCCGTAAGCTTTGTCGGCCTCGTGGTGCCGCATCTGCTGCGTCCGTTCTACGGTTACGAGCCCGCCCGCCTGATCTGGCCGTCGGCGTTGGGTGGAGCGGTGCTGGTCAGCGCCGCGGATATCGCGGTTCGGGTGATCGCGCCGGACGGTCAGCTTCTCGTCGGCGTGATGACCGCCATGATCGGCGCGCCGTTCTTCATCTGGCTGATTCTCCGGATGCGGAGAGAAACATGAGCGCAGTTCTGTCCTTCGATCGCGTTTCGGCAGGCTATCGCGGCCGCGCGGTGCTGAACGACGTCAGTGTCGCGATCGAGCCGGGCAAGGTGACGGGACTTGTTGGGCCCAACGGCGCCGGAAAGACGACCCTGCTCCGCGTGGCGCTCGGGCTTCTCGATACGTCGCAAGGCGAAGTGCGCGTGCTCGACCGCGCCTTGCGCAACTGGCCGCGCGACGCACGCGCACGCGCGATCGCCTACCTGCCGCAAGGCGCAGATGCGCATTGGCCCGTGGAGGCGCAACGCCTGGTAGCGCTGGGTCGCATGCCGCACCGAACGCCATTTGCGCCGCTGTCGCCGGAAGACACGACTGCCGTGGACAAGGCGCTGGCGCGTTGCGATGCAGCGCAGTTTGTCGCGCGCCGCATGGATGAATTGTCGGCCGGCGAACGGGCCCGCGTGTTGCTCGCGCGCGCGCTGGCAACGGAGGCGCCGATCCTCCTCGTGGATGAGCCCGCGGCCCATCTCGATCCCGTCCACCAATTGCGTCTGATGGAATTGCTGCGCGAAGAAGCAACGCAGGGAGCGGCCGTGATCGTCACCCTCCACGATCTGGCGCTGGCGTCACGGTTCTGCGATGAGATTGTGGTGCTGCAATCGGGCCGGATCGTTTCACAAGGCGGCGCCAATGTCGCGCTGTCCGACACCGTGCTGGCTTCGGCGTTCGGAGTGGTGGCCCTGAAAGCCTCTGCGCTCGCGCAGGAACAGCTTCCGATTATCCCCTGGCAAAGGCTCTGACGCTCTGCGGTGTCGATGCGGCCGTCAGTAAAGGTCGAGCGTTGCCTCTTGAGTCGGCAGCACCGCAATCGGTTCGCGGCGGCCGATTATTCGATGAAATCGGCCACGAAGTCGCCGGTCGAACATCATTGAACAAGTAATGTTGATCGAATCAATGGAGATGAAATGCAAACCCGTTCCAACGAGGCGCGATGGTCCGAACGATGCGGTCAGGTCACGCGCCGGGAGCGGCGGGTCGAGGTCAGGGCCGAGGCCAGCGTTCTTGCCTCCAGCACGGCGGCCGTCGCATCCCGCGCCGCAAGCAGCACTTTGCGAATGGCGCAGGTTTCCTCGTCCACACAATCGTCGCACTTGTGATAGGCGGTCACGCTGACGCAGGGGCTCAAGGCCAGCGGACCGTCGGTTTCGCGGATGATGTCGGCAAAGCTGATCTCGGCGGGCGGCCGGCCCAGCAGGTACCCGCCCTGGCGGCCGCGCTGGCTACGCACGATGCCGCGCCGCTTCAGACTAAGCAGAATCTGTTCGAGGAATTTGCGGGGAACGCGCGCTTCCTCGGCGATGTCCGCGATCATCATCGGTTCTTCGCCGCCGCGTTCGGCGAGCACGATCAAAGAGTGAAGTGCGTAACGCGCCTTCTGGGACAGCATGCCGATCATTTCCACAAATCCGACTTGTTATATCGGCTTTGAGGGGGCGAAGGTCAAGGAGAAGAAATTGGATTGTCGCCCAGCGCGTCGCGCCAAGTGTGCCCACAGTTGCGATGAATTTGCAGTGTCACGGAGTCCCAGCGGTAGTGGCGCGGAGTCCGAGATTGCGCCGTGGGCGAGTGCTAGTTTCGTATTTCGGGGGAGCAGAGCATCGCTGCGCACAGCAGGATTGAGCGGCTCGCCATTGCCCCAACGGAAAGCGCCAGGAGTTCGGGGCGCTGGTGCGCAACATAAGGAGACGATTGTGATTAAGAGCAAAATTTCCGCAGCGGCCGGAGCGGCTGCAGCACTTGGCGCCGCAATGATGGTTCCCGCGGTGGCGACGGCGCACGATACCTATGCCTTCGAGACCGCTCAAAACGGCGATTTCGGCGTACTCGATCTCGATACTGGCGCGTTCAACAAATGCGGCAATAGCGGGCTCACCCTGGGTGGACTGGGTGTCGGCGTCACCAACCCGCTCTATACCGCGCAATACCACAGCCTCTCCGGCATCACGACCATTTATACGCTTGCGCCCTCCAACGGCGCCTTGACACCGGTCGAAACCGATTCGATCAGCGCGGTTGGCGTGTTCGGCTCGACCAAGCCCGGGAGCCTGTACGCAACGGATTTTACCGGCGAGCTTTACTCCATAAACCCGCTGAATGCGGTCGCCACTATGGTCGGTCCGACTCACGTTCCCATGACCGTCGATGTCGGGATGTCGACCGGATCTTCGACTCTGTACCTCACCCACAAGAGCACTCTCTACAAAATCGACACCAAGACCGGCCATGGCAAAAAGATCGGCGCGGCAAGCGACAGCATCACCGCCATGGTGATGGTCGGCGGAGTCCTGTACGGCGCCACGCAAGCCAACCCGCCCGCTCTGGTGACGCTCGATACGACGACTGGCGCATCCACGCCGATCGCCACGATCAGCGGCGAAACGACCTACGCCTATGGCCTGGCGCCGGCGCCGAAGCAGAAATCCGGGACTTGTCCCGCGACCCCCTGACAGTCACGTGACGTAAGTGGCGCGCTCCCCGACCGTCCATGCGGACGGGATTGCGTAGGCTTGTGCGTGATCTAGGCCGATGACGCGCCAGCGTCGACGCAAGGGGTTGGTGTCGACGCAACAGGTGTCTCGGACGTTACGCCACCGCGGCTGGGACTCGGTGGCGTTGTGTTTTTGTGGCGTTCTTCGGCACGCGGTTCAACGATTAACCACACGATTGATTTCGACAAAAGCATCGCCGGCGTTGGCGCTTGTCGACGCGGAAACATTGGGCGATAATCGGGTTGGAGCGTCGATATAGTTTGAATCGATATGACGGATGGGGGCCACGCGAGCGTGCAGCTCGCGCGATTTGCGACTGCGGCCCTGCCGGACCGGGATCGGCTGGCTATGTGGCGCGAGGTCTTTGGAAAAAGCGTGGCCCGGCTGGATCTGGCGCCGATGGATTCGGGCAATGTATTTCGCTGCGACGTGTCGGGATATGCTCTTCCAGGTGTTACGGTCGCTCTCGGTTCCTATCGAAATGTCCGCTCGATCCGCACGCGCGAACTGCTTTCCGACGGCAATGACGATGTGATATTTGCAATCGTCGCGCGCGGCAGCGGGCGTCTGCTGCGGCCCGGCCGCGAACTCGATCTGAATCCGGGAGACGGCGCGGTGAGTTGCAATGCCATTACCGGCGCGACGGCTGAAGCGCCCGCAACTTTGCAATTGATCAATATCGCCATTCCGTTCCGGTCTCTGTCGTCCGCAGTCCGCAATGTCGGCGATATCGCGCTGGTGCCGGCTGCGGCGCGCACGGAAGCGGTGCGCCTTCTCAAGAGCTACATCATGAGCCTGTTGGCATCCGACGACAGGCCGCGGTCCGCCGAAGTCCGCCATCTGGTGGCGACGCACATCCTCGATCTTGTCGCTCTGGCGATGGGCGCCACGCGCGATGTGGCGGAGACCGCCAGGGGTCGGGGCATTCGGGCGGCGCGTCTGCTCGCGATGAAGTCGGACATCGCACAGAACGCCAACAATCCGGCCATCTCGGTCGACTGGTTGGCGCAGCACCACGGTCTATCGCCCAGCTATGTCCGAAAATTATTGGACGGTGACTGCACAACGTTTTCAGAGCTCGTGCTCGATGCGAGGTTGGCACATGCGCATCGGCAGCTCAGCGACTCGCGACTGGTCGGCATGCACATCGGCACGATCGCCTTTGAAGCGGGCTTCAGCGATCTTTCCTATTTCAACCGCACGTTCCGGAAGCGTTACCTTTGCACGCCCTCGGACGTCAGGGCGGCGGCGCAGAACCGCCAATAGCGCCGCGCTCGGTGCGCCCATGGGACGCCTTTTTCCGTCGAATTTGCATATTGCCGATCCGAATGCGGTCCTGTGTAGTGGGGTCAAGCGAGGCCGAGAGAGCCTGCACTAACCAGGGAAACTGCCATGGCTGAGATCAGAAGCGGCGAACGAGTCCGGTCCACCGCGGAGTTGACGGAGCGGGCGGCACGGGCCGCCTCCGGCTTTGCCTCGCTCGGCATCGGGCAGGGCGACACGGTCGCGCTTTATCTGCGCAACGATTTTCCGTTCCTCGAGGCGAGTCTCGGCGCCGGCATGGTGAATGCCTATCCCGTGCCCGTGAACTGGCACTACACGGAAGACGAGGCGCGCTATCTGTTCGCGAATTCGGGCGCCAAGGCGATCGTGATCCATTCCGATCTGGTGGAACCCATTCGCGCGGCGATTCCCGCAAATGTGCCGCTGCTCGTCGTTCCCGCGCCGCCCGAGATTGCGAGCGCCTACGGCATTGCCGGCTCCTCCGCGATGCCGCCGCACGCACAGGATTGGGATATATGGCTTGCCGGTTTCGCCCCTCGCCAGGCCGTTGCCACGGAACCGCCCGGCACGATGATCTACACTTCCGGCACGACGGGAAGACCGAAAGGCGTGCGCCGCAATCCTCCTACTCCCGAACAGGTGCAACTCGGCGGGATGCTTCTCGCGCGCGGTTTCGGTTTCCTGCCCTGGCTCGCGACCCCCGAAGAGATCGTCACCGTCGTCACCGGGCCGATGTATCACTCGGCCCCGAACGCCTATGGAGTCTCGTCGACGCGGCTCGGCGCAAATGTGATCCTCGAGCCCCGTTTCGAAGCGGAAGAATTGTTGCAGCTGATCGAAAAATATCGGGTCACGCATCTTCATCTCGTGCCGATCATGTTCAATCGCCTGCTCAAACTGCCCGAAGACGTGCGGCGCAAATACGATGTGTCGTCGCTTAGATTCGTGGTGCACGCTGCCGCGCCCGTCTCGCCGCCCGTCAAGCGCGCGATGATCGAATGGTGGGGACCGGTTATCAACGAGTACTATGGAAGCACCGAGACGGGCATCATCGTGTTCTGCACGTCGGAGGAATGGCTCTCCCATCCGGGCACGGTCGGCAAAGCCATTCCCGAAGCCGATGTGCGGGTGATCGGCGAGAACGGCGAGAGCCTTGCGCCGCGTGCGATCGGCGAAGTCGTCGGTCGCGTGAAGGCCGCCGCGGATTTCACTTATCACCAGGACGATGCGAAGCGGCGCAAGGCGGAGAAGCTCGGCCTCATCGCGCCGGGCGATGTCGGCTATTTCGACGAGGACGGCTACCTCTATCTGTGCGATCGCGCCAACGACATGATCATTTCGGGCGGCGTCAACATCTATCCCGCCGAGATCGAAGCGCAGCTTCACCGCATGCCCGGCGTGGCCGATTGCGCGATTTTCGGAATTCCCAACGAGGAATATGGCGAGGCCGTCTGCGCGGTGGTCCAGCCTCAACCGGGCATCGATTTGTCGGAGGCCGATGTGAAAGCCTATCTGACGGGACGTGTCGCGGGCTACAAGATGCCCCGCCGCATCGAATTCCTCGCCGAACTGCCGCGCGAGGATTCCGGCAAGATCTTCAAACGCAAACTGCGCGAACCCTATTGGGCCGGGCTCGACCGGCGGATTTGAGTTCGTAGCGAACTCACTTGTCCCGGCCCACGGACCACTCGAGTGGCCAAGGGGCGGCCTCTCGGCCACCCGTTTTTGCACAAATCTACCCCGTGCTCCTCCCGTAAAATGCGAACTTCGATCAACCGCGCTCTGAGAAGAGACGCCAACTATCACTCTTATCGATACCGCAGTGCAATTCGCGTCGCTCGAAGAGGACTAAGGTCTTTCATTTGGAGCCGGGGAGCCCGACAAAACCAGCGGCGCCGGCCGTGGGGTTGGAGGAGATTTTCTTGGCTTTCGAAATCCCGGGAACGACAGATTCGAGATCGGCCGCCGCTACGTTGTCTTGCGTGACCCGAACGCCGGCCGCGGTCAGCCCGCTTATCGCTTGAGCTCGGTTGATGGCGGCAAGCGCAGCTAGCGAATCGGAATAGCCAGGCAAGACGCCCGTGCAGATCTGCCAATTCGCATTGGTACCGCAATCGCATGTCCTGTTTTCGTAGACGCGGCACGTCTGTGTGCCCCAACTCGTCGTGATGTGAGAGGTGCCTGGGAATATGTTGATGTGATTGTCGTTGGGAAAATATTGGAAAACGATCGAAGCGTGGCCGATCACTGTTGGCGGAATGCCATGCGTAAAATTTCCAACCGTAAGATCGGATGTCGAATTGACTTTGCGATTGTAAGGCGTGCCGAGGAAACGTGCGATCGTAATAGTGCCGCCTGTCGAAAACCCAGTAAAAGGCTTAGAAGCATAAACAAAACCGACGTTCAAAGTGACAGTTTGCGCGGCAGCGCTTTGTACGAAAAAAGTTGCCAGTGTGAATGCCAAGATTGCCATGGCGGTTGGATTCTTGCGCATAATGATTTCCTCCTCCGGTTTACAAGCGGCTTTTGATTTGTCCTGCAAGCAATATTGCAGTCGTCAGGTCATCGCGAAGCCTATCGGTAGAGCAAATTTACGATAGGTTTCGGCGGGATTACAATATGAGCGCTTTCTGCTGGCCGAAACCGGACCTCATTAGTGGCCGTTCAAAGTGCAAAAGCGGCATTACCACCTCGTCGCCGAGGTCAATTGCGGGCCGTGACAATATTTTCATAGAGAGTCGAGACCGATCGCCTAAGATGCGGTCGAAATCGACATCAAAATCGTTCGGAGGCAAAAATGGACCTGGTCATTCGAAATGCGCGCATCGTGGACGGCACGGGCGCGGCCTCCTTTACGTCCGACGTGGCGGTCAAAGATGGCCTGATTGCATCCATCGGCACGTTCGCGGGAACTGCGCGCCGCGAGATCGATGCCAAGGGCCATGTGCTGGCGCCCGGTTTCATCGACATTCACACCCATTACGATCCGCAAATCTGCTGGGACCGGCTCGCGACACCCAGCATCGAGCATGGCGTGACGACCGTGGTCATCGGGAATTGTTCGCTGAGTCTTGCTCCCGTGAAACAGGGCGACCGCAGGAAGCTCGTCAAGATGTTCGAAAAGATCGAGGACATCAAGGAACCCACTTTTGACGCGGCCGTCTCGTTCGCGTGGGAGAGCTTCGGCGAATATCTCGATTTCATCCGTCCCGGTCTCGGCCTCAATGTGGGCGCGCTCGTTGGCCATTCCGCGTTGCGCTTCTATGTGATGGGCAAGGAGAGCCAGGAGCGTGTGGCGACGGACGACGAGATCGAGCGCATGTGCGCGCTGCTCGAGCAGGCGATGGAAGCCGGCGCGATGGGGCTTTCGATTTCCTATGTCGATATCGACGAGGACAGCCGCCCGGTTCCGAGCCGCCTCGCCGACATGCGCGAGAAGATCGC